>JANPAS010000020.1:0-2220 GCA_031430035.1 Comamonadaceae bacterium | reverse complement strand
GCCGCCTTGGCTCTTGAACGTGAACATCCCCAATCTGCCAACTGAAAAATTGCAAGGCTTGCGTGTCACGCGTCTTGGTCGCCGTCACGCCGCCGAGCCCGTTATCAAGCAGCAAAGTCCTCGCGGTGAGACGATGTATTGGATTGGCGCTGCAGGTCCCGCCAAAGACGATGCCGCTGGTACAGACTTTCATGCCACACATGATGGCTTTGTGAGCGTGACACCGCTGCAAGTCGATTTGACAGATGCGGAGCGCTTGTCGTTTTGGACGCAGAGTTTTTCTTGATGATGCCTGCTCGCCAAGCCATATGGCGTAAGCCTTCCGAAGGCATGCCTCTGGGAATCGATACGGGTATTGGCTTGGAGTCAAGCGCCGTGCGGGCACGCCTTGTGGCAAGGCTTGCTAAAGAAGTTAAGAATTCCGCTGTGCTAACGGCCATGCAGGCTGTGGAGCGACATCGTTTTGTAGATTCAGCACTCGTCACGCAGGCTTATGAAGACACGGCACTACCGATTGGCTTTGGTCAAACGATCTCCAAGCCCAATGTTGTTGCACGGATGATTGAGCTGCTACTCAATGGTCAGTCGCGCTTTAGCGGTAAGGTGCTCGAGATTGGCGCTGGCTGCGGCTATCAAGCGGCGGTGCTCGGGCAATTGGCGCGGCATGTGTTTAGCATTGAGCGCATAGAGGGTTTGGTCACCAAGGCGCGTGCCAATCTCAAAGCTTGCGAGTACACCAATGTACAGGTGCGATTAGGTGATGGGATGCTCGGGTTTCCAGACGTTGCGCCTTATGCGGCCATCATTTCCGCAGCGGGTGGCGAGGCCATTCCGCAGGCGTGGTTGGACCAATTGGCGATGGGCGGCAGGTTGGTTGCACCGTCATGGGTGAATAACCGTCAACAGGCGCTGGTGGTCATTGATAAAACACCCAATGGATTTGTACAAAGTATTCTTGAACCTGTGCAGTTCGTCCCTCTAAAATCAGGCATCCTTGCTTGATTCATTGATTTATGAAAATTCGTTCACATACCCTCATTTATTGCGCCATCACTAGTGCGCTGGTACTTGTCGGCTGCGCCAGCTCTAAAGGGGGGGCTTTGAACCGAGCGCCCGTTGAAGATCGGGGTACAGCAGTACAAAAAACTGCGCCTGCCAAGGCTGCAACAACACCAACGATTGGCCCATTGGCCTCTGCGCAAAATGCCAGTAGCGTCAAACCCCTTGGCTTTGAAAACGAAGGAAAGCCTGGTTACTACACGGTCAAGCAAGGTGATACCTTGATTCGTGTTGGGCTTGATCATGGACAAAACTGGCGAGAGATTGCACGCTGGAATCAGCTGGATCGACCGAGCCAAATTGAAGTCGGACAGGTGCTGCGCGTAGTACCGCCAGTGGGTGCCAATTCGGTGGCAGTGGCAACGCCTGTGCCAATGCAAGGAGTGAGTCCAGCGGTTGCAACCTCGCCTGTGATTGCGCCGCCCGCAGTGACGCCTGCTAAATCAACGGGCGATGATTTAAATTGGATGTGGCCAACGACATCAGGTAGTGTTTTAGCTGGATTTGACGAAGTTAAAAACAAAGGACTCGATCTAGGCGGCAAGGCGGGCGATGCCGTTTTTGCCGCGTTCGATGGCCGCGTCGTCTATGCCGGCTCTGGCCTGCGAGGCTACGGCAACTTGGTCATTTTGAAGCACAACGACACATACCTGTCGGCTTACGCACACAACCAAACCTTGCTAGTCAAAGAAGACCAAACGGTGACCAAGGGGCAAAAAATAGCCGAAATGGGACAAAGCGACTCCGACAAAGTGAAGCTGCATTTTGAAATCCGCAAGCAAGGCAAACCCGTTGACCCAGCGCAGTATCTCCCCAAGCGGTGAAGTAGAGGCTGCTGCGGCAGCGCAGAGCAAAGAGCAGCAGCGGTTTCAGGCCAAACAAGCTCAAATCGAAACGTACAAAGCACAGTTGGCACAGCAGCGGCTGCTAGCTCAGGAGTTTGAACGCCGTTATGCGGCTGCCATTAGCCCGATTGAGCGAAAAAAATCTCAGCTAAGCCTCTCCATCATCCTGCATTTAGATCGCCGTTTGGATACCAAAGGGCTGTCCAAAACGCTACGTGCTGAGATGGGTGAGATCATTTTTATGATTAGCCACAGCTTGTTGCAGGTCGAGGTTTTGACAGAAAATTTGTCAACATTAGAAGCCCTGCAGGCCAAG
>JANPAS010000019.1:0-2326 GCA_031430035.1 Comamonadaceae bacterium | reverse complement strand
CGCTTATTCACAAACGCATCCATGCCTTCTTTCTGATCTTGCGTCGCAAAGAGCGCGTGGAACAGGCGGCGTTCGAACATGATTCCGTCTGACAGGCCGCTTTCGAAGGCGCGGTTGACGGATTCTTTGGCTGCCATTGTGGCTAGTTGTCCGTAGTCGCAAATCATCAGCGCTGCTGCTAGCACTTCGTCCATCAGTTTATCCAGCGCCACCACTCGGCTGGCAAGCCCCGCCCGCTCTGCCTCGTCGGCGTTCATCATGCGGCCTGTAAGGACCAAGTCCATCGCTTTAGCTTTGCCGACCGCGCGTGGCAGGCGCTGCGTACCGCCTGCGCCTGGAATGATGCCCAGCTTGATTTCTGGCTGACCAAAGCGTGCGTTGTCCGCTGCGATGATGAAGTCGCACATCATCGCCAGCTCGCAGCCACCGCCAAGGCAAAAGCCACTCACCGCTGCAATCACGGGCTTGCGGATAGAGCGAATCGTTTCCCAATTGCGCGTAATGTAGTCCGCGCCGTACACGTCCGAAAAGCCCCAGCTAGCCATCGCGCCAATGTCTGCGCCAGCGGCAAAGGCTTTCTCAGAGCCCGTCACGATCATGCAGCCAATCTTGGGGTCGGCATCAAACGCTTTGAGTGCCGCGCCTAGCTCGTCCATCAGCTCGCCGTTCAATGCGTTCAATTGCTTGGGGCGATTGAGGGTGACGATGCCAACTTTGTCGGCTTCGATGCGGGTGGTGATGAATTCGTAGCTCAAAGATTCGTAGCTCATGTGGTAACTCCGTAAAATAAAAAATCATTTTAAGGAATCCAAACATGAGCGATGTTCTATTTGAAATCAAAGAGGCAGTAGCCGTGGTCACGCTGAATCGTCCAACAGCGCTGAACAGTTTTACCAAATCCATGCACCGCGAACTGTGGGCGGTATTTGATCAAATTGAAGCCGACAAAAACATTCGCGCGATGGTGCTAACGGGCGCTGGGCGTGGCTTTTGCGCAGGTGCGGATTTATCGGAGTTCGACTTTTCCGAAGGGCCAAAGTTAGTGGAACGCGCCAATCCTCGCGCCGTCATTAACGATTACTTCAACCCCACTGCCCTCAAATTGCAATTGCTGCGCGTGCCCACTATTGCTGCTGTCAACGGCGTAGCGGCAGGCGCGGGCGCGTCGTATGCGCTGGGCTGCGACATCACCATCGCCGCTCCCTCGGCCAGCTTTATCCAAGCGTTTAGCAAGATTGGTCTGATCCCCGATTCGGGCGGCTCGTGGCTCTTGCCCCAGCGCCTTGGCATGGCTCGCGCGATGGCACTATGCATGACGGGCGACAAGCTCACCGCCGCGCAAGCGAAGGAGTGGGGACTGATCTGGGACGTGGCAGACGATGCCCTGCAAGCCGCACTGGCTATGGCTTCCCGCATGGTGGTCATGCCCACCAAAGCGCTGATTGAAACGCGGCATTTGCTGCGCAGCGCCGTGACCAATACTTACACGGAGCAACTCGATTTAGAGCGGGATGTGCAGTCCGCACTTGGCAGCACGCATGACTACATTGAAGGCGTTCAGGCGTTTTTGCAAAAACGTCCTGCGCAATTTAAAGGGGAATAAGATGAACAGCAAAGAGCTAGCCACAGCCGTTGCCGCCTCCATGTGGAGTGTGGACGTCGCAACCAAAGACACGATGCAGATGAAGCTGATTACGGCAGAACCAGGCCGAGCCGTGATTGAAATGCAGGTTCGCGAACTGCATTTGAATGGTCACCAAATCTGCCACGGCGGCTTTATCTTCACATTAGCCGACTCCACGTTTGCCTTTGCTTGCAATAGCTACAACAAGGTTGCCGTGGCAGCGGGATGCAGCATCGAATTTTTAAAACCTGCGCACCTTGGCGATGTGCTCACATGCGAAGGTATTGAGCAAACCTTGACGGGGCGACACGGCATTTACGACATGCGCGTGACAAATCAAAAGGGCGAGACGATCGCGATGTTTAGAGGAAAGAGTGCGCAGATTGCAGGGGCAGTGCTACCGATTAATTAGAGATCATTCAAACAATTTTTAAGGAGACAGCTATGCAAGGTGATGTTATTTCAAGCGTATTACTGCCGTTGATTTTGGCTTTTATTATGGTGACGCTAGGACTCGGCTTAACGCCAACAGACTTCAAGCGGATCGTGTCGCAACCGCGCGCCTTGTTGGTTGGCGCGGTTTGCCATTTTGTATTGCTACCACTTATTTGCTACTTGATGTTGAAAGCGTTTGGCATGACGGGGGCGTTTGCCGTTGGTTTTATGATTTTGGCGGCATGTCCAACAGGTACCACCTCTAAC
>JANPAS010000018.1:0-3386 GCA_031430035.1 Comamonadaceae bacterium | reverse complement strand
AAAAAAATGATTGCCTCTTATGTGGGGGAGAACAAAGAGTTCGAGCGCCAATATCTGGCGGGCGAACTGGCACTAGAGTTCACACCGCAAGGCACGCTGGCCGAAAAGCTGCGCGCTGGCGGCGCTGGCATCCCCGCCTTCTTTACCAAGACGGGCGTGGGCACGATGGTGGCCGAGGGCAAAGAGCTGCGCGAGTTTGATGGCGAAACATACGTGATGGAGCGCTCATTGGTGCCTGATGTGGCGCTGGTCAAGGCTGACGTGGCGGATAAATCGGGCAATTTGCGCTTTAGACTCACCGCACGCAACTTCAATCCAGCAGCGGCCATGGCAGGAAAAATCTGCATTGTCGAAGTTGAAAAAATTGTCGAAACTGGCGAGTTAGCGCCTGACGATATCCACTTACCGGGCATTTACGTGCATCGCATTGTGCTAAACGCTACGCCTGAAAAGCGCATTGAAAAACGAACCATTACAGAAATTACAAAACGGGCGGAGGTTTAATCATGGCTTGGACTCAAGACCAAATGGCGGCGCGTGCTGCTAAAGAATTACAAGACGGTTTCTACGTGAACCTCGGTATTGGCATGCCCACGCTAGTGGCGAACCACGTGCCATCCACCATGGACGTGTGGTTGCAAAGCGAAAACGGCATGCTAGGGATTGGTGCATTTCCGATCGAAGAAGAAGTCGATGCCGACTTGATTAACGCAGGCAAACAAACGGTGACCACGATCAAAGGCTCGTCTATTTTTGGCAGCCACGAAAGCTTTGCCATGATTCGTGGTGGCAAGATCAATCTCTCTATCTTGGGAGCGATGCAAGTCAGCGAGCACGGCGATCTTGCCAACTGGATGATCCCAGGCAAGATGGTCAAAGGCATGGGCGGTGCGATGGATTTGGTGGCTGGCGTGAAGCGCGTCATAGTGCTGATGGAGCACGTGGCCAAGAAGAAAGACGGCACGACGGACATGAAGATTTTGCCAAACTGCACCTTGCCACTGACGGGCAAAGGCGTGGTCGATCGCATCATTACCGATCTGGCGGTAATGGACGTCACACCTGAAGGTTTGAAAGTCATCGAACTCGCTGACGGCGTGACAATGGAAGAGCTGCAAAGCAAGACGGGCGTGGCTTTGCTGTCATGAAGTCGATCCCTCTCATCATTCAAGCACTCGTTCAAGAAGGCGTTTCGTTTGTTTTGGTGGGTGGTTTTGCTGTGCAAATGCATGGATTTTTACGAGCAACCTACGACCTCGATTTAGTGTTGGCGACAGACGAGCAAAATTTGACGCAGTTTATTGAGGTGTGTAAGCGATTTGGCCTGATGCCAGTTGCACCTGTACCTATCGAGAGTTTAAAAAATGATGAGCAAATGGGGCGCTGGCATAAAGAAAAAGGGATGCTGGCGTTTGCGCTACGCGAACCCCATATCTCTGGCAGTGTGATTGATGTGCTTGTGCGTCCCGATGTATCTTTCGAGCGATTGAATGCAGAGGCGCAAAAATTTAATCTCTTTAATTGCGCAGTTGCGGTGGCATCTGTTGACCATCTTTTAGAGATGAAGAGGATTGCGAATCGACCCAAAGATCGCATTGATATTGAAGCCTTAGAGAAAATAAAAAAAGGGGAGTCGCCTGATGCGTGATGCAACGATCCCTAGTAAAGCCGTACTGGATGAGCGCTGGCAAAAATCACTGGCCATGTTTGAAATGTGGACACAGATCTGGCGTGACAACCCTAGCGTGCTGGCAAAGGCTGGGAAAAAAGTGCGCGAACTGATGATGCCTCTTGATGCAGTTCAGCAATCTAAATTTTTAAACGAGCCGCATCAATGAAAGAAATCGTCTACCCCGTCCGCGTTGAATTTGGTCACTGTGACCCCGCTGGGATTATTTGGTATCCCAATTTTTTCCATTGGATTGATTCGGCATCTCGTTATTTTTTTGAACAATGTGGTGTGCCGACTTGGGCGGAGACGACGCGAACAATGGGTGTGATTGGCACGCCGATTGTGGATACCAAGGCCAAGTTTTTAAAGACGGCGACGTACGGCGAAAACTTGGGCATTCATACGTCCATTCCTGAGTGGCGCGACAAGAGTTTTGTGCTGCGCTATGTGGTGCGCCGCGTGAATAAGGACGGCTCAGTGGATGACATCATGGAAGCAGAAGATGTGCGCATCTTTGCGGCTAGACGTGAGGTTAGCGAGGATGGAGAGAGTGGCAAGAGTAGCGGTATTAGAGCTGTGCCAATTCCGCCTAGCATCCGCGCGCTATGCGAGTAGGCCGCTTGGTACTTGCGCTTTAGCGATTGCTAGTTTGAGTATTCGCTGCGGATTTGAACCAGCATCTCCGCGCCATGCGACATGATGATCGGGGCGAATGAGGATTAAATCTGCGCCGTAGAGCGAGCGTGCTTCAGTGCTGTTGCAGGGCAATACGGTCAAGTGCAAGCCCATATCCTGTGAGGCTTGCAACCAATCGTCACTCTTTGATTGGTTAAAACAAAGCAGCGTGAAATCGCGTCCAAATAAATCAAAAAGCGCAGTTTTTACGCCATCAATATCAAGCCAGATATGCGGCGCACGTGCACCTGACCTTGCCGATGGGAAGTATTCACCTGGCAGATCGGCAGACCATGCACCTCCTTCGCCTGCAACGATGGGACTATCCTCATAACGCAAACCCAGATGTAGACCTGGTGCATTAAATTCGCGGCGCACATGCACAGCCAAGGCCTCGCTCAAGTCTTCGCGAATCTGCACTGCTTCTGCACCGTCGTCATCTACGTTTGGCGCGATTTTGATGCGCCCAATGCTGTCAGCCATGCTGCGTGCATAGGCCGTGTTGCGATGCGCAATCGGTCTGCGCTCCGCGTCATAAGAGTCCAGCAAAGCCTCGCCAGCAAAGCCTTGCAGCACGGCCGCTAGCTTCCATCCCAAGTTGACCGCATCGTCCACGCTAGTGTTGTAGCCCATGCCGCTGGTGGGGGTAAAGAGATGCGCCGCGTCGCCTGCCAAAAAGACGCGCCCTCTCGACATTTTTTCGGCAACCAGCGTAAAGCCCGCATTCCACGGGGCTTTGGCGATGAGTTCAAAGTCAAACGGCTTGCCAATGGCGGCCAGCATAGCGGCCTCATAGTCCACGGTTTCAGGTGTTTGCCCAGGCTTGAGTTGCAAGCCAAATAAGAAGGAATCGATACCGTTAATCGCCATCAAGAGTCCACGCTGTACGGGATTGATGGCCCAGTATTGCCACGCTTTTTTCTTACCCAGTACGTCGTATAAATTTTTGGAATTGAAATAAACGGACAGCATTTGTCCGCCAAAAAAATCACGTGACTCTTCGCTCACGCCGCCAAATTTGATGCCAAGGCTTTTACGC
>JANPAS010000017.1:0-45306 GCA_031430035.1 Comamonadaceae bacterium | reverse complement strand
GCGCAGACCGTTTCAACTCTGACCATGCCGTGCTGGGTGTCGCGCTTTTCTTCAATGGCGTTGTCGCTCGCAGCTTTAGAAAAGCTCGGCCAGCCGCAGCCTGCGTCGAATTTGGTTTCGGACTCGAATAGCTTGTGCCCGCAGCACATGCAGGCGTAGCTGCCGCTCTCCCAGTGTTGTTCGTATTTACCTGTGTATGGGCGCTCGGTGGCAGCGTGGCGCGTGACTTGGAAAGCGACGCTCTCTGCGCCTTTGGCTGCCAATTCGGCTTGCCATTCTTTGTCAGTTTTTTGAATGGGGTAGGTCATGATGAGCAACTGATTTCTAAATGTGATGCCCAATCGGGCGGGAAATTTGCGAGATCTTCGCAATCAGTGTGTTCTTCGAACGGAGTTTCTAGAACTTTGAGTAGTCGCGCGACCTCGCTGAAATCTTTCAAATCGGCCTTTTCAATGGCAGTTTGAGCTAGATGATTACGAAGGACAAATTTGGGATTGTTTTTAAGCATCAAATCAGCACAGGCCATATCCACTGGACTTTGTAGGCCATTTATGGCCTGCAAGCGCCGTTGGTATTGGCCTAGCCAGATATCGAACGCAGCGCGGTCAATGAGCATGTCGCGCACAGGCTCGAAGTTGTTATTTGCTACAGCGCTCGACAACGTCCGCCAAAAGATGGTGTAGTCGGTGCGCTCTTTGGCGAGCAGTTTTAGCACGTCTTCAATCAACACTTTGTCGTCGTCCTGCACGTCTGGCAAGCCTAGCTTGGCCTGCATTTTCGCTTGAAGTGCAGCAGGAAATTCACTTTTAAATCCTTCCAAAGCCTTAATGGCTATGGCTTGCGCGGCATCTGAACTGCCAGCGACTTGCTCGATGAGCGGCATCAGGGCTTGCCCCAAGCAAAACAAATTCCAATACGCAATATTGGGTTGGCGGTTGTATGCGTAGCGGCCTTGCTCGTCACTGTGGTTGCAGATATGCGCGGGATTGAAGCCGTCTAAAAACTGGAACGGGCCGTAGTCGATGGTCAGGCCAAGGATGCTCATGTTGTCGGTGTTCATCACGCCGTGGCAAAAGCCCACTGCCTGCCAAGCCGCCACCATCAAGGCTGTGCGGCTTGATACGGCTGCAAGCAAGGCAGCGTATGGGTTAGCGGCTAGTGGATGCGTGGTGAGGCACTCAGGGTAGTAGCGCTCGATCACGTAGTCGGAAAGCGCTTTGAGTTGTTCGTTTTCACCTCGGTAAGCAAAGTGCTCGAAGTGTCCAAAGCGGATAAAGCTAGGCGCAACGCGGGTCACGACCGCTGTGGTCTCGTTGGTTTCGCGTCGCGCCAGCATATCGGAGCCGACCACCGCCAAGGCACGCGTAGTGGGAATGCCCAATCCGTGCATGGCTTCTGAACATAAAAATTCTCGGATGGAGGAGCGCAGCACGGCGCGTCCATCGCCCATGCGCGAGTAGGGTGTGCGTCCTGCGCCTTTGAGCTGAATCTCGAAGTTGCGGACACCACCTGTTGCCGCATCCGCGGTCTCCAGTTCGCCCAGCAGGAGCGCACGTCCATCGCCCAGTTGCCCTGCCCACACGCCAAATTGATGGCCGCTATAGACGGAAGCCAAGCTGGGTAAGCCTTGCGGGACGGCATTGCCCGCAAAGGCTTGTACGGCTTCGCTGCTAGCTAACCATGCCTCGCTAAGCCCCAGCTCGCTTGCCATGGTGCGGGATACGCAGACCTGATAAGGGTCTGATAATCCTTGCGGCTTAAGTGGGGTGTAAAAGAACTCGCCTAGGGCGGCAAAGCGGGCAGGAATGAGATTCACAGGGGTTTTTAACCAATCGTAAAAACCCCTATTTTAAAAGCCCTCTTTCTTTTATTGCGGCTGTAGATTGATTGACTTTGCAATGGCGCGGTAGGCGGCTACCTCACGCAGGTAGTACTCATGCGCTTGCTTCGGTGCCCACAGATCAAATCGGGTAGAGCCTGATGCCGCAACTTGCCCTTTAACGTAGTCGGTCTCTAGGGCGGCAAGCGCCGATTTACTCAGTGCAGCGACGACTTCGTCTGATACTTTGTTGCTCACGAACAAGCCAGCCCAAGCCGTAAACACAAAATCTTGGTAGCCTTTAGCATTTTTAAAAAGTGGTGCTTTGGTAAAACGTGCATGCGACTTTGCTCCTGTCGTCGCAATAAGTTTCATCCCACCTTGATCTACAAAGCCTGGGAAAGGTCCTGCTATAGGCAAAAATGCAAAATCAATTTGTTGCCCCACTAAATTTTGGACGCACTGTGGGAAGCCGTTGTAGGGCACGTGCAGTGTTTTGGTGCCAGCGGTGGCATTAAATTTTTCGCTAATTAAATGAAATTGCGAACCAATACCCGAGGTGCAATAGGAGAGCGGTTTGTCAGTGCTCTTTTTTGCCAGTGCTACAAATTCATCAATCGTGTTGACACCTAAATCTTTGCGAACCACTAGCATGACGTCAGCCTCGCCGACCATTGCCACGGCTTTAAAGTCTTCGGCTTTGTATTTCGCGTTGACGTTCACAAGAGGGGTCAAAATCAACGCGTTTGGATCGCCCAAATACATGGTGTAGCCGTCTGCAGGAGCGTTGAGCGCCTTCATGGTTCCCAATGCGCCTGCAACACCTGGCACATTGTCAACAAGCATTGGCTGCTTCAGTGTGGTGGTCATTTCCTTAGTCATGAACCGAGCAACAAAGTCGGCTGCGCCGCCCGCTGGGAAGGGCACGATCACGTTGATGGGTTTGCTTGGAAAGGCTTGCGATAGTGCGAGCCCGCTAAGCAGCGTGCTTCCCACTAGGATGGTGGTTTTAACTAAGCGGTTGATTGACATAGGTTTCTCCTGATTAATAATAAAAATGCTGGATATAAAAATACCGATAACGAACTCTACAACTTTTAAAAAATCCAGCGGTTGACACAGGGGGGTAAAACCCCAGCTGTTTCAAATTCAAATGGGGGCGCGCTGTGCCCCATCCAGATGTAGATGGAACCGTCGCCATTCTTCGACAGTCCTTCGGTTCGATCGCCGATGGCCTAGTGGTTAGTCGTACTTCCTGTGAAGTGCAGCAAGAATCAGAGTTACTCCTATACCGCATCTAAGGTATGCCTCATCGCTTCGCGCCGTGCAATCCAAATAGTAGCGAGACAAATTACAGAGCCGCCAATCAATGTGGTTTGTGTGGGAACGTCGTTAAACGCGAGCCAGCCCCAAGCGGCTGCCCAGATCAGCTCTAAAAATTTGAGCGCTTGCGTGGCGGAAATATCAGCTGTGCGAAACGCTTTAGTCAAACTCAAATGTCCGAGGCTGCCTAGAGCGCCACAAATCACAAAAAGCCCCCACTGCGCCACCGTCGGTGTTTTCCAATAAATGATGGCGAGGGGTAAGCTAAATAGGCTCACTGTGAGGGATTGCCAAAAAACGATCACACGGGTGGACTCATATTTGGTGAGTGCCTTGGTCATTAAAAATGATGCGGCAAATAGTGGCCCCGATGCCAGCATGACTAGGTTGTACCAACCGCCTGTGCCGCCAAGATGCGGGCCAACCACAATCATCACGCCTGTAAAGCCGAGTAGCGAGGCGATCCAGCGATCGACATGCATTTTTTCACCCAAAAACCAAGCTGCGCCAATCATGATGAAGATGGGCCCTACAAAGCCGATGGCAGTTGTGTCGGCAATAGGGATTTTGGGCAGCGCGTAAAACCACAGCATGAGGCCGACAGTATGAAATGCGCCCCGTGTGAATTGCCCGCTGACTTGCGTCGGTTTGTAGGCGGCAAGCCCGTTTTTGATGAGCCACGGCGTGAACAGCATGAGTCCCATAAAGTAGCGCAAAAATTGTGCTTGAAAAGGATCTAAGTCCTGAGCCAATGAGCGGACGATGGTGTTGAGCGAGACGAATAAAAATCCTGCAAGCGCTGCCCACAACATGGCGTGGGTGGAGGGGGGAAGGTGAAGTGTGGCGGGCAATCGTGGCATGAATCCATTATCTAGCCTAGGGCAGTTACCAATAGCGCGGTGTGTCATCTTTTGACAGAATGTTCACTCACTACTTAATTTATAGGAGTTCACTCATGCTAGGCCTGATGCAAGACCAACCGCTACTTATCTCAAGCTTGATCGACTTTGCCGAGCGCCATCACGCTGACGGTGAAATCGTTTCACGCCGCGTGGAGGGGGACATTCACCGTTATACGTGGGCTGATGTCGCGAAGCGTTCGCGCCAAGTGGCACATGCTCTCGATGGCTTAAAGCTGGAGTTTTCCGACCGTGTGGCGACGCTGGCTTGGAATGGTTATCGGCACTTAGAGCTTTATTTCGGTGTGAGCGGGACGGGGCGTGTGCTACATACACTCAATCCACGTTTGCATCCTGATCAAGTGGTATGGATTGCTAACCATGCTGAAGACAACGTGCTGTGTTTTGACATGTCGTTTTTACCGATCATTCAGGCGGTGCATAGTCGTTGCCCGCTCATCAAAACTTATGTGGCTCTGTGTGATGCGGACAAACTGCCAGTGGATTCGGGTATCCCTAATTTAGTGAGTTATGAGGCGTGGATCGCAGGCAAATCCACCGAGTACGCATGGCCGCAGTTTGATGAGAACAGTGCGTCTTCTATGTGTTACACCAGTGGCACAACGGGTAACCCCAAGGCGGCACTCTATTCGCATCGGTCAACGGTGCTGCATGCCTACGCTGCTGCTTTGCCCGACGTGATGTGCATATCAGCGCGTGACTCAATTCTGCCTGTGGTGCCCATGTTCCATGTCAATGCTTGGGGAATACCGTACAGCGCGGCGTTGACGGGAGCCAAGCTTGTATTTCCAGGCCCTGCAATGGATGGCAAGTCCGTGTACGAGCTGATGGAAAACGAACGGGTCACTTACTCGGCGGGCGTTCCAACGGTATGGCAAATGATGTTGGCGCACATGAAGACGAATGATCTCAAGTTCAGCACCATGAAACGCACCGTGATTGGTGGTTCAGCTTGCCCACCCGCCATGATTCGGGCGTTTAACGATGACTACGGTGTTGAAGTACTTCACGCATGGGGCATGACTGAAATGTCGCCACTTGGGACGCTGTGCACGCTCAAAAACAAACAACTCGCATTGCCAGCAGACGCGCAAATGCAAATCAGGCTGAAACAAGGCCGTGCGATTTTTGGCGTAGATATGAAAGTGGTGAACGAGGCGGGTGTGGAGCTTCCTTGGGACGGCAAGTCTTCAGGCGATTTGTTGGTCAAAGGACCTTGGGTGATTGCGGAGTACTTTAAAGGCGAAGGTGGTAATCCCTTGGTGAATGGCTGGTTTCCTACAGGCGATGTGGCCACTATCGATGCAGACGGATTTTTACAAATCACCGACCGTAGCAAAGACGTGATTAAGTCTGGCGGTGAGTGGATTAGCTCGATCGACGTGGAGAACATCGCGATGGCACACCCTGCAGTGATGATGGCGGCGTGCATTGGAATGCCACACCCCAAGTGGGATGAGCGTCCAATTATTGCGGTGGTTAAAAAGCCCGATAGCACGGTGACGCGCGAAGAGTTGCTGGCATTTTTTGATGGGAAAACTGCCAAATGGCAAATCCCTGATGATGTGGTGTTCGTGGATGCAATACCGCTGGGCGCAACTGGCAAGATGCAAAAAATGAAGCTGCGCGATCAGCTCAAAGATTACAAATTGCGATCGCAAAGCTAGGGCATTCCCTGAGTAAAAAAAATCAAAAAGCGGCTAACCTAGACACGTTGGTCACAGTCTTCATTATTAATCTTAGAGGGAAATTTAACATGCAACACACATTTTTTAAAGCGCTTACTTTGACGGCTTTTGCTGCAAGTATGTCATTGGCATTCGCGCAAGCAGACAAGCCTGCCGCAGCCAAACCAGCAGCCGCTAAAGCAGCGCCAGCCAAAGCTGCTGCTGCGCCAGGTCCCTTGGCTGGTCAAACCGTCAAAATTGCTTTGATTGAAGGCTTATCTGGCGCATTTGGCAATGTGGGACAAAATCAACTCAAGAGCTATCAATTTGTGGCCGAGCGTTTGTCGGGCGCTAATAATCCAGCGGGTGTGAAGTTCGAGTTCACAGCTTTTGACAATAAGGGTTCGCCGCAGGCCACGCTCGATCAGTTGAAAGCTGCAACCGATCAAGGTTTTCGCTACGTTACGCAAGGTAATAGTTCTGCTGTTGCAGGTGCACTGTCGGATGCAGTATCGAAATTTAATGAGCGCAATCCTGGTAAAGAGGTGATTTACATTAACTACGCAGCGGTTGATCCTGCGCTGACCAACGAGCGCTGCAGCTTCTGGCATTTCCGTATAGACGCAGATACGTCTATGAAGATGGAGGCATTGACCAGTTTTATGATTGATCAGCCAAAGGTTAAAAATGTTTACTTGATTAATCAAAATTACGCGCACGGTCAACAAGTCGCCAAATACTTTAAAGAAGGCATTGCAAGAAAGCGCCCTGACGTGAAGATTGTGGGTGAGGATTTGCATCCGATTGCGCAAGTGAAAGACTTCTCACCTTACGTGGCCAAAATTAAGGCAGCAGGCGCTGATGCGGTTGTGACGGGTAACTGGGGCACGGATATGACTTTGTTGGTGAAAGCGCTAAATGATGCAGGCATGAAACTGCCACTCTATGCGTATTACGCTGGCGTGTCCGGTACACCTACTGCTTTGGCTCAAGCTAAGGATATGAATGTGAGCCAGGTGGCGATTAGTCACTCTAATTTCACGGGTGAGTTGCGCGACTTGCGGAATGAGTTCAAGAAGAAATTTAACGATGATTACTACACCTTCCAAACTCATTTGGCGGTGTCGATGTTGGCGCAAGGCATGGCAAATTCCAAGAGTACCGATCCAGTTAAAGTCGCTGCCGCCATGGAGGGCATGACATTCAAAGGTATTAGTGGTGAGGCCACTATGCGCAAAGCTGATCATCAGTTGCAGCAGCATTTGTACATTAGCAAATGGACGAAAGCCACAAAAGCTGATCCGTATAGCGAAGAAAACACTGGTTATAACTTTGCCGTGGTCAAAAAGATTGAGCCGTATGTCTCTTCGACGCCTACATCTTGCCAGATGAAGCGTCCTTCTTAATTTCTTCGTCATCCCCGCGCAAGGCGGGGATCTTGATCCTGAAATGATGAGTTTTAATGAGGCACGAGTGGCCTCATTTTTTTAAGACAAGTTTGCTATGGAATTTTTTACTATTTCCTTGCTCAATGGTGTGAGTTATGGGCTGCTGCTATTTATGCTCAGCTCAGGCTTAACCTTGATTTACAGCATGATGGGTGTGCTCAATTTTGCGCATGCTAGTTTCTATATGTTGGGCGCTTTTTTTGCGTACACGACAGCGCTGTTCTTAGGTTTTTGGCCAGCCTTGATTGTTGCGCCTTTGCTCGTGGGCGTTTTGGGTGCATTATTTGAGCGTTATTTTTTACGCAAGGTGCATATTTTTGGTCATGTCCCCGAGCTACTCATTACTTTTGGCTTGGCCTTTATTCTGCTTGAATTGGTGCAATTGACTTGGGGACGCGCCTCGGTTGACTACCGTATTCCTGCAGAGCTGGATGGGCCTTTATTTTCGATCTATGGTACGCAGTTCCCCATTTATCGTGCTTTCATGATGTTGGTGGCTTTGCTGATGCTGGTGTCGGTGTGGTTGTTACTTAAAAAGACACGAATTGGTTTGGTGATTCAAGCTGCACTGACGCACCCTGAAACGGTTGAGGCCTTAGGGCATAACGTGCCAAGGGTATTCATGATGGTATTTGGTGGCGGGGCAGCACTGGCGGGTTTGGCTGGCGTCATTGGTGGTAATGCTTTCGTGACTGAGCCAGGTATGGCGGCAGCGGTCGGTTCAATTATTTTTGTCGTGGTTGTTGTGGGTGGCTTGGGGTCTTTGGGTGGTGCCTTAGCCGCCTCGCTTTTGATTGGCATTGTGCAGACCTTTGCGGTGGGTATTAATGCGTCCTTGGTTGATGGACTGACTTCGATGGGTTTAAACATTACGCCGAGCACGTTTGGCTATGAAGTAATGGTACTCAAGGTGAGTGAGATCGCTCCTATCATGCCGTATTTGTTTATGGTGTTGATTCTCATTTTTAGACCCAAAGGTTTGATGGGAACGAGGGAAGGCTAATATGAAAAATCAGTTTTATACTTTTAAGCCTCTCAATATTGGACGCGTTTTTATTTGGAGCTTGTACGCGCTTGTGATGATGATTGCGCCTTTGTTACTCACGAGTTCACTATCGCACACCATGCTCAGTCAAATGGGTATCTTGATCATCGTTTGCCTCAGTTACAACATTTTGCTAGGGCAAGGCGGTATGCTCAGTTTTGGTCAAGCGGTGTACTCGGGGCTTGGCGCATTTGTCGCGATTCACGCGCTTAATCTAGTGACTAGCGGTAAACTTCCGATACCCGTGAGTTTGCTTCCCATCGTGGGTGGTTTTACGGGCTTATTTTTTGCCGCCGTGTTTGGCTCGGTGACGGTCAAAAAATCAGGCACACCGTTTGCCATGATCACGCTTGGCATTGTGGAGCTCATTGCAGCAATGGCGCTCATGTTCCCAAGCTTCTTCGGCGGCGAAGCGGGTGTGAGTGGCAACCGTGTGGCAGGAGGAGCATCTTTTGGGATTACGTTTGGGCCGCAAATTGAACTCTACTACTTGATTGCGCTCTATACTTTTATTTGCACAGGTTTGATGTTTGCCTTCACCCGTACCCCACTGGGTCGGATGCTAAATGCTGTTCGTGATAACCCTGAACGGGTGGAGTTCGTGGGCTACGACACTCAAAGGGTGCGGTATATCGCATTCATGATTTCCGGATTTTTTGCTGGCATTGGTGGAGGATTAGCAGCGCTGAATTTTGAGATTGTGACGTATGAGAATGTGAGTGGCGCAAGGTCTGCGATCGTTTTGTTATTTACCTTTTTAGGTGGCGCAACTTTTTTCTTTGGCGCCATTATTGGTGGTATTTTGTCCGTGCTGGCTTTCGTTTTATTTAGTGAGCTCACTAAAGCTTGGTTGCTCTACCTAGGACTGCTATTTCTTTTTATGGTGATGTACGCACCAGGCGGTTTTGCTAGTCTCATAATGATGAATGTACGTGTGGCTGCATTTGGTTTTTTCCGCAAACTATGGGTTAGTTATTTGGCTTTGTTTGTGACTGGTATGGTTGCGCTTTTAGGTGCTGCGGCCATGATTGAAATGATTTATCACTGGCAATTGAATGCCGCCGTAAGCCCAGAGCTGCAATTTTTGGGTTTGACATTGAATATCAATAGCATCAATGTGTGGGTTGGTGCCGTATTTGTGATGTTGACAGGTATCGCTTTATTTGAATGTGTACGGCGGCAATTCAAACTGGATTGGGATGCCATTCAAGTCGACATTGAACGCGAAATCAAGCGTCGGGAGGCACTAGCAGCATGACCTATGCATTAGAGTTAAAAAATTTACGCAAGAGTTTCGGTAAAACTGAAATTATTCGAGGCTGCAATTTGGCAGTTAATCTAGGAGAGCGAGTCGCTATTATTGGCCCCAATGGCGCTGGTAAATCGACGTTATTCAATTTGATGAGCGGTCGATTTGAACCTACCAGCGGTGATATTCTTCTGAGTGGTGAGCGTATCAATGGCAAGAAGCCCTACGAGATTAACCGTTTAGGCTTATCGCGAAGCTTCCAGATCACGAATATTTTCCCCAAACTCAGCGTATTCGAAAATCTCCGCTGTGCGGTACTTTGGAGTTTGGGATATCGCTATACCTTCTTTAAGTTTTTGGCAAATCTAGATGATGCCAATAACCGTGCGGAAGAGCTCATGGAAATGATTAAATTAGATAGAAAACGTGATATTTTGGCGATGAATTTGACTTATGCCGAGCAGCGGGCCTTAGAGATTGGCATCACAATTGGTGGAGGTGCGAATGTTGTGTTGCTAGACGAGCCAACAGCGGGTATGAGTAAAAGCGAGACCACGCGGTTTATCGCGCTTATCAAGGAGGTCACAGTGGGTAAAACACTGCTGACGGTTGAGCACGATATGGGCGTTGTTTTTGGGTTGGCCGACAGAATTGCCGTCCTCGTTTACGGTGAAATTCTTGCATTCGATACGCCAGAGGCTGTGCGCGCCAATGCGAAGGTACAAGAGGCCTATCTGGGCTCTTCAGTCGCTGACGCGCAGGGAGGACACTGAGATGCTAAAAGTAGAAAACCTCCACGCCTATTATGGCAAAAGTCACGTACTGCACGGTGTCAATTTTGAAGTTGGCAAGAGCGAAATTGTGGCTTTGCTTGGGCGTAATGGCTCTGGCCGCTCAACGACAGCTAAGACCGTAATGGGCTTGGTCGATGGCGAGGGCTCTATCATTTGGAATGATCAAGAAATCCTAGGAAAAAAAGCTTTTGAAATTGCACACTTGGGTATAGGTTATGTACCTGAAAATAGAGATATTTTTTCCACACTCACAGTGCACCAAAACTTATTGTTAGGTCAAAAGCGCGGAGCAAAAAACTCACGCTGGTCATTTGACGACATGTACAAGATGTTTCCCAGATTAAAGGAGCGTCAGCACACTGAGGCTGGCGTGCTTTCGGGGGGGGAGCAGCAGATGTTGACGCTATGTCGCACTCTAATGGGGGATCCAGACCTCATCATTATTGATGAGCCTACAGAGGGTTTAGCGCCAAAAATTGTCGAACTGGTTGCAGAGTATTTGCAAGAACTCAAACGTCGAGGGGTGTCAGTTCTTTTAATTGAGCAAAAGCTGACGATAGCAATGCAAATTTCCGATCGTTGTTTGGTGATGGGGCATGGAGCGATTGTCTTCGAAGGTACGCCAGATGGTCTGCGAGGAGATGCTTATATTCGTAAGGAGTGGCTAGAGGTTTAATTGTTGTTTTAAACTTGTAGAGACGTAGAAAAGGGGCTTACGCCCCTTTTCTTATTTTTCAATAGCAAGAGATAGATACTATTTCCGAATGGCTGTCCATGCCTTGTTAATTAATGGCCAGATGAGCAATAAAAGTCCGAGCGTGGCAATCGTGCCGCACAGTGGATTGCTCCAAAACACGCCAATGCTGCCGCTAGATATCAGCATGGACTGGCGGAATGAAGACTCAGCCATATCACCTAGGACCAATGCCAGCACAAGCGGCGCGAGTGGGTATTTGAGCTTTTTGAAGGCATAGCCAACGAGGCCAAATACCAGCATCATGACGACATCCAGCATCTTGCCATGAACCGTATACGCACCGACCGCACAAATGACCACAATAACGGGAGCAATGATGGGAAACGGAATGCGTAAGATCGCAGCCCACCAAGGCACAGTGGATAGCACCACAATCAAGCCAACGATGTTGCCAAGATACATGGAAGCAATCAGACCCCACACAAAGTCTTTTTGCTCGGTAAAGAGCAGTGGACCAGGCTGTAAGCCCCAGATTAAGAGGCCTCCAAGTAGCACGGCTGCTGTTGGTGAGCCCGGGATGCCGAGTGTCAACATTGGCAAGAGGGCTGAAGTACCCGCAGCGTGAGCAGCAGTTTCTGGTGCAACTACGCCTTCGATATTTCCTTTGCCAAACGATTCAGGATCTTTAGAGAAACGCTTTGCCACACCGTAACTCATGAATGATGCAGGTGTCGCGCCGCCTGGTGTGATGCCCATCCAGCAGCCGATTAAGCACGCACGGATGGAAGTCGCCCAGTATTTCGGCAACTCTTTCCAAGTGTCCAGCACATCGCGCAGCGTGATTTTCCCGCCCTTGCCTTTGAATGCGAGACCTTCCTCCATGGTCAGCAAAATCTCACCAATACCAAAGAGACCAATCACAGCGACCAAAAAGTCAAAGCCTTGCAGCAAGCTTTCAAAGCCAAACGTCATACGCAGCGTACCCGTCACGCTGTCAAGGCCAACGGCAGCCAAGGCAAAGCCGAGCATCATCGCCAGCAAAGTCTTGATAGGCGGCTCTTTACTCATACCGATGAAGCTACAAAAAGTGAGCAGCTGTACGGCAAAGAATTCGGGTGGTCCGAACTTAAGAGCAAATTTAGCGACTAGCGGTGCCAAGAACGTTACCATGATGACCGCTACCAATGCGCCCACAAACGACGATGTAAACGCAGCGGTTAATGCCTGCGCAGCCTTGCCTTTTTGTGCCATCGGATAGCCATCAAACGTAGTGGCAACAGACCAAGGCTCACCTGGGATGTTAAATAGCACCGAGGTGATCGCGCCGCCAAACAGAGCGCCCCAATAGATACACGACAGCATGATGATCGCCGAAGTGGGCGACATGCTAAAGGTCAGAGGTAACAAAATGGCCACACCATTCGCACCGCCAAGACCTGGTAGTACGCCAATCAGCACCCCCAGCAAAATGCCAATTAACATGAACCCAATGTTGGGTAGGGTTAAGGCCACGGCAAAGCCGTGGAATAGGTTATTAAGTTCTTCCATGATGTTCTTTCTATCTTCTTAATAACAAATTAATAACCAAACAAGGCTTCAATCGGCCCTTTGGGTAGCGGCACCAAAAACCAGAGTTCAAACAATCCAAACAAAATCGCGCAAACACCAAAACCGACTGCAAACGATTTGAAGTAGCTGTACTTACCTTGCCACACCATAAAAAAGGCAATAAACAAGATGGACGACACGTAGAGCCCCATAAAGATTAGCACTACAACATAAACAATCGTAGGCACGAGCATTTTGAGCACTAACTTGAATTCGTCAACGGTTGAGAACGTTTCCGCGCCACCATCTTTATTCCATTTCAGCATGGTTTGAATAGCGACCCAGATGGCTCCGCTTACCAAAATCAAACCAATGTAAAACGGAAAATAGCCTGGCTCTGGGCCGTCTGTCCCCCACCTAAAGCCTGTGCGAAAACTGTCTTTGATGACGATTGCACCCAGCAACACAAAGAGACCGGCGACCACTAACTCCATCCAGCGCATCTGGATGGTTTTTTCTTTAGTTTCCATATTTATATCCTCGGATCAAGCGGTTTTTTGCTTATTTAGCTAAGAAGCCCGCATCACGCATCAAACGCAGATGCTCAACCTCGGCCTTGAGCAACCATTGTTGGTATGCATCACCTGTCATGAATGTATCTTTAAACGCACCCGCTTCCATGAAGTCTTTCCATTCTGGCAAGGCGCGTACCTTTTGGAACACATCAACGAAGTACTTGACTTGTTCTGGTGTAGATTTTGGCCCCATAAAGATGCCGCGTAGCATTAGGTACTCAACATCTAGTCCCTGTGATTTGCAGGTCGGCACATCTTTCCAAGACTGCTTGGATGTAATCTTTTTAGGATATGGCATAGGCGCACTATCAAACACGCACAGTGCGCGTAGTGTGTCGCCTTTCCAATGCGCAGCCGCCTCAATTGGATTGTTCACTGTTGTGTCAATATGCTTACCGACCAGTTGCACAGCCACGTCGCCACCACCTCTGAGGGGGATATAGATCATTTTTTTGCCAATGGCTTTCTCTAAGGCCACCGTGATGATTTGGTCTTCTTGCTTAGAGCCTGTGCCGCCCATTTTGAATTGACCATCTGTGCCTGCTTTCATTGCTTTAATGAGGTCTGCCGTTGTTTTATGAGCAGATTCAGCATTAACCCACAGCACAAATTCGTCCAGTGCCAGCATTGACACGGGAGTTAAGTCTTTCCAGTTGAAAGGCACGCCAGTCGCAAGCGGAGTCGTAAACAAATTGGAGAGCGTAATAACAATCTTGTGTCCATCAGGACGTGAATTTTTCACATCTAAAAATCCCTCAGCACCAGCACCGCCGCCTTTATTCAAAACAACCAGCGGCTGGTTCATAAGTTTGTGCTTGGTGATAACACCTTGCAGGAAGCGTGCCATTTGATCTGCACCGCCACCTGTACCAGCTGGGACAATGAATTCAACCGCCTTGGTGGGTTGCCACTGCGCATGCGCAGTGGTAACCAAAGCTGTCGCGGCTAATAAACCGAAACTGGTAAGCGTTACGGTACGTTTTGTACGCTTGAAAAATGATTGAATTGACATGGTGATGCTCCTTAAAAAAATGGATTGCGACTAAAAATTGATTGTCTAGATTAAGAACCTAAACAGGTTGACCGTGGTCAACTTTATGAGTCAAACCATTTGGTAATTACCCTGTTGGTAGTAACCCGTACATTGCAAAGGGGGAAACAACCCCCAGCTAACTCTGAGTATGATTGCAGCTTAACTTGATTTGACTTATTTATTGGAGATTTACTTTGTCTCAAGCCCCATCGAACGCACCTAAAGACCCTAGCGGCTTGCCGCCACAACGCCCTAACAACAACCAAGGTGGTAATCCTGGACCTGGTAATTGGTTCGCAAAATTCGGTGTGTGGGTTGTCATTGCGCTAGTCCTCTCCGCTGTTTTTAATAAGATGGATTTGAAGAATGGCGGCGCATCGTCTAACGCCATTGGCTATTCTGATTTTTTAGAACAGGTGCGTGCGAAGAACATCAAACAAGTCACGATGTCCGAAGGTCAGGGTAACAATGACATTTTTGCTATCACTGTTGATGGAAACAAAATCCGAACAACGGCGACCTATATGGATAGAGGCTTAGTGGGCGATTTGATTGCGAACGGTGTGAAATTTGATGTGCGTCCACGTGAAGACACGCCATTTTTACTTTCACTCTTTATGAACTTTGGCCCCACGCTATTGTTCCTTGGTATTTGGATTTATTTCGCCAAGAAAATGCAAGGCGGCTCAGGCGGTGGCATTTTTGGATTTGGCAAATCAAAGGCTAAAGTTTTAGATGTTGCCACCCAACGTGTGACCTTTGCTGATGTTGCGGGTTGTGATGAAGCCAAAGAGGAGGTCAAAGAAGTTGTAGACTTTTTGAAAGATCCTGCACGTTTTGAAAAACTGGGTGGACGTATTCCGCGAGGCCTCTTGATGGTTGGCCCTCCCGGAACGGGTAAAACCTTGCTTGCTAAAAGTATTGCTGGCGAGGCCAATGTGCCGTTTTTTAGTATTAGCGGCTCTGATTTTGTTGAGATGTTTGTGGGCGTTGGCGCATCGCGTGTGCGCGATATGTTCGATAACGCCAAACGAAATGCGCCGTGTATTATTTTTATTGATGAGATTGATGCTGTAGGCCGCCAGCGTGGCGGTATGGGTGGCGGCGGACACGATGAGCGTGAACAAACACTCAATGCATTGCTTGTTGAAATGGATGGTTTTGAAACCAACAAAGGCGTGATCGTGATTGCCGCGACCAATCGCCCTGATGTGCTGGATGCCGCGCTCTTGCGTCCAGGTCGCTTTGACCGTCAGGTCTACGTCACACTGCCCGATATTCGTGGCCGTGAGCAAATTTTGGGGGTGCACATGCGCAAGATCCCTATTGGTGCGGACATCAACGCCAATGTGATTGCACGTGGCACGCCAGGGATGAGTGGTGCTGATTTGGCGAACCTCTGTAACGAGGCGGCACTGATGGCGGCACGTCGCGGTGCTATTGTGGTGGCGATGGCAGATTTTGAGCGTGCCAAAGACAAAATCTTTATGGGCCCCGAGCGTAAAAGCATGGTCATGCCAGAGGCTGAGCGTAAAAACACGGCGTATCACGAATCGGGACATGCCCTGATTGGTAAGCTGTTGCCTAAGTGTGACCCTGTCCACAAGGTCACGATCATTCCGCGCGGACGTGCGCTAGGCGTGACGTTTAGCTTGCCGGCTGAAGACCGATACAGTCATGACCGCGAATTTATGCTTAATCAAATCAGTATGCTGTTTGGTGGACGTATTGCTGAAGAAGTGTTTATGAACCAGATGACGACAGGGGCCTCGAACGATTTTGAGCGTGCGACCCAAATGGCACGCGATATGGTGATGAAATATGGCATGAGTGACGCGATGGGACCTATGGTGTATGCCGATAAAGAGGGAGAGTCCTTCCTTGGCCGCCAGATGACGGGTGCCTCGGGTATCAGCCAAGAGACCCTGCAAAAAGTTGACACAGAGGTGCGCCGCATCATCGATGCCCAGTACAAAGTGGCGCGTGATTTGATTGAAGGCAACGTCGACAAAATGCATGCGATGGCCAAGGCCCTGCTGGAATGGGAAACGATTGATGCGGAGCAGATTAACGACATCATGGCAGGCGTTGAGCCCAAAGCGCCTGTTGATTGGGCGCCGCGTAAACCTTTAGAGCCTGTGCCTGCGGTCGTGGGTTTGCAGCCAACAAAACCAGCCGAGGCACCTGCCCAGCCAGCTGCAGCGGTCTAAAGCTAAGCGCACTTGTGATTTGGCAAACCAGTCGCTTCGCACTTGATTTGACCTTGCCCAAAATCATGGGCATCGTCAATCTCACGCCCGACTCGTTTTCTGATGGCGGGCAGCGAACCAGTGACTCGGAACAAATTCGCTTTGCTGAAAAATTGCTCAAAGACGGTGCTGATATTCTCGATTTGGGCGCAGAATCCACCCGCCCTGGCAGCACCCCTGTGCCCGAAGGCGAAGAGCTAGCAAGGCTTGCACCTGTGCTTCGCGAAGCAATCAAATGGAACGTTCCTATTTCGATTGATACATATAAACCTGTCGTTATGCAGGCCGCACTGGATATGGGCGCTGACATCATCAACGACGTGTGGGCATTGCGTCACGAAGGTGCGGTGGACGTTGTTGCAAAGCACAAAACGTGTGGCGTATGCCTCATGCACATGAATGGCGAGCCTGCCACCATGCAAGCCAACCCCATGACGGGTAATGTCGTCGTGGCTGTGAAAGATTTTTTGGCAGAGCGTAGCCAAGTTTTAAATAAAAACAAAGTGGCTAAAAATCGCATCGTCTGGGATGTCGGCATCGGCTTTGGAAAAACACCAGAGCAAAACTTTGAGCTCTTGGCCAAGCAGGCCAGCTTTCTGCCCAGCGGCTATCCGCTTTTGTGTGCATGGTCACGCAAGTCAAGTCTTGGCAAAATCATCGGTATGGATAAAGACGTGCCAGCTGAGGGGCGCATGGTCGCTAGTGTGGCGGCGGTTGTGCTGGCGGTTGAGCGCGGGGCACGGCTGGTCAGGGTTCACGACGTATGGGCGACTCGCCAAGCGCTACAAGTCTGGACAGCGGCAAAGAAATCATTTGATTAAATTAACTTAATAAAACTATGAGCAAGCGTCAATTTTTTGGAACAGATGGCATTCGCGGCACGGTGGGCGTAGCGCCAATTACGCCTGATTTTGTACTGCAACTAGGCCACGCTGTGGGTCGTGTTCTAAAGGAAGCTCATAAAGGAAGCGGTCATCCAGTTGTGATGATTGGCAAAGACACGCGTATCTCGGGTTACATGCTAGAGAGCGCACTCGAGTCGGGTTTTAACTCTGCAGGCGTAGATGTCGTCTTGCTTGGCCCACTGCCAACGCCGGGTGTCGCTTATTTGGCACGAGCACTGCGAGCAGATTTGGGCGTCGTCATCAGTGCCAGCCACAACGCTTATCCCGACAACGGCATCAAGTTTTTTAACCATAAAGGCGAAAAATTAGATGACGCGTGGGAGCTTGCAGTCGAGGCAAAAATGGCTGAAAAGCCTTGCTGGATGGACTCTGCCAACCTAGGTAAGTCGCGCCGCCTCGACGATGCGGCTGGTCGTTACCTTGAGTTTTGTAAGTCGACTTTTGATACCTCGCTCAGTCTTAAAGGCATGAAGATCGTGGTGGATGCAGCGCACGGCGCGGCGTATCAAGTTGCCCCCAAGGTCTTTCACGAACTAGGTGCAGAAGTCGTCAGTATTGGCTGCGCCCCCGATGGTGTGAACATCAATGAAGGCGTGGGAGCGACGCACCCCGAGGCACTGATTGAAGCGGTAAAAAAGCACGGCGCGCACTACGGTGTGGCACTCGATGGCGATGCTGATCGGTTGCAAATGGTTGATCCAAGCGGGCGTTTGTTTAATGGCGACGAACTCGTCTATCTGCTAGCTCTTGATCGCCTCAAAGCAGGAGAAAAGGTCGAAGGTGTGGTCGGAACACTGATGACCAATATGGCGATTGAGTTAGGTTTAAAACGATTAAATATTGAGCTAGTACGCGCAAATGTGGGCGATAGATATGTGCTGGAAGCCTTATCCAGTAAGGGCTGGCGGCTAGGTGGCGAGAGTTCTGGTCACATCTTGGCGTTGGATAAGCACAGCACAGGCGATGGATTGGTGAGTGCTTTGCAAGTGCTGCAAGCCGTCAATCGCCTGCAAAAAACTATGGCCGAAGCGTTGGCTGATGTCACGCTTTTCCCGCAAGTCATGCTCAACGTCAAAGTGGTGGCAGGTTCTGATTGGAAAACGAATCAAAAGCTCCAAGGACTCATCAAAGAAGTCGAGGCTGAGCTGGGCAGTACAGGGCGCGTTTTAATCAGAGCTAGCGGCACAGAACCCGTTGTTCGCGTGATGGTGGAGGCGCGGGAAGCCTTGCAGGCTAAGACTTTGGCTGAAAAGTTGGCCGCAGCACTTTAACTCGTCAGGCCTTTCCACAGCATATAGATGGCTTGGGCAAATAACATGCAGGCAAAGCCGCGTTTGAGTGTCAACATAGGCAATCGATGTGAGACTTTTACGCCGATCGGTGCCATGATGGAGCTAGCGGTTGCAAGCACAACCAACGCGGGTAGATAAACAAAACCGAATGAGCCTTTAGGCAAGGCTTCAATTCCCCAGCCTGTATAGATGTATCCGCAGCTATTGATGAGTGCAAGTGGCATTCCAAATGCTGCACTGGTTGCAATGGCGTTGTGGATAGGGATATTGCGAGACGTCATAAACGGCACGCTAATAAATGCACCGCCAGCACCTACCAAGCCTGACATCATGCCGATAACGACACCGACAAGCCCTTGTTTGGCAAGGCTTGGCATAGTTTTAGTGGCAACAGGCTTTTTAGCGATCAGCATGTTGATGGCTGAGTAGCTGATGAAGAGGCCAAAAAGAATGGCGAGCCACTGGCCTTTTAAAAGGCTGAATAAACCAATGCTGGTAATTAAGCTGCCAATAACGATGCCAGGGGTGATGTTTTTAAAAACATCCCACCTGATGGCTCCGCGTTTGTGCTGGGCACGCACGTTGGAGAGAGAAATAAACAAAATAGAGGCCATTGCCGTTGCAATCGCCATCTTGACGGCTAAATCGCTACTTACGCCGCGCTGGGTGAGGATGTAGGTGACGAATGGCACGGTCATCATGCCGCCACCAATACCAAGTACCCCTGCTAAAAATCCTGTAAAAAGTCCAAGAGCCGCAAGTTCGGCAATGAGTAAGGGTTCAAGCATCAGGGGCAATCAAAAAATAAGGTGTCTGCAAACAAACCCAAAGCCGCATTCCTGAACCAAAGGTTCAGGTCGACACAGTCAAACGCAGGTTGGGACGCCCTACGCGAGGGACATGCACGCTGCTGCGTTTTATTCCATGTCTGGTGCTCAAAGAGCATTGGTTCAAGGAAATTTAGGACTTTGGCGAATGCTGGCAGACGCTTTTGATTCTAGGCGATACCTACGAAATCCCCACGAATCACATCAGTAAATGTTCACCCGCGTTGTCACCACCCAAAATCACATAGTTCACTTTTCGAATGTCCATGAGCTTCTTACCGCCCGAGTAACTGATTGAGCTTTGCACGTCCTCTTCCATCTCAATCAAGGTTGCGGCTAACTTGCCTTTGATGGGCTCTAAGATGCGCTTGCCTTCGACGTGCTTGTATTCGCCCTTATTGAAGTCGGACGCACTGCCGTAGTATTCTTTGAACAGTTTGCCATCAACTTCCACGGTCTTGCCAGGGCTTTCTTCATGGCCAGCCAGCATGGATCCAATCATTACCATCGTTGCGCCAAAGCGGATAGATTTGGCAATGTCGCCATGCTCACGAATGCCACCATCTGCAATGATGGGCTTGGTTGCCACACGTGCGCACCACTTGAGCGCTGAGAGCTGCCATCCACCTGTACCAAAGCCTGTTTTCATTTTGGTGATGCAGACCTTGCCAGGACCAATGCCGACTTTGGTTGCGTCTGCGCCCCAATTTTCCAGGTCAATAATGGCCTCTGGCGTGCCGACATTGCCTGCAATAACGAAGGCACTTGGCAGGTGATCTTTTAGATACGCGATCATGTTTCTCACACTATCTGCATGGCCATGGGCAATATCGATGGTGATGTATTCGGGGCAAATTTTTTGCAACACCATCGCATCAACCGTATCGTAGTCAGCTTTTTTAACGCCGAGTGAAATGGAGGCAAATACGCCTTTGCTTTGCATGGCTTTAGTAAAGGCAATGTTGTCTAAATCAAAGCGATGCATCACGTAGAAATAGCCATTTTGAGCCATCCACTGGCAAATCGACTCGTTTAAAACGGTCTTCATATTGGCTGGTACGACTGGAATACGGAAGGATCGCCCCCCTAATTCAACACTTGCATCACATTCGGAGCGGGATTCCACACGGCATTTGCGCGGGAGGAGGAGGACGTTGTCGTAGTCAAAGATTTCCATGAGATTTTTTTCTCCAAGAGTTCAAAAGGAGTTGCACGTAGGCGCAACAGCGATTGAGCACTTGGACTTCATAGAACTTTAGGGAGAAGTGCTTGGGCTCGGTGGCGTATTTTAGTCTAGAGAAGTTGACCGTCACTGGTTAATGCATTGTCTAAGCGAGCCATCAGCAACGCATAGTCGGATGAGTTGGATGCTGCCACGATGGGACGTGCTAGATCTGGGCCGCTAGATGTTAATCCTTGCGCAGCAATATTGAGCGCCGCTAGAACGGCAATGCGGTCACGCGCTTTGATTTTCCCTGCATCGCGAATTTGGCACATAGCTGTATCGACTTTAGCAACTGCTTGACGTAACAGCGATTCGCCTTCGACTGAGCTTGCTAGGATATAGCTTTGCCCCATGATTTGAACTTCGATTTGTTTCATTCTGTCGCCTCTTCAAGCAAAGGGGATGGTGCCGTAGGCAGACGCTGTAGCACAGCATCGATGCGTAGACTAGCTGCTTGTAGGCGCGATTGCAGGCTATCTCGTTCGGCAGTGAGTTCACTGAGTTGGCGCTCAAGCAACACCACCGTACGGCGGGATTCTTCGTGGCGAACCAGTAGGCGTTCAATTCGTTCAGTCAGTGCGTCATTCATACCTTGTATTTTAGGGGACTAAAATTAGAGTCTTTCATTAACACGGAGCATATCGTGAGTAACATCCCTCAAGTCACCCCCCACGTCCACAATCCCATTAGCAAAGGTCAGCTTTTGCAAGATCCTTTCCTCAATCAATTGCGTAAAGAGCACGTGCCTTGTTCAGTCTATTTGGTCAACGGCATCAAGCTACAAGGCCAAATCGAATCGTTTGATCAATACGTCATTTTGTTACGTAACACGGTCACGCAAATGGTCTACAAGCATGCGGTGTCGACGATCGTCCCTGGTCGTGCGGTTAACTTTCAAATTGAAGGTGTGAGTCCTGATCCACAGGCCATGGCAGCTTGAGTAAGACCACGCCCGTCATCTTGGTGGGTGTCGACTTTGGTGAACCCCATTTTGACTTAGAGCTCTTAGAGCTTGGCTTGCTAGCACAAACCGCAGGTTTGGAGCCGATAGCCCGAATGACCTGCAAGCGAAGGGCGCCTGATGCGGCGCTATTTGTGGGTTCAGGCAAAGCCGATGAAATCAAGGCCATGATGCTCGAGACAGGTGCGGAAGAGGTGTTGTTCGATCAAGCCCTAAGTCCCGCGCAGCAGCGTAATTTAGAGCGGCATTTAGAGTGCGCTGTGAATGACCGTACGTTCCTTATCTTAGAAATTTTTGCCTCCCGTGCGCGCAGTCACGAGGGGAAACTGCAAGTTGAACTAGCACGTTTGCAATATCTATCGACACGCCTTGTGCGCCGTTGGTCGCATTTGGAGCGCCAAAAGGGTGGTATTGGTAACCGAGGTGGCCCAGGTGAGACGCAAATCGAACTCGATCGCCGTATGATTACGGAGTCCATTACACGTATCAAAGCGCGGCTCGTTACCGTTAAAAAGCAGCGCAATACTCAGCGTAAACAGCGTGAGCGTACGGGGACGTTTGCCATCTCTCTTGTCGGCTATACCAATGCAGGCAAGTCAAGTTTGTTTAATAATTTGGTCAAAGCCAAAACCTATGCGGCCGACCAGTTGTTTGCGACGTTAGATACCACGACGCGGCAACTCTACCTAGGCGCAGACGAAGCGGGACGTGGTTTGCAGGCCAGCTTATCCGACACCGTTGGTTTTATTCGCGATTTGCCGCATGGCTTAGTGGATGCCTTCGAAGCCACCTTACAAGAAGCCTGCGAGGCCGATCTTTTATTGCATGTGATTGATGTAGCCTCCCCAAGCCACCTTGAACAAATCGGACAAGTACAAAAAGTATTGGCAGAAATTGGTGCGGCGGAAATTCCACAAATATTGATTTTTAATAAATTTGATGCCATCGCCGAGAATGCAAGGCCTGCCGAACTGATGGGGCAATTTGAATTGGATGGCAAAACAGTGCCACGACTCTACGTGAGTGCTTTGACCAACAAAGGAATTCCTGAGCTACGCGACATGCTGCTAGGCTGGGTAAAATCAACCATATGAAATTATTATTCTTACCGCCAGCGCTTCAGCGCATGTTTAACCAACCGCCAGATCTAGATGAAATCTGGCGTGACGTTAACAATAAAATATCCCGATTTTTCGGTGGCAACAAAAAAAATGACGCGCAACAAACGCATCAGTTTGGTCATACACCGCCGCCCACCAACGATGGAGGCAATGGCAATACTCAGCCACCCGTGATGAATGCAAAAACAGCGGGCAAAAGCTTTGGTGTGGTGCTTGCTGTGATTGCGTTCATCTGGCTGCTCACGGGTTTTTATATCGTGCAAGAGGGACAGCAAGCTGTGGTGATGCGTTTTGGCAAATTCAAAGGTGCTGAGACGGGAGGTATTACAGGCGCGGGTGTGAACTGGCGCTTGCCTTATCCGTTTGAAGCGCACGAAGTCGTGCAAGTCAGCCAGTTACGCTCGGTCGAAGTGGGGCGTAATAAAGTAGTGCAGTCGACAACATCGCAAGGGTCGGGAGCTGCGACACCTAGTCTGCGTGATTCATCTATGCTGACTCAAGACGAAAATATTGTGGACGTTCGCTTTGTGGTGCAGTACAGATTAAAGAGTTCATCTGACTACATTTTTAATAACCGTGATCCAGATGAAGCCGTGATTCTTGCTGCAGAGTCCGCTGTGCGCGAAGTGGTGGGCAAGGGGACGATGAACACCGTGCTCAACGAAAAGCGTGAAGCGATTGCGGGTGACATTGTGAAGTCTGTTCAATCACAGATGGATGCTTACAAAACGGGCATTTTGATTTCTAGTGTCAACATTCAAAACGTGCAGCCACCCGAGCAAGTGCAGGCAGCGTTTGATGATGCTCTCAAAGCGGGACAAGACGGTGATCGCGCTAAGAATGAAGGCCAAGCCTACGCCAACGACGTGATCCCGCGCGCAGAAGGCGCGGCCGCAAGATTGCGCGAGGAGGCTGAAGGTTACAAAGCCAAGGTGGTCTCGCAAGCTGAAGGTGATGCTTCGCGCTTTAAGGCGATCCTCCCTGAGTACCAGCGAGCACCGCAGGTCATGCGCGACCGGTTGTACACCGATACCATGCAACAAATTTATAGCAGCGTGACCAAAGTGCTGGTGGACTCTAAACAAGGTTCGCAGTTGCTGTATTTACCACTCGATAAATTACTGCAAGCCACGGCCACTAACGAAATTGTGCTGCCGCCTGCCACGACGCCAGCTCCTGCCAACTCAAACGCACCAAGTTCTATTCCGAACCCACGTAGTCGCGAGCGCGAAGCGCGTTAATTTTCAAAACCATAGGACACATCATGAACAAAATTGGTTTTGCAATCTCCTCCGTTCTACTGACCTTAGCGATCGGCCTGTCGTGCTTGTTTGTCGTTGATCAGCGCCAGTTTGCGGTTGTCTACACTTTGGCTGAAATTAAAGAAGTCATTACCGAGCCAGGTCTCAACTTCAAGCTGCCGCCGCCGCTGCAATCGGTTACCTATATCGATAACCGAATCCTCACTTTAGATAGCCCCGAGACACGCGCGATTCAAACGGCAGAGAAGAAAAATCTCGTGGTTGATTGGCTGATTAAATGGCGTGTTAAAGATGCCAAGCAATTCATCCGTAACAACAATGGGGCAGATTTGCGTACCGCAGAAGGACGTCTTGGCCCGTTGGTGCAAGCGGCTTTGAACGAAGAAATTACCAAGCGTACAGTGCGCGATGTCCTCTCGACTGATCGAGAAAAAATTGTGCAAGGCGTCAAGGAGCGGTTGCAGGATGATGCCAAGACCTTTGGCATTGATATCGTTGACGTCCGTATCAAGCGGGTAGATTTTCCAGCATCAGTTGCCGATTCGGTCTATAGCCGCATGGTCTCTGAACGCAAACAAGAAGCTAATCGTTTGCGCTCCACTGGCGCGGCAGATGGCGAGCGTATTCGTGCTGATGCAGATAAAAAACGCGAAATTGTTTTAGCTACGGCATACAAAGAAGCACAAATTGCAAAAGGGCAGGGCGATGCTAAAGCGGCCGCTATTTTTTCGGATGCATTTGGTCGTGACCCACAATTTGCTAATTTTTATCGCAGCTTAGAAGCCTATAAAAGTACCTTTGCTAAAAAGAGTGATGTGATGGTGATGGATCCATCCAGTGATTTCTTCAAAGCCATGAAAAGCTCTGGTAAAAAGTAAAGAGAACTGAATGACAAATCGCTGGTTACTGCCCGACCATATTGCTGACGTGCTGCCAACGCAGGCACGTCAAATCGAAGAGACGCGCCGCGCGCTTTTAGATGCTGCGAATCGCTACGGATTTGAATTGGTGATGCCGCCCTTGGTCGAGCACCTTGACTCGCTCTTAATTGGTGTGGGTGCCAGTACGGGTGGCGCATTGGATTTGCAGACGTTTAAATTGGTAGATCAGCATTCGGGACGTAGTCTTGGTGTGCGTGCAGATACCACGCCGCAAGTGGCACGTATTGATGCGCATTTGCTTAACCGCCAAGGCTTAACACGACTGTGTTATTGCGGTCCGGTACTGCATACTCGTCCAGCCACCGCACATGCCTCGCGCGAGCCGCTTCAGTTTGGTGCGGAAATCTATGGTCATGCGGGTTTAGAGGCTGACCTTGAGGTGATGGAGTTGGCTTTAGCTAGCCTTGCGATTGGTGGCGTTAAAGATACCTTGATTGATTTGTCGGATGTACGCATTGCTGCCGCATTGATGTCTGCACATTCGCTAGATGCTGTTTTGCAGGCGACTGTTTATCAAGCTTTAGCGGCTAAGGATGCTTCTGCTCTTAAAGAAATGACGGAACTTGGCGCAGATCTTCTGACGGCTCTCTTGGTCTTACTGGATCTGTATGGTGATTTGAGGGTATTGGACAAGGCGCGCCTGACCTTGCCTGCGCTACCGCCTGTTACGGCAGCGCTTGATGGGCTTGATTGGATTGTGAAGCAATTGGTTGCTAGCGGTTTTGATGCCAAGTCCATCCGATTTGATTTAGCTGATTTAGGTGGATACGGTTATTACACGGGTGTGCGGTTTGCTATTTACAGCGTAACGGCTAAAGATGCGCTGGCGCGTGGTGGTCGTTATGACGAAGTGGGCGCTGTATTTGGTCGCAAGCGCCCTGCCGTTGGCTTTAGCCTCGATATCAAGGCACTGGTTGATTCTGTAAGAGCGTCTGCTCCGAAAGCCTCTATCCGTATGCCTTGGGCAGCCGATCCTGCGCTACGTCTTGCTGCATCAGCCTTGCGACGCATGGGGGAGACCGTGATTTGCATATTACCAGGACATGAGAGCGAGGCTGATGAGTTTGCTTGCGATCGAGAGTTGGTGCGAATGGGCGGTCAATGGGTAGTGAAGAGTCTTTAATTTTTGAAAGTTTGACATGAGTGTGATTGCAAAAAAAGTAGGCCCCAAAGTTGGGCGAAATGTGGTTGTGGTCGGTACGCAGTGGGGCGACGAGGGAAAAGGCAAGCTGGTCGATTGGCTCACCGAATCCGCACAAGGCGTGGTTCGCTTCCAAGGTGGTCACAACGCAGGTCACACGCTGGTGATTAACGGTGTCAAAACAGCTCTCAATTTGATTCCAAGCGGCATCATGCGCTCTGGCGTGAAGTGCTACATCGGTAATGGTGTGGTGCTGGATGCGACGCATCTGCTCAAAGAAATTGCAGGCTTAGAAGCTGTGGGCGTTGAAGTGCGTTCGCGCCTTTTTGTGAGCGAAGCTTGCCCGCTGATTTTGCCTTTCCATGCCGCGCTGGACGTGGCTCGCGAGGCAAAACGCGGCAACAGCGGCGCTGAAAAAATTGGCACAACAGGCAAAGGCATTGGCCCCGCTTACGAAGACAAAATTGCACGCCGTGCATTGCGTGTGCAAGACTTGAAGCATCCTGAGCGCTTTGCTGCCAAGCTGCGCGAACTGCTTGATTTGCATAACCATGTGCTCACCACCTATTTGAACGCGCCAGCGCTCGAATTCCAACCGATTTATGACGCTGCGATGAGCCAAGCCGAAGCGATTAAACCACTGATGGCTGATGTGTCGCGTGAATTGAATGCGGCGCATCTCGCTGGCGATAATCTCTTGTTTGAAGGCGCTCAGGGCACGCTCTTAGACGTTGACCACGGCACGTATCCATTTGTGACTTCCAGCAATTGCGTGGCAGGCAATGCGGCAGCAGGCTCTGGCGTTGGACCGAATCTCTTGCATTACATGCTGGGCATCACAAAAGCATATTGCACACGTGTCGGCGGTGGACCTTTTCCAACCGAGCTGGATTGGGAGAAAGAGGGCACACCGGGCTATCACATGAGCACGGTGGGTGCAGAGCGAGGCGTGGTGACAGGGCGCTATCGCCGTTGCGGCTGGTTTGATGCGGCGCTGCTCAAGCGTTCTGCGCAAGTTAACGGCATCACAGGGCTGTGCATCACCAAGCTTGATGTGCTCGATGGCTTGACCGAATTAAAACTTTGCGTGGGCTACAAGCTAGATGGTGAGACGATTGATTTATTGCCCATGGGCGCAGACGACATCGAGCGCTGCGAGCCGATTTATGAAACCATGTCAGGCTGGAGCGAATCCAGTGTGGGCGTGACTGAATACGAAAAATTGCCCGCAAACGCCAAGCTATACCTTGAGCGCATTGCTGCCGTTACGGGTGTGCCGATTCATGTGATTTCAACCAGTCCAGATCGTGACCACACGATTTTGATGACAGATCCGTACAAAATTCCCTAATCTTTTTTACTCCAAATCGAAAGCAAATCATGCTCACAGAAGACGGCAAACATCTCTACGTCTCGCACGACGAATACCAAAATTTGATCGAAAAATTGGCAATCAAAATCCACCAATCGGGCTGGAAGTTTGACACCATTTTGTGCCTCGCACGTGGCGGTATGCGTCCTGGTGATTTGCTATCGCGCATTTTTGACAAGCCGCTCGCAATCATGTCTACTAGCTCGTACCGCGCTGAGGCAGGCACGTTGCAAGGCAACTTAGATATCGCACGCTACATCACGACACCCAAAGGCGAAATCGCAGGTAAAGTGCTTTTAGTGGACGATCTCGCCGATACGGGTCACACGCTCAAAGCGGTCGTGGACTTACTCAAAAACAACTACGCCCCGATCACTGAATTAAAAACAGCCGTGCTCTGGACAAAGGGCGCATCCGCGTTTGATTGTGATTACTCTGTAGAGCATTTGCCAACCAATCCTTGGATTCATCAACCGTTTGAAAACTACGACAGCACACGGCCTGAGCAGTTAATTGAAAAGTGGAAAGTTTAAAGAGAGACGTTTGAGATGAATTCGACGGCGCTCATCCACCACGGGTTCGTGCCGCCCGTAGGGTTCAATGCCCCGCAAGCCCCAGTCTATAAGGCTTCCACCGTGATCTTTGAGAGTGTCGCTGCGATGCGGCAGCGTGATTGGAAGAGCAAGGATGGCTATACCTATGGCTTGCATGGCACGCCAACAACCTTTACTTTAGAAGCCAAATTAGCCTCGCTAGAGGGCGGTAAGCATTGCTTGCTTACGCCTAGTGGGCTTGCCTCGATTGCTTGTGTGAATTTGGCGCTGCTGAGCGCTGGCGATGATGTGCTGATCCCAAGCAATTGCTACGGCCCTAATCTTGCGATGGCGCAAAACGAGTTGTCGCGCTACGGCATCACGCATCAAATTTATGACGCGATGAATCCTGACGACTTAGGCGCTAAGTTATCCAGCAAAACTAAGCTCGTGTGGTTAGAGGCGGCTGGCTCGGTCACGATGGAATTCCCTGATCTAGTTGCGCTGATTCGTGTATGCAAAGCCGCTGGCGTCACCACCGCGCTAGACAATACATGGGGCGCAGGTTTGGCGTTTAACCCCTTCGAGTTTGATGCAGGGCAGGGCGTGGATATCACCGTGCATGCACTCACTAAATACCCAAGCGGCAGCGCCAATTTATTGATGGGGTCGGTCATCACGAAGGATGATGCGCTCTTTCATCAAATCAGGCGTTGTCATATGCACTTTGGCTGGGGTGTAGGCGCAAACGATGTGGAAGCCGTGCTCGTTGGACTCAATACGCTCACGCTTCGCTACACAGCCCAAGATCATGCCGCACGTGGCTTGGCGACCTATTTGCAACAGCAAGATGACATAGCGCAAGTGCTGCATCCAGCACTGGAAGGAGCGTTAGGGCACGCTGCATGGAAGCAAATATGCAATGACAAAGCCGCTGGTATTTTTAGCGTTGCCTTTAACCCTCAGTTCACGCAGGTGCAGATTGATGGCTTTTGCGAATCACTCAAACTCTTCAAACTCGGCTACAGCTGGGCGGGTCCGATAAGCCTTGTTGTGCCCTACAACTTAGAGGCCATGCGTCCAGAATGGCCAACTGGCGTGGCTCGCGGCTGTTTGGTACGTTTTTGTATCGGCTTAGAAGACGTTACAGATTTGCAGCAAGACTTAGCGCAAGCTTTGCAAACGCTGCGTGCGAGTGCTCGCTCGGCGCATAAACCTCTGCCTCGCCATAGTGCTTAAAGTTGCGCACCATCGAGCTTAAATAGCTAGGGTCGTAGTGGTTGTGCAGCAGGTCTTCGACAACCTCTGCCATCTGACCACTTCGCGCCTTTTGCTGCCAAGTTTCCACAACGGCATGACCGCGCAGTGGGATGAGTACTTCTAATCTTGCGCAAAAAAACTCAGGGTCTTTGACGAAATAGTCGTAATCTTCTAAGAGTAGAGCCACTCGGGCTTGCAGGGGTAAATCGACTCGCAAGCATCGTCCAGCACGCATCGCCGCAATGAGGCATTCTGGAATGCTGACGTTGCCGACTTTTTTACTCTCCGATTCGACGAAGACTGGGCGAACAGGATCAAGTTCCTTGAGGGCTTGCCAAATCCGCATGTCGTATTGCTTTTGGCTTGGCTGCACCTCGCCAGGTACAAGCCCAAGTACCGAACTTCTGTGATTTGCCAAGGCTTCCAAATCTAAAACTTGCACGCCTGCCTTGTGCAGTTCGTGGAGTAACCTTGTTTTGCCCGAGCCTGTGGGTGCGCAAACTACGCGATAGTTGAACTGCGTGACAAGCGTCTGCAGATCCGCAATCATCTCGGCGCGAAAAGCTTTATAGCCGCCTTCAATTAAATGCACATCAAAACCGATTTGCCCCAAGATGAGTGCGAGTGAGCCACTGCGCTTACCACCGCGCCAGCAGTAGATCAAAGGCTTCCATTTTTTATCTTTGTCTTGGCAGTGCGCGAGGATGTGATCAGAGACATTGCGAGCGACTAGAGCTCCGCCAATTTTGCGTGCATCAAATGCGCTTTGTTGTTTGTAAATCGTGCCGACGCGGACGCGCTCTTCGTCGTTCAAAGATGGCCAGTTGATCGCGTTTGGCAAGCGATCGAGTTCGTACTCTGAGGGGCTACGCGCATCAATCACAGCACTGTACGAAGCCAAGCTGGATATGGCCTGCGAGGCCGTTATAGTCGTCAAACTCATTTCAATAATTTCTGTAATTCGGGCCACACATTAGCAAGCATGGTGGGATGCGCTGCCGCCAAAGGATGAATGCCGTCAGTCTGAAATAGCTCACGGCTACTGGGTACATCTGCCACGCCTTTCAAAAAAAATGGGACGAGTGCAGCTTTATTTGATTTCGCAACATTTTGGTAAACAGCTGTAAATTCTTGAGCATAAGCTGGGCCAAAGTTAGGCGGGACTTGCATGCCCAGCAGCAGCACTTTTGCGCCAGATTTTTTAGCAAGCTGCGTCATTTGATTGAAATTTTTGCTCGTCTGAGCCATTGCCATACCGCGCAGGGCATCGTTACCGCCCAGTTCAATCAACACAATACTTGGTTTGTGCTGCGAGAGTAATGCAGGCAGACGAGCAAGTCCACCAGACGTGGTGTCGCCACTAATGCTGGCATTCACGACGCTCGTCACAATTTTCTCTTGAGCGAGCTTTTTTTCTAATAAAGCGACCCAACCCGCACCGCGTGCGATGCCGTATTCAGCGCTGAGGGAATCTCCTAGGATGAGAATTTTTTGCGGCGCTGCTGCAAATGCGGGGCTCAAGGCAACGCCTAGAATCAATCCATATAACCAACGCTTCAACATGTCCACATCCATTATTCAAGTTTCCAATATTGTTAAATCTGTTACCGACTCTAGCGGCGTACTCACGATTTTGCGTGATGTTTCGTTTGCCCTCTCGGCGGCTGAGAGCGTTGCCATCGTGGGTGCATCGGGATCAGGCAAAAGTACCTTGCTGTCAATTGTCGCGGGTTTAGATACGCCTACCAGCGGACGTGTTGAAATAGATGGTATTGATTTTTTTGCATTAGACGAAGATGGACGTGCAGCGCTTCGTGGCAAGCAAATGGGATTCGTCTTCCAAAGCTTTCAGTTATTGCCGCACATGACAGCGCTTGAGAATGTGATGCTGCCGCTAGAGCTACGCGGCGATGCGGACGCAAAAACGGCGGCTATTGAGATGCTCAAGCGAGTCGGGCTTGGTGAACGGCTCCATCACTATCCGAAAGTCTTGAGCGGCGGCGAGCAGCAGCGCGTGGCGCTTGCCAGAGCGTTTGTCGTGCGGCCTGCCATCTTGCTAGCCGACGAACCCACAGGCAGCTTAGACCACACCACAGGTCAGCAGGTGATGGACTTAATGTTTGAGCTGAACCGCGAGCGCGGAACCGCGCTTTTGCTAGTGACCCACGATTCAAAAATTGCAGCCTCCTGTAGCAGGCAATTGGTGATGGATGCGGGGCAGTTGCAATAGAGAAGTTGCGATAATCAACGGATATGTCCGCTCCCACAAAAATTCTGTATGGTTTTCACGCCCTTGGCGTTAGGCTTAAAACCGCACCTAAGTCCGTTTTAGAAATTTATTTTGATAGTTCGCGCCGCGATGCACGTATGCGTGAGTTCATTGGCAAAGCAAAAGATATCGGTGTTCGTTTGATTGAAGCCGATAGCGCCCGCCTAGTCAGCATTGGTGGAAGCCTTGGTCATCAAGGCGTGGTGGCACGTGTGACGGAAGTCAAACCGATTCACTCGCTAGATGATTTGCTAGATTCGATTAGCGAACCGCCGCTCTTGCTGGTGCTAGACGGCATCACCGATCCGCACAACTTAGGCGCTTGCTTGCGTGTGGCTGATGGTGCGGGCGTACATGCCGTCATTGCGCCCAAAGATCACGCGGTGGGCATTAACGCCACAGTGGCGAAGGTGGCTAGCGGCGCTGCAGAAACCGTGCCGTATTTAATGGTGACAAACCTTGCTCGCACACTGGGCGAGCTCAAAGAGCGAAATATCTGGTGCATTGGCACAAGTGACGATGCGCCTAAGACTATTTATCAAATGGATCTACGTGTTCCAACCGCGTTGGTCTTAGGCGCAGAGGGCGCAGGGATGCGCCAGCTCACACGCAAGTCGTGTGACGAATTGGTGAAAATCCCGATGCGCGGAGCCGTATCGAGCTTGAATGTGTCGGTCGCATCAGGTGTGTGTTTGTACGAAGCGTTGCGTCAGCGGATGCTGTGACATTAAAAATGAAGAAGTGAAAAATGAAGGACGTAAAAATGAAACTCAAAGCAACATTACTGGCATTGTGCGTAGCCATGCTCGCTGTGGGCTGCACGCAAGAGCAGCAAAACAAACTGGGACGTGAAGTGCAAAACTGGACAGGTACGAATGGTGTCCTAGAAGTTTATGCAGGCGATAAAGTGGTTCGTCGATTTTTAAAGATCGACAAGCTCAGCACAGCTTTGGGTACGGATGACGGTAAGGCGCGTCCGTATCGTTACGGCTACGGTGTTTTGGATGAGAACTTGAACATGCAGGCTGACGCTGGCGAGAAAAAAGTGTATTTCGAAATCAGCGACTACGCGACCAACTACATTTTTTTTGAAAATCCACGTTAAACCAAATGCAGTCGGCTAAGACCCTCTGCCGTTAGCCGAAGTACTTCCAGTCGCTTCGGCGTTGCGCTGGCATCCCAGTCACTTAAAACATGCCGCTCACCGCTACCAAGCTTGTGCGAGGCGGGCTTGTGGGTATGCCCATGGATCATCACGTCGCAGCCGTGGGTATTGAGCCACTCGAGTGCGAGTAACTCATTCACGTCGGCATAACTAGATCCTAGGCCATGCTGGGCTTGGCTTTGCGCCCTTATTTGGCGTGCAATATTTTTTCGCTCAGCAAGTGGCTTGGCTAAAAATTCAGCTTGCCACTCGGGCGCACGCACCAACTCACGAAAGCGCATGTAGGACGTATCGTCTGTGCAGAGTGCATCGCCATGCGTGAGCAAATAAGACGTGCCATTGAAATCAAGCTGCGTAGGATCAGCCAGCAACGTGGCGCCACAGCGCGCGGCTAAATCAACGCCCATCAAAAAGTCGCGGTTGCCATGCATGATGAAGAGCTCGGAACGCTTGGAGCGTTGACGCATCACGGCTGCACAAAGGGCGGCAAATGGATCTTCGTCATCGTCGCCAACCCATACCTCAAACCAATCGCCCAAAATAAAAATGGCATCTGCCTGAGAACCCTCAGTGGATGCCATGTAATCGAACCACGCCTTGGCCGTTGCTGGCTCAGCGACTTGCAAATGCAAGTCGGAGATGAAGTCAATCGTTTGCCAAGCCGATGTGTCAATCATTTAGAGTGCCACGGCCTTCGTGACCAAAATATCTTCGCGCGGCACGTCTCCGTGTCCGCCTTTGTTGCCTGTGGCAACTTTAGAGAGCTTGTCCACAATGTCGGTGCCACTTACCACTTTGCCAAACACCGCGTACCCCCAGCCGTCTTGCGTTGGCGCGCGGAAGTTGAGGAAATCGTTTTTGGCGCCGTTAATGAAGAACTGGCTACTTGCCGAGTGCGGTACGGAAGTACGGGCCATCGCCACGGTGTACTTGTCATTTTTGAGGCCATTGTCAGCTTCGTTAGTGATAGTTGCGCGGGTTGGTTTTTGGTTCATTTTTGAATCAAAACCGCCGCCTTGAATCATAAATCCGTCGATGACGCGGTGAAAAATCGTGCCGTCGTAGTGGCCGTCTTTAACATACTGGACGAAATTGGCAACGGATTTTGGTGCCTTATCTGCGTCTAGTTCAAGCGTAATGACGCCGTGGTTTTGAATGTGAAATTCGACTTGTTGCATTTTTGATTTACCTTTAGTTGAAGAGAGAGGAGAAACTTGCGCGGTAGCCGCCAGGCCAAACGTGAGTAGGGACGGAGCGATGAGGACTGATTTGAGAAATTGTTTGCGTGAGAGTGTCATGATGTCGCGATGATGCCTTCAAAAAATATTTTCCATTGATTACCCATTTGCAGCCAATACTGGCGCTTGGTAACTGGGTGCTTGCGTTTAGGAAGAATTTCATCGTAAGTGACGATCATCACATTTGATGATTTGTCGCTTGCCTCAGCATTCCATGCCAGGATCGTGACTTCACGCCACTGAAACGGGCGTTTATTGGCCGCTTCGATTTCTTGCAGCGTACTTGGCCACCAAGCGTTGAGTGATTTGCCATACGCATTGAAGTCGTTTGCGTAAAAGCTATAGAGACGATCGGCTTGCCCGTTGCTTTTAGCTTCACGCCAGCTGCTGAGCGTGGTTTCAAATTTCACTCTTTCGGACGTTAGCTGCTCTGGCTTAACCCACTGTAATTTGCTAGCAATGATGACGGGAGTGGTTTTCACGGCCACAGTTGCCATGAGCTTTTGCAAGTCGGGGTTGGCCATCACCACACAGCCATCAGTCGCTTTAACAGGACGCGAGTAGCGTTCGGGCATGGTGCCATGTAGCCAAATGCCGTGCCCAGATTTGCCGAGTCGTTGGTCAAATGGATTGGGATAATTGATGGGCAATGCGCCACCGCCATAGAGTGGCGCCAAAAGCTTGGGATCAACAGGCGTGGTGAGGTAATACACGCCTAGCGGTGTTTTTAAATCGCCTTGCACGTATTTACCAATGCCTTCTTTGCCAACTGAAATGTAGGTGTCCATCACCAGCTTCAAGCCTGTGTCACTGTTCTCTAGAACGTAGAGACGAGACTTGCTGGCATCCACCGCAATGACGTGTTTGTTTCTTGTTGTCAATCCTAAAATTTGGCTTGGAATAGTGCCAGCAAGTGGACGATCTTGCAGACCTTTGACGCGTTGCACCGATTCTTCGCGCAGATCTGCCAATGCGGCCGCGTTGGTTGCTTTGTTCAGGCTAGCAGGCAGTTCACCTAGCTTGGCGACAGGCTTGATTTGCATGTTTAGCAAATCGCCGTAGACCAGATGGCCTAGCTGAAATGTGGGGAAGTTTTTGGTCAACTGTGCAGCAAGCGGCAGAGCCTCGCGTGCTTGGCCCGCTCCAATCAGCTTATAGATAGCAATCAGGCGGGTTTCTGCTTCGTAGGGAGCGCTGGCCGCGGCTGATGCCTTGTCGCGGGTCTTATTTTTGGCATAGCTGACGTGATGCCAAAAGCTACTACCGACGATAGACGCTGCAACTAAGCTGGTGAGACCAAAAAAACGAAGTGACATTAACCAGTAATTTCTTTGGTAATAAGCCAACGATCACCCAATTTCACCATCTCCAAGGTCTTACGACTACTTGTTGCAAGTGAGTCAGCTTTGTAGTCTTGCTTAAATTTGACCGTTGCAGCAGCCCCATTCGAGCTCATGGAAACACTGATATTGCTCAGCTTGACGTTGATATGGGATTTCCCCATGATGCGAACTTTCCGATCCTCTTGCCAAGCTTCGTATGACTGTTTGCTACTAGGCGTAAAGCTTTTAGCATAGCTTCCAAGGTAGCCTTTCATGTCGCGATCACTCCAAGCCTTTGCCCATGTATTGAGCGCGGCATCAATGTCGCGGGTCGACATGGCCGTTGTCACACTGGCTGGAGCAACGCTTGGCTGACTTGTTCCCGTTGGCGAGGCGATGACCGCCGTTGGTTGTTTGGGCTGTATGGGAGCCACAACGGGGTTTGTCGTAGCCGCGTTAGGGGCAGCGGGCACAGGTGTAGGAGCCGATGGTTTGACGCCGCCAGTTGTTGAAAACAGCTCGCGTATTAGTCCCAATTTCGACGGTACGGCAGCATTGCTCGTATCAAGTTGCAATGCTTTGGCATAAGCTTGGCTAGCGAGTTTGGCGTAAATGTCCCCTAAGTTTTCGTGAGCGGTGGAGTAGCTGGGGTTCGTCCGAATGGCCATCTCGAGAGCAGAGCGCGCTTTATCAAATTGCCCATTGTTGGCATAAATGACGGCAAGATTGTTATAAGGCTCTGGTAGTTCAGGGAAGTCTTCGGTTAGACGTGTAAATGTACTGGTAGCTTCGCTCATCTTGCCCATCTCGCTTTGCACCACACCTTTGATAAAGCGCATTTGGGGATCCCGTGGCTTAGAAGACAAGAACTGATCGGCTTTGGATAAGGCTTCTGGAAATTGTTTGGCTTTGGACAGACGCGCAACGTCGGCATACTCATCAGCATGCGCGATGTTCAATAGGGCAGTGAGTGCGGTGGCGGCAATCGCCAAAATAAGCTTACGCGCAGAATCATTCAAATGCATGGATACTTTCGAGTGCTAACATTGCGACCAATTGTAACGAACACTTTCCCCATGACCCTTCGAATTTACAACACGCTTGCGCGTGCCGTTGTCCCTTTTATTCCCCGCGAAGCCACCAAAGTCAGCATGTACGTCTGCGGCATGACGGTGTACGATTTGTGCCATCTTGGCCATGCGCGATCCATGCTGGCCTTTGATGTGGTGCAACGCTGGTTTAAAGCCTCTGGCTATGCGGTCAACTATGTGCGCAATGTGACTGACATTGAAGACAAAATCATTAAACGCGCCATTGAGAACGGCGAGACCATTCACGCCTTGACAACCCGCATGATTGAGGCTTTGCATGAAGACGCGGACGCGCTCGGCATTGAGCGCCCCACACACGAACCACGCGCCACCGAGTACGTGCCACAAATGCTTGATTTGATTCAAAAATTAGAATCAAACGGCACGGCATACGCAACCAACAAAGACGCAGAAGGCAACGCCGACGTGAACTTCTCGGTTCGCAAGTTCCCTAGCTACGGCAAGCTCAGTGGCAAGTCGCTTGACGAACTCCGCGCAGGCGAGCGCGTGGCAGTTGCAGGAGCAAAACAAGATCCGCTCGATTTTGTGCTGTGGAAATCCGCCAAAGCCAGCGAGCCCGATGAGGCGAAATGGCAAAGTCCCTACGGCGTAGGCAGGCCAGGCTGGCACATTGAATGCTCGGCGATGAGTTGCGCATTACTTGGCGAGCATTTCGATATCCACGGCGGCGGTGCAGATTTGCAGTTCCCGCATCATGAAAACGAAATTGCACAGAGTGAAGCTGCCCTGCAGGCCACGCCAGATAAGGCTTCCCAGCAATCCTCGCAACCGATGGCTAACTACTGGATGCACAACGGCTTCGTGAATGTGGACAATGAAAAAATGTCCAAAAGCCTTGGCAACTTCTTCACGATTCGCGAAGTGCTCAAGGTGTATGACCCCGAAGTCGTGCGTTTTTTCATCATCCGCACGCATTACCGTAGCCCGCTGAACTACAGCGATGTGCATTTGGATGATGCCAAGGGATCGCTCAAGCGGCTGTATACGGCGCTAGATTTGGTTGCCGCGGTGGATGTGACGATTGACTGGGCAAACCCATACGCAGCGCGTTTTAAAGCCGCCATGGACGAAGATTTTGGAACGCCAGAAGCTGTGGCCGTGCTGTTCGATTTGGCGGGTGAAGTCAATCGCACCAAGTCATCCGAATTGGCAGGATTGCTCCGTAGCCTAGGCGCAGTATTGGGTCTACTGCAGCAAGTCCCACAAGCCTTTCTGCAAAAGGGCTCTGGCGGTGATGCCTCTGAGATCCTTATCCAGATTGGCCTCAGGGCCGATGCCAAAGTTAATAAGAACTTTGCCGAGGCAGATCGGATTCGTCAGGCATTACTCTTGCAGGGGATTTTGCTTAAAGATTCACCAACTGGAACCACGTGGGAAACAGCCGCATGACGACAAAAGCCAAGCCCGCGCAGGCGACGCAAGCCTTCCCCGATTACTGGTCAGACGCGTGCAAGCACCTGATGAAAAAAGACCGCGTGATGAAGCGGCTCATCCCTCAGTTTGGTGATGCGCAGCTTAGCTCGCGCGGGGATGCGTTTTCTACCTTGGCACGCTCCATCGTCGGGCAGCAAATTTCTGTCAAAGCGGCGCAAACCGTTTGGGACAGATTCGCCTTGTTGCCTAAAAAAATGGTGCCCGCAGCTGTGCTCAAGCTCAAAGTAGACGACATGCGGGCGGCAGGCTTGTCTGCGCGCAAGGTGGAGTATTTGATTGATTTGGCACTGCATTTCAGCGATGGGCGACTCAATGTCGATGGCTGGGCTGATAAAGACGATGAGACCATTATCAAAGAGCTGGTCGCCATTCGCGGCATTGGGCGCTGGACGGCTGAGATGTTTTTGATCTTTCACCAAATGCGCCCCAATGTGCTGCCACTGGACGACATTGGGCTGCTCAATGGCATCAGTCAGGCGTATTTTTCTGGTGAACCCGTTTGTCGTAACGAGGCAAGGGAAGTCGCCGCCGCTTGGGCGCCATACTGCACCGTGGCAACTTGGTATATTTGGCGCTCGCTCGATCCACTGCCTGTCGAGTATTGAAGTTGTTAGACTGAACCCATGAAAACCTATTTAGATTTTGAAGCCCCGATTGCCGAGTTAGAGAAAAAAATCGAAGAACTGCACGGCACAAATGCCGAGGTTTCCGTTGATTTGAGCAAAGAGCTGGCATCCTTGACCCAAAAAAGCCAGCAACTTACCAAAGACATTTACAAAGATTTGACGGCTTGGCAAATTACCAAGGTCGCGCGGCACGCCGAGCGCCCCTACACGATGGACTACATCAACGGCATCTTTACCGATTTTGTAGAAATGCACGGCGACCGTCACTTTGCGGACGACCTCAGCATTGTGGGTGGCTTGGCACGCTTGAACGGCACGCCTTGCATGGTGCTGGGCCATCAAAAAGGCCGCGATACAAAAGAGCGTACGCTGCGCAACTTTGGCATGACTCGCCCCGAGGGTTATCGCAAGGCGCTGCGCCTGATGAAAACTGCCGAGCGATTCAAGCTACCCGTGTTCACGTTTGTCGATACGCCTGGCGCATTCCCAGGGATTGATGCCGAAGAGCGTGGGCAGTCTGAAGCGATTGGCCGCAACATTTTCGAGATGGCGCAGTTAGAGACCCCGATCATCACCACCATCATTGGCGAGGGCGGCTCAGGCGGGGCGCTGGCGATCTCGGTGGCTGACCAAGTGCTCATGCTGCAATACGCCGTGTATTCGGTCATTAGCCCAGAAGGCTGCGCATCGATTTTGTGGAAAACCTCTGACAAAGCGTCTGTGGCTGCTGATGCGCTGGGTATTACCGCGCCGCGCCTTAAAACATTGGGTTTGATTGACAAGATCGTCCCCGAGCCCAGCGGCGGTGCGCACCGCGATACGGCGCAGATGTGCGTCACACTCAAAAAATGCCTCACAGATTCCTTGCGGTTGGTGTCGGATCTAACTGCAAAGGAGCTGCTGGACACGCGTTACGAGCGACTGCAAAGTTATGGACGTTTTGGTACCTAGACTGGCTGTAGCCTACAGCGGCGGCGCGGACTCAACGGCATTGCTGCTTGCAACACAAAAACAGCATCCCAATCGAACGATTGCCTTTCACGTGCACCACGGATTGCAAGCGGCGGCTGACGATTTTGTGCAGCATTGCCAAGCGTTTTGTGACGCGCTCAACGTCCCACTCCACGTGGCTTACGTCAATGCAAAACACGCCAGCGGCGAAAGCCCCGAAGACGCGGCGCGGGGTGCGCGGTACAAGGCTTTGATTGCGCTTGCTAATACGCACGGCGTGATTGAGTCGGGCGGTAAGGTGTTACTAGCCCAGCACGCCGATGATCAAGTCGAGACCTTGCTTTTGGCGCTGTCACGTGGCTCAGGCTTGGGTGGTTTGTCTGCGATGCCAGCCAAGTTTGAGCGAGGCGGCGTGCGCTTCGAGCGCTCGATGCTGAATCAAAAGGCGGCGGATATTCGCGCAAAACTAAAAGCTGATGGAGTCGCTTTTATTGAAGACCCCACCAATACAGATAAAGCCTTTACGCGTAACAAAATCAGGTTAGATGTTTTACCTGCGTTGCAAGCGGCTTTCCCTGAATACGCCGTCACGTTTGCAAGGTCGATTTCCCACATAGCACAGGCGAACGACTTGCTCGCAAGCCTTGCTGGTATTGACCTGCAGGCCATTGGTATTCCGCCCAATATAAAAAAACTGCAGCTACTCGAGCAGGATCGACAAGCCAATGCGATTCGGTTTTGGCTTAAAGCCGAGCACGGCATCACACCCAGCACGGTGCAGTTGGATGAGTTACTCAAGCAAATTGCGGCATGCCAAACGCGTGGACATCAGATTCGCATCAAGGTGGCGACGGGGTTTGTCAGCCGCGTGGATGATGTGCTTAGTTACAATCATTAGCTTCGTTTTTTACTCTATTTCCATGTCTTTAATTGTTCATAAATACGGCGGCACGTCGATGGGTTCTACCGAACGCATCCGCTTAGTCGCCAAGCGCGTTGCCAAATGGGCGCGCGCCGGCCACCAAATTGTGGTGGTTCCTAGCGCCATGAGCGGCGAGACCAATCGCCTGCTGGGTCTTGCCAAAGAATTAGCACCTGCTAAAGAGACAGCTGCTTACCAGCGCGAACTTGATATGTTGGCCTCTACGGGCGAGCAAGCCTCCAGTGCCTTGCTGGCTGTGGCTTTGCAGGCCGAGGGCATGCCTTCAGTGTCTTACGCGGGCTGGCAAGTGGTCATCAAAACCAACTCGGCTTTTACCAAGGCGCGTATCGAGTCGATTGACGACAAACGCATCAAAGCCGATTTAGATGCTGGCAAGGTCGTCATCGTGACGGGCTTTCAAGGCGTTGACCCTGATGGCAACATCACGACACTGGGTCGTGGCGGCTCCGACACTTCCGCCGTAGCCGTTGCAGCAGCGCTTAAGGCCGCTGAGTGCTTGATTTACACCGATGTGGACGGCGTGTACACCACTGACCCACGCGTAGAGCCGAATGCTAGGCGCATGGCACGTGTGAGTTTTGAAGAGATGCTGGAGATGGCATCTTTGGGTTCTAAAGTTTTGCAAATTCGCTCGGTCGAGTTTGCTGGCAAATACAAAGTTCCGCTGCGTGTGCTGTCCAGCTTCACGCCGTGGGACATCAACATCGATGAAGAAGCCAAATCTGGCACTTTGATTACTTTTGAGGAAGAGGGAGCAAGCGCTATGGAATCAGCAGTCGTATCAGGTATCGCGTTTAACCGTGATGAGGCCAAAATTTCAATCTTGGGCGTGCCAGACAAGCCAGGCATTGCCTACCAAATTTTGGGTGCGGTGGCGGATGCCAACATCGAAGTGGACATGATCATCCAAAACATCTCCAAAGAGGGTAAGACCGATTTCAGCTTTACCGTGCACCGCAACGACTATGCCCGCGTGACTGATTTGCTCAAATCCAAAGTGCTGCCAAGCCTTGGCGTGACAGACTTTGTGGGCGACACCAAGATTTGCAAAGTCTCCATCGTCGGCATTGGCATGCGTAGCCACGTGGGTGTAGCCAGCAAGATGTTCCGCTGTTTATCTGAGGAGGGCATCAACATTCAGATGATTTCTACCTCCGAAATCAAAACCTCGGTGGTGATTGACGAAAAATACATGGAATTGGCCGTGCGCTCATTGCACAAAGCATTTGATCTTGAGGCATAATCAACCCCTTCGATCGATAGGACAAATTCAGGAAACGTGACCGAGTGGCCGAAGGTGCTCCCCTGCTAAGGGAGTATGGGGTGTTGAGCCCCATCGAGGGTTCGAATCCCTCCGTTTCCGCCAATATATGATGTCCTCCCCCCTCGTTCAATCCCTCAACCCTGAGCAGGCTCGCGCTGCCACACTCCCCAACGAGCATGCGCTCATTTTGGCGGGCGCTGGTTCTGGTAAAACCCGTGTGCTGACGACCCGTATTGCGTGGCTCTTGCAGCAAGGCCATGTCGGCGCTGGCGGCATACTGGCGGTGACTTTCACCAATAAAGCTGCCAAAGAAATGAAGCTGCGCCTGACCTCCATGTTGCCTGTGAATGTGGGTGCGATGTGGATCGGCACATTCCACGGTCTGTGCAATCGGTTTTTGCGTGCGCATTACAAGCTTGCTGGACTGCCGCAGACCTTTCAAATCTTGGATACGCAAGATCAACTATCTGCCGTCAAGCGCCTGTGCAAGCAGTTCAACATCGACGACGAGCAATACCCACCTAAGCAACTCTCGTGGTTTATCTCGGCTTGCAAAGACGATGCGAAGCGCCCGAAAGACGTGGAAGCTAACGACTCCGCCACGCGCAAAAAAGTCGAACTCTATCAACTCTACGAAGAGCAATGTCAGAAAGAGGGCGTAGTCGATTTTGCCGAGCTGATGCTGCGCTCATACGAGTTGCTACGCGACAACGATGAGCTACGAGCCCACTACCAGCGGCGCTTCCAGCACATTTTGGTTGATGAGTTTCAGGATACAAATAAGCTGCAATACGCGTGGCTCAAAATGTTTGCTGGAAAGCATTCGGATGCGACACAAGCGTCGCAGAGCAGCATGTTTGCCGTGGGTGACGACGACCAAAGCATTTACGCTTTTCGTGGTGCACGCGTGGGCAATATGGCGGATTTTGTGCGCGATTTTTCCGTGCAGCATCAAATCAAGCTGGAGCAAAACTACCGCAGTTACAGCAATATTTTGGATAGTGCTAATGAGCTGATAAGTCATAACCAGCGGCGCTTGGGAAAGAATTTGCGGACCGACCAAGGCGCGGGCGAGCCTGTTCGCGTGTTTGAAGCCACGGGTGATTTAGCAGAAGCCAAATGGATGGTGGATGAAGCGCGGCAATTGCACCGTGGTGGTTTAGATTTGAAAGAAATCGCCGTGCTTTACCGAAGTAACGCCCAAAGCCGTGTGATTGAAACGGCGCTCTTTAATGCGGGCGTGCCGTACCGCGTGTATGGCGGCCTCCGCTTTTTTGAGCGTGCTGAAATCAAACACGCACTGGCGTACCTGCGCCTGATGGAAAACCCGCTGGACGACACCAGTTTTATGCGCGTGGTCAACTTTCCACCACGTGGCATTGGCGCTCGCTCGATTGAGCAATTGCAGGATGCTGCTAAAGCCGCAGGCGTATCGTTGTACTCGGCGGTGCAGCACATTACAGGCAAGGCTGGAACGAATATCGGTGGCTTCGTTGCCAAGATTGACGTGCTGCGCGAGCAAACCGTAAGCTTGACTTTGAGTGAGACTATCAAGCTGGTGCTAGAGCACAGTGGACTACTTGAGCACTACCGAACAGAGCGCGAAGGCGCAGATCGCGTAGAAAATTTGGAAGAATTAGTCAGCGCCGCCGAGAGCTTTGTGACGATTGAAGGCTTTGGCAAAGATGCTGAAGCCTTGCCTGATATGGCTTTCGAGCAAGCAGGCAGTCCAGATGAAGTCATGTCTCCGCTCGCCGCATTCTTAACCCACGCCGCGTTAGAAGCAGGCGACAACATGGCGGACGCTGGGCAAGATGCGGTGCAGATGATGACGGTGCACGCATCAAAAGGCCTCGAGTTTGATGCGGTCTTTATTACGGGTTTAGAGGAAGGACTCTTTCCGCACGAAAACTCACAGTCAGACGCGGACGGGCTTGAAGAAGAGCGCCGCCTCATGTACGTGGCGATCACGCGTGCGCGTAAGCGGCTGTACCTTAGTCACTCGCAAACACGGCTTTTGCATGGGCAAACGCGCTATGGCATCAAGAGTCGATTCTTTGATGAGCTACCCGAAGCGTGCTTGCGCTGGATCACGCCGAAGAATCAAGGATTTCAAAGCAACGCATATAGTCCATCGGCCTACAAGCCACAGTGGGACTGGGCTGCGAGCAAGAAGGCTGTGGAAGCGCCGCCTAGTCTGGCTCCCAAGGCATCGGATGTGCAAGGACTGGCGAAAGGTATGAAAGTTTTTCACACCAAGTTTGGCGAAGGCGCGGTTTTGAGTTTGGAAGGCGCGGGACTAGACGCCAGAGCACAAATCAACTTTAATCGCCACGGCACCAAGTGGCTGGCGCTGTCGGTAGCTAAGTTGACTGTGATTTAGGTTTGCGGCGCTTTAGGTACTTGATGCTGAAAGCAATCCACAAATGTGGGAAAGGTGGATGCCATAAAGATGGCTGAAAGCATCACCATCAGTGGCATCAACAAGAACGCTGCCGCCGCGCCGCCCATCACAAGGCTAGCAATCAACAGCACGACACCGCTGATGACGGAAAAAACGCCGGCCCACACCAGCATATAAACGCTAAAGGCACGCCAGTTTCTATAAACCGCATAGGCGCTATAAAAAAGACTTTTGGACAATGGCATTTTGTTCCAGTTCATCAGCGCTGGGGCAAACCAAAAAATGGCAGCCAAGGGGAAGTAAAGCAAAGTGGTCAGCAGCACGGCATCTTTAAAGCCGTCTTTTTGAACCAACTCTTTGCTAAGGCCACCGCCTTGCATGTACATCTTGGCGAACTCGCCGCCGTCAAGTGATGCGCCAATTAAAAGTACGAAGGCAAATCCAAACGCAAACCAAACGCCCATGTGAAGAAGGGACTTGATAGAGCGCCTAACCGTGAGCCACGCCATCAACATGGGTGGCGGGGTCATTGGCAGGACGATGTTGTTTTTTAGTTTGACGCACTCGTTGCCCACAGCCATCATCCCCAGTGTGAGCGCAGGGAAGGCGAGCATCGACAAATAGTTACCAATCAAGGGAATGGTTCCCAAAAGAATCAGCATCAGCATGAAGCTGGTAAAAAAACCGATAAACGCGGCAGGCTTGTAGGCAAATAGCGCAAAGCCGCTTTTGACCCACAAATAGCCTGCGCGTGCAGGAAGAATATTGAGTTTCATAAATTCAAAGGAGGCTTAAAAAGCGAGTCGGTGCTGGAGCACACGTTCAAAGTGAGCAGGATCGTGAGGCGTAAGGAGTGTCGCCTCGCGAGGAAGATAAAAATCCCATAAGCGCGACACCCAAAAGCGCAGGGCGGCGGCGCGCAGCATGGCGGCCTGTAAGCCATGCTCCGCTTGGGTTAGCGGGCGAATGCTCTCGTAGCCCTTGGTGAATGAGGCTTGCAGGGCATCGTCTGGGGCGCCTGTTTGGTGGTCAATGCACCAGTCGTTCAGGCAAACGCATAGGTCAAACAACCATGTGTCGATGCCTGCAAAGTAAAAATCAAAAAATCCAGTGAGTGCATCTTTGCCGCCCGCCGAGTCAAACATCACGTTGTCACGGAACAAATCAGCATGAATCGCACCCTTGGGCAAAGCTGCATAAGCGCTGCTAGCGACGATATGGTTTTGATACGCCAGTTCGGAGCGAATCAAGTTGGCTTGCTCAGCGTCTAAATTCGGCAGCACGGTGGGAACGGTCTCGTTCCACCACGCCAAACCACGCAGATTGGGCTGTGCCATCGGGAAATCGCGTCCCGCAAGGTGCATTCTTGCC
>JANPAS010000016.1:0-7992 GCA_031430035.1 Comamonadaceae bacterium | reverse complement strand
GTGTCAATACCGCTGCCGTGCTTAGAGATCACCTTGAGTGCAGGCGCAGCCTCCATTTGCGGCGCGTCAATACGTCCGTAGCGCACGATGATGGCGACGGGGTTGTGCTGCTTACACAGCGCGGTCACGTCCGCCGCCGTAGGCGTTTTGCCCGCAAAGACGACTTCAAAATCCGTCAAGAGCGCCAGGGCTTCTGATGCTAAATCGGCAGCGGTAACGAGGATTTTTTCCATAAACTTTTGCTTAAAGCGTCTCGCCAGCTTTTAAAACACCCGCCGCCACCAAGGCCGCATTCAGCCAAGGCGAATCCGTATTGCCCAGCTTGATTTGCGCAATACGCTTGGCTTCGTCTTCTACTTTTTTAACCGCCAGCGGCAAGAGACCTTCTATCTTTTCGCGCTCAACCACGGTCACGCCATCGGCATCGCCGCAGACAAAATCGCCCGAGCGCACCACCACGTCGCCGCAGGACACGGGGTGGCCAATACGTCCCGCCACCATCTTGGTGGGGCCATTCGGATTCGTACCAACGGCAAATACGGGGAAATCGAGCTCATCAAGTTCTAAGGTGTCACGCACGGCAGCATCGATAACGACGGCAGCTAAACCCAGCTTTTTGCAAGCGTTAATCATGATCGAGCCCATGAGCGCACAGTTTTGATCGGCTTGTCCATCAATCACCAGCACATCACCTGGCTTGGCAAGCGCCATAGCGGCATGAATCATCAAGTTGTCGCCCGCGCGCACTTCCACGGTCAGCGCAGGACCTGCAAAGCGCATCGACGGTTTGATAGGCGAAATACGCCCGTGCATCGCGCCGCGCCTGCCTGCCACGTCGGCCAAGATAGAGCTTGGAAACTGCGCGGCCGTTGCAACAACGCTGGCGCTCACGCGCTCAAAGTTCAATTGAATATCGGGATTGTTCATTTGTTTTTAGTGTTCGAGTTAAAAAATGCGACTGTAGAGCCGCGTTTCAATTCATACAATAGCGTTTCAACAGATGAAACACGATCCACCTACAAACCCTAGCCAAAACATAAAAACAGAAGCCTCCAGCGTCACGGCGGTCTTGCGTGCGCTGCGCTTGCTAGAGGCTTTTGGCATGGAAGACGCACAGCTCTCGCTTGCAGAACTGAGCCGCCGCACAGGTCTGCACAAAACCACGGCGCTACGCCTGGCACGAACACTGGCAAGCGACAACTATTTGGTTCAGCGCGAAGACGGCAACTGGCGCTTAGGCCGCGCCGTGGGCTGGCTGGGTGCGTGCTACCAAGCGACGTTTGATGTCCACGAAGTAGTCGAGCCCGTGCTGCGTGCACTTAGCATAGACACGGGTGAGAGTGCTTCGTTTTATGTACGCGAAGGCAATCAGCGCACCTGCTTGGCAAGGGTGAACGGGCCACGCACGATTCGTCACGACGTGCGTGTCGGCGTAGGCTTCCCTTTAAATTTGGGCGCACCAGGCCGCGTTATCTTGGCTTTTTCGGGTGAGGCTGGCGAGCCCTATGAATCCATTCGAAGGTGCGGGCACGCCATGTCACTGGGCGAGCGCGACCCCGAGGTCTCTAGCGTTGCCGCCCCCATCTTTGGTTTGCACTGGCGATTGCTCGGATCGATTTGTATTTCAGGCCCCACCTCAAGGCTTAGTAAAAAAAAATTACTAGAGCTGGCGCAAACCATCATGCAAGCCGCTAATCAGTTGTCATATGCAATTGCCGGTAATCGAACGCCCACTCTGAGCGCCCCAGGTGCGCTCAAGGCGACTTGGCACCCCTAATGCGTGAGTTTTCCAAAATGCTGAGCATCGATGCCACCAGCGGCGCTGATTCCTGAATGCGTGTCACGGCCACCACCCGCGTGGTGGCGCGAAGTTCAGGCACTTCTAAAAACGCCACATCATGCGGCCCTCGGTCGGCAACGGACGCGCCCATGATCGAGTAACCCATTCCCGCAGCCACAAGTCCCAGCGCAGTATGAATCTCAATAGCCTCGTTGCCGATGCGCGGCTCTATACCCGCAGCATTCACCATGGAGACGACGTGCGCCGCAAAAGAACTAGACGGGTTTTTGGGGAACACAATCAAAGGTAGCGCGGACAGCGACTTCAAGCTTGCTTTGCCTTTTTGCGCCAGCGCGTGCTGGGCTGGAACAGCCGCAACAAATGGATCCTCAAACAAGAGTTGATAGCGGAAATCGCTGGGGGGCGCTTCAATCTGCGTATGCCGTGAGAGCCCAATATGAATCCTGCCAGAGCGGAGTTGCTCAGGCTGCTCTTCTGAAAGTAACTCCACTAGTTCAAGCTTGACATCTGGATGCTGCGCCCGAAAGAGACGTACCGCCTTGGGCACGATGGAGTACATCAGCGAGCGGACAAAGCCAATTCCTAGCCAGCCCGTTTTGCCTATGGCAACATCCTTTGTCAATCGCTCTAACTGCGCGCCTTGGGCTAGCCATTCGCGCGCTCTAGGTAGGAAAAACTGCCCCAGCGTGGTGAGCACCATTGGCTTCACGCTACGGTCAAAGAGCGCGCCATCAAGCGCTCCCTCAAGCTGTGCAATCTGCATGCTAATGGCAGTTGGTGCCACGCAGAGTCGCTCCGCAGCACGCGACAAAGTGCCGCCATCGATCACTTCACAAAAATAACGGACTTGCTTTAAGTTCATATTTTTTGAATATATGTTGATAAAACGGCTATTTTATGCAGATAAAAATGAACACAATCGACCACAAAAGAAAGTTCAGCATGTCAATTCAATTACTGCAAGGCATACCCTCTTCCATCATCAGCGACGTAATGGGCGACCGCTTGGTTGGTACAACGGGTTTGCACCCTATCAATCGATCCACAGTCAGCATCTGCGGCAATGCCGTCACTGTGCGGGTTCGGGCGGGCGACAACTTGCTCATCCACAAAGCTTTGGAAATGCTGAAAGCTGGCGATGTGCTCGTCGTTGATGGCGAGGCGGACGTGACGCGCGCATTGGTGGGCGAGATCATGATGACAACAGCGCATGTGCGCGGGGCGATTGGTTTTGTGATTGATGGCGCTGTGCGTGATATCGATGCCTTCGAAGCGCTGGGTTTCCCCTGCTGGGCTCGTGGCATCAGTCTGCGCGGACCGTACAAAGAAGGTCCTGGCGCCATCAACGTCCCTGTAACGGTGGGCGGCATGCTCGTCAATCCTGGCGACATCATGGTGGGCGACTCAGACGGTGTCGTTGCCGTGCCTGTCAGTCTTGCTGCGGAAGTAGCAGCCAAAGCAGCAGACAAAATTCTTGTTGAACAAGAAACCTTAGCCGCTATTCGCGCTGGTACTTACTCGGGCGCGTGGGTGGATGTCATTCTCAAACAAAAAGGACTCTAGTATGAAGACGAAACTTATTGCAACAGTAGGACTATTCCTAGCCTTCAGCGTAGGCGGTAGCGCCGCGCAAACCTACCCCACTCAAACCATCCGCTTCGTCGTGCCATGGCCTGCGGGCGGCGCAACGGATCAAGTCGCTCGTGTGTTGGCTCAGCCACTCTCGCAAGCTCTTGGTGTGGCTGTGGTGGTGGACAACAAAGGCGGCGCGGGCGGCAACATTGGCACGGCTCTTGTTGCCAAAGAAAAGCCCGATGGCTACACGCTACTCTTGGCCACCAGTTCCACCAATGCTGCAGGTCCACACCTTTTTGCCAAGCAAGGTTTTGATCCTGCCAAAGACTTCACGGCCGTCATCAATTTGCTCGCCATCCCCAATGTGATGGTCGTGCCTGCCAAGTCACCGTGGACGAATCTTAAAGACGTGATTGCGGACGCAAAAAAATCTCCCGACAAATACACCTATGGCTCGGCAGGCATTGGTAGCTCGCAGCACTTGGCGGGTGCGCAGTTTAAAACCAGCGCCCAGCTGGACATCAAACACGTGCCCTACAAAGGCAGCGGCCCTGCGGCGCAGGATTTGATTGCGGGACATATCGACATGATGATTGACACAGGCTCCTTGGGTTCCATCAAAGGCGGCTTGCTCAAGCCCTTGGCAGTCGCCAGCAGCAAGCGCCTAGCGGCCTTGCCAAACGTGCCCACATTTGCCGAAGCAGGCACGCCCATGTTGGCATCCGCTTGGTATGGTGTGATGCTGCCAGCGGGTGCACCGCCAGCCGTGGTTGCAAAGCTCAATGGTGCGATCAATACGCTTCTGAAAAATCCCGATATTCGCGCCAAGCTAGAAGGCATTGGTGCAGAAATATCGGGCGGCACATCGGATGAATTTGCGAAGTTTGCAATCTCTGAAATCAAACGTTATGAAGGCATTGTGAAGAGCTCGGGTGCTCCGAAGGAATAGCGCCTAATTTATGCCTAAAACGACCTCGGCAAGCCCAGCACGTGCTCTGCCACATAACTAAAAATCATATTGGTAGAGATTGGTGCGACTTGATACAACCGCGTCTCGCGGAACTTGCGCTCGATATCGTATTCGCACGCAAAGCCAAAGCCACCGTGGGTTTGCAGGCACACGTTGGCAGCTTCCCAGCTGGCTTTAGCAGCTAGGTATTTCGCCATATTCGCTTCTGCCCCTGCGTTTTCATGTGCATCAATTTTTTGGCAGGCCTTCCAGCGCATCAGGTTTGCGGCTTCTAGCTCGATGTAGGCGTCAGCAATCGGGAACTGCACGCCTTGGTTTTGTCCAATCGGGCGGCCAAACACCACGCGCTCGTTGGCGTATTTGGCGGCGCGGTCAATAAACCAGTAGCCGTCACCAATGCACTCGGCAGCGATGAGTGTGCGCTCGGCGTTCAGGCCATCCAAAATCGTTTTAAAACCCTTGCCTTCCTCGCCGAGTAAGTTTTCTTCAGGAATTTCTAAGTTATCAAAAAAGAGCTCGTTCGTTTCGTGATTGACCATGTTCAAAATTGGGCGGACAGTCAATCCATTGCCAATCGCCGTTTTCAAATCTACCAAAAAGCACGACAGCCCATCAGTTTTTCTCTGCCCCTCTGTGAGGGGCGTGGTACGCGCCAACAAAATCATCAAATCCGAATGCTGAATGCGCGAAATCCACACCTTTTGCCCGTTAATCACCCAGCGCCCGTCTTTGCGCACCGCCGATGTTTTGAGCTTGGTGGTGTCGCTGCCCGTGCTGGGTTCGGTCACGCCCATGGATTGAATACGCAACTCGCCTGTGGCAATTTTGGGCAAGTAAAAATCTTTTTGCGCCTTCGAGCCGCTGCGCACAATTGCATTCATCACATACATCTGACCGTGGCATGCGCCCGAGTTACCGCCCGATTTATTGATCTCTTCCATGATGACCGAAGCCTCGGCCATCGACAGCCCCGAACCGCCGTACTCGGGCGGAATCAAAGCCGCCATCCATCCCGCTTTGGTCAACGCATCCACAAAGGCTTCGGGGTAGCCACGAGTCTCGTCAATCTTGCGGTGGTATTCGTCAGGAAACTGGGCGCATAAATCGCGGACGGCATCGCGAATGTCTTGGTATTGGTCTGGGGCTTGGTTCATACGTGAATGTTAATCGTTTCAACTTTGCAGAAGCGACAATCACATCATGTTCAACGTCGTCCTCGTCACCCCCGAAATCCCGCCCAACACGGGCAACATCATCCGTTTGTGCGCTAACACGGGCTCGCGCCTGCACCTGATTGAACCGCTAGGTTTTGACATGAGCGACAAGCAGATGCGACGTGCAGGACTCGACTATCACGAATATGCACACGTGGCCCGCTACCCATGCTGGCTGGACTTCCTGAGCACGGCAAGCCCAGAGGCCACGCGGATGTTCGCCTTCACGACCAAAGGCTCTGCAAGCCCCTACCAATGTGGCTTTCAGGCTGGTGACTGGTTTGTCTTTGGCTCCGAGACCCAAGGCTTGCCCGCTGATTTGCGCGAATCGTTTGCGCCCGAGCAGCGTCTCAGATTACCGATGCTGGAGGGACAGCGCAGTTTGAATTTATCCAACGCCGTCGCGGTCACGGTGTTTGAGGCTTGGCGGCAGTGCGGGTTTAAGACTTAGTCCTAACCCAGCGCACAGTTCGTGCCATCAACACAGCTAGCAATAAACCGCCATAGATGTACAGCACTTGATCGCGCAAATTTGCCAGTGACACGGCATCGGCTTTAGACAAGCGCTTAGCGGCCATGTATTGCCAATCAGCGTTTTGCAAAAGCAATGCGATCTCTTGATTCATCAACAAAAACCCTGCGGCACTGGCCAGTGGCAGGGCGATTGCCAAAGTCACGAACAACCAACGCCAGTGCTGGTAAAAACCGCGATGTCTAAACGCCACATTCAAACCCATGCAACCGTGCAACCAACCAGGCGCTAACAGCGCAATTTGCCGCCCTTCGCTGCCCGAGCTAATGAGCGACGTAATCACGCGCTGGTACTCTGGCAAAAGACCGTACCACTCGTAGCCCACACGGGTCGTGATGGCATGCCCCACGAGCAAAAGCGGAAAACTAAGACCAAACGCAATGCGTAGCAACTCCTGCGGCGGCAAGCGCAAAGTGTGGCGTTGATAAAGCCCCGTCAACGCCAGCGTCAAATGCGTGGCAAACGCGCCATACAAAACCAGCGTGCCCAGCCAGCTATGCCAAACAACAATCGCCAAGCGCAAGGCTTGCTCTGCGGCGGCTAGTGACCACAACCCCAGCGCGTGATTCAAAAGATGTGTGGCGATATAGATCCACAGGACAAGTCCCGAACCGAGCCTGAGAGCGTGAAGGGATGGCATACGCCTGACTTCAAGCGTTACGGATAACGCCTCACCAAGCTCTCCGCAATGCACACGGGCTTGTCCGAACCTTCGCGCTCAACTGTCACCTGCCAAGTCATCTGCACGCCGTTGTTGTCAATAGGATCTAGCGACAAGAGTTTCATCGCTGCACGAAGGCGCGAGCCCACGGGCACGGGCGAGGTGAAGCGCACTTTGTTCAAGCCATAGTTCACACCCATGCGCGAGTTGGTAATCGAGAAGCTCGATTCAAAAAATGTGGGCAGGAGCGACAGCGTTAAAAAGCCATGCGCAATCGTGGTCTTAAACGGCCCCTTAGCTGCCAGTTCAGGACTCACGTGAATCCATTGGTGGTCGCCCGTGGCGTCGGCAAACATATTCACCTGCTCTTGCGTGATGGTGATCCACTCGCCGCCCGCAATCTCTTGGCCGACGAAGGCCGTGAGGTCGCTCAGATTTTCGAAAGTTTTTTTAGTCATGTATTTCTCCTTTTATTTTTCAATAGCATCAAACATAGCACGATTACTTGTTCCGTCTAATCCAGCCGCCAAGCCGCCCGTACCAGATAAAACCATCATTTCAGTTTTCTTCGAGCTGTCAGCCAGCGTAATCGCTTCCACCGCATCGCCCATCGGCAAGATGCGCCCAATGATCGCCGTATGCGTATAGCCAAGCGACTTCAACTCCGCCACGCAAGCATGTACGGACTCTTTCGGCACACTGGCCAGCAATCCACCCGCCGTTTGCGGATCAAAAATCAGCGGATAGCGTGGGTGATTCACAAACGCCTCTTGGTTTTTAATCGCACGGCGTAGTCGCACATTCGCGCTTTGTAGCGAGCTGGTGATACCCGCACGCACGCACTCTTCCGCGCCGTCTAGAAGTGGCAAAGCCGCCAAGTTGATTTCGGCATCCACGCCCGACGGTTTGGTCATCTCCACCAAATGCCCGAGTAAGCCAAAGCCCGTGAGGTCGGTACATGCCGTTGCGCCGTACGCCAGCAAGCATGCCGCTCCTGCTTGATTCGACTGCTGCATCGAGGCCAGCGCCGCATCAATCCAGCGCCCTTTCGCTTTGCCTTTTGGCAGCGCCGCAAACAGCGTGCCCGTGCCCATTTGCTTGGTGAGAATGAGCACATCACCAGCACGCATCGCGCCCTTGGTCATGGTGCGCGGCAGGGTGATGCCATCGCTTGCAATATCGACGAGTCCATTGATGGCAAAGCCTAGCGCCAGCTCTTTGCCTTCGCCCGTGTGACCG
>JANPAS010000015.1:0-9495 GCA_031430035.1 Comamonadaceae bacterium | reverse complement strand
AACTTGCGGCAGGCGTTGGTGCAACCCAATAAGTCGCTGCAGCTGATTCGGCGTAAATCTTAAGCCTTACGAAAATCACATGAAACTTGTTCAAACTTGGCAATCAGCCACCATCACTTCATTGGTCGACGTCACGCCCACCGTGCGCGAGTTCTTGCTGCGTCCAGCAGATGGTCATGCGCCGCGCTGGGATGGCGGAGCACATCTGCAAGTGCATGTCATGGTGAATGGCGTGCAGCAAACACGGCATTACTCACTGGTGGGTCAGCCTGATGGCGAGCACTACCGTATTGCCGTTAAGCGTATGGATGGCGGTCGCGGCGGCTCAAAAGCCATGTGGGCATTGACTTTGAACGATAGCATTCAAATCAGCGGGCCGCACAATCACTTTGCACTCGAGCTGGGCGCTCCGAGCTACTTATTGGTGGCTGGCGGTATTGGTATCACGCCGCTGGTGACGATGGCGCAAACGCTGATCGCCAAAAAAGCAGATGTTCGAATGCTGTACGGTGCTCGCACAAAAGATGAATTGGCTTTTGTAGAGCCGCTGCGCAAGCTGTTGGGTAGCAAGCTGCAAACCTTTGTGGCCGAGGAAGGGCGGATTATGAACTTCGCTACAGAGATTGCTACGCTCCCAGACAAAGCACAGATCTACACCTGTGGCCCTGTGCCGATGCTGGAGGGCCTTCGCGCGGCGTGGAAGGCGGCAGGTCGCCGCTTGGCGCATCTTCGGTTTGAAACATTTGGATCGAGCGGCAGTTTTCCAGCTGAGGCGTTTCGCGTCGTGATGCCGCGCCACGGGCTAGACTTTACGGTGCCTGCAGAGCAGACCTTACTCGAAGCCTTATCCAGTAAGGGCGTGCAGACCATATCTGATTGCAAGCGCGGTGAATGCGGGCTTTGCGCGATGGATGTGATCTCGGTTGACGGCAAGCTTGACCACCGCGATGTATTTTTAAGCCCAGATGAGAAAGCCGCTTGCAATCGGCTCTGCCCTTGTGTGTCAAGGGTTGTGGGCACGCTGACGCTTGATTCCGCTTGGCGATCAGATATTCCAAATTAATATATCTGATATCAAGCTATGCGCCCCTCCTGTCCGTACTTTTACACACATAATCCATTTTTCAATATCAATTCTTCTCTTTATTACTACTTGGAGTCATCATGAAAAAACGCGCTCTTTTAACTGCTCTTGCCGCACTGCCTCTTGTTGGTGTGGGAGCACAAGCGCTTGCCCAGCAAGCCTCCTTCAAAATTGGTCTTATTGCGCCGATGACAGGGCCTTTTGCGTCAACAGGCAAGCAAATGGAAGCGGGCGTACGCCTCTTCATGGCGCAAAACGGCGCGACTGTGGCAGGTCGCAAAATTGAGCTTATTTTGAAAGACGACGCGGGCACGCCCGATCAAACCAAGCGCATTGCACAAGAGCTGATCGTCAACGACAAGGTGGATGTGCTGGCAGGATTTGGCCTTACGCCTTTAGCACTGGCTACTGCGCCTCTAGCAACACAATCTAAAACGCCGATGGTCAATATGCTGGCTGCCACCTCTGCTGTGATTGATGCATCGCCGTACATGGTTCGCGTGTCGATGACGCTGCCGCAAATCACGCTGGGCATCGCGGACTGGGCGCCTAAAAATAAAATTAAACGAGTCGTGACTTTGGTGTCTGATTACGGCCCAGGTATCGATGCGGAACGCACGTTTAGAGATCGATTTATTTTCAATGGCGGGCAAATTTTAGAGTCGATACGCGTACCCGTGCGCAATCCTGATTTTGCGCCGTTCTTGCAAAAAGTGCGTGACCTCTCGCCTGATGCGCTCTTCGTATTTGTCCCCTCTGGCGTTGGCGCAGCGGTGATGAAGCAGTTTGAAGAACGCGGCCTAGGCAAAGCAGGTATCAAACTCATTGGCACAGGCGATGTGGTGGACGATGACATCCTTAATTCCATGGGTGACACAGCCTTAGGGGTCGTGACCTCGTACCCATACTCTGCAGCGCATCCATCGCCGTTGAATAAGAAATTTGTCGCCGCATTCCAAGCTGCCAATAAAAACATGCGTCCCAACTTCGTCGCTGTGTTTGGCTATGACGGCATGCGCGTGATCTACAACGCGCTGGCTAAAACCCAAGGTAAAGGCGGCGGCGATGCGCTCTTGGCAGGTATGAAAGGCCAAATTTTTGAAAGTCCACGTGGGCAAATCTATATTGATGCCAATACCCGCGATATCGTGCAAAGCGTTTTTATTCGGAAAGTTGAACGTCAAAACGGTGAACTGTATAACGTTGAATTCCAAGAATTCAAGGATGTACGCGATCCACCAAGAGCGCGCTAAGTAGGTTGGGTGTGCGTAAGGCGCTGATATGTTGACGATTTTGTTTGACGGCGTTGCCTACGGGATGCTGCTATTTATCTTGGCTGTAGGTCTTGCCGTGACGATGGGGTTGATGAACTTCATCAACCTTGCCCACGGAGCGTTTGCTATGGCGGGCGGCTACATCACGGTACTGCTCATGCAAAAAATGGGCGTGCCATTTTTATGGTGCCTGCCCATGTCGTTTATTGGCGCGGCCTTGCTGGGTGGGATCTTGGAGGTCACACTTTATCGCCGCTTGTATGGCAAGCCGCATCTCGACCAAGTGCTGTTTTCGATTGGCCTTGTCTTTATGGCAGTTGCTAGCACGGACTACTTTATCGGCTCAACATTGCAAATCATGCAGTTGCCTGAGTTTTTAAAAGGCCGCACCGAGCTTTGGATGGGTACGCCGTTTGCACTGGGCATGGGACATTACCGCTTATTCATCATTGCTGTCTGTGCCTTGCTGACATTGGCTTTGCAGCTTGCATTGTCTAAAACTCGCTTCGGTAGCCGCCTGCGGGCAGCCGTTGACGACCAGCGCGTAGCGGCTGGCCTTGGCATCAACGTCAACATCGTCTTCCTTGCCACGTTTGCGGTTGGGTCAGGTCTGGCGGGGCTTGGCGGGGCATTGGGGGCGGAAGTGCTGGGCTTAGACCCCACGTTCCCGTTTAAGTTTATGGTGTACTTTTTAATCGTCGTTGCTGTAGGCGGCACAACTACCATTACAGGCCCGCTCTTGGCGGCACTGCTGCTAGGTATTGCTGATGTAGCAGGCAAATATTACGTCCCCAAGCTGGGTGCATTTATTGTCTATAGCCTGATGATTTTGATTTTGATTTGGCGTCCGCAAGGTCTGTTTTCTAGGGGCGGCAAATCATGAGCGCAGACGCACTTCAATCGTTGAGATTAGACAGCCGCATCAAAGCCTGGGAGCCGCTGATTTGGCTACTGGCTTTTGCTGCGCCGCTTGCTTTTCCTGGGCATTCGCTTTTGGTGAGTGAAATCGCCATCACAGCGCTCTTTGCCATGTCGCTCGATTTAATCTTGGGTTACACGGGCATTGTGTCGCTGGGCCACGCCGCCTTTTTTGGCATGGGCGTATACAGCGCGGCCTTGTTTGCTAAGCTGGTGATGCCTGATCCGCTCACAGGACTCTTGGTGGCTATCGTGCTCGCTACCTTGCTGGGTGCGGTCTGCAGCCTGACGATCATGCGCGGCTCAGATCTCACGCGCCTCATGGTGACGCTGGGCGTTGGACTCATCATGTATGAGCTGGCCAACAAACTCGATTGGCTCACGGGCGGCGCAGACGGCTTGCAAGGCGTGGTGATGGCGCCCGTGCTGGGCATGTTTGAGTTTGACATCACAGGGCGCACCGCAGCGTGGTACGCGCTATCCATCGCTTTACTGCTCTTTTTAGTCATGCGCCGCTGGGTGCATTCACCCTTTGGCGCTGGCCTGAAAGCCATACGAGATAACCGTTTGCGGGCATCCAGTATTGGCATTCACGTCACAAAGCGCCTAGGCGTCATCTACACAATGGCGGCAGGCGTGGCGGGTGCTGCCGGTGCGCTGATGGCGCAAACCACAGGCTTTGCCTCGTTGGATGTGTTTGCCTTCGATCGTTCCGCCGATTTGATGTTGATGCTGGTGATTGGCGGCACGGGATGGCTGTGGGGCGGAATTGCGGGTGCGGTGGTATTTAAGCTTTTGCACTCGGTCATTTCCAGTATCACACCGCAGTATTGGACGTTTTGGATCGGACTGTTTTTGGTGGTGCTCGTGCTAGTCGGGCGCGAGCGCTTGATGCGGCCATGGACGTGGTTTGCAAAATCACAAGGAGCCAAGGCATGAACGATACCGTTCTGGGCTGCTCTGGCCTGACCAAACGCTTTGGTGGCATCACAGCCACGGATAACGTCACGTTCGACTTAAAGCAAGGTGCACGCCACGCCTTGATTGGTCCTAACGGCGCGGGCAAGACAACGCTTATTAATTTGCTCACAGGTGTTTTAGAGCCCACAGCTGGCAGCATCAACCTACTGGGGCAAGATATTAGCAAACTGGCGCAGCACGAGCGTGTGCGCCGAGGCATGGTGCGCACATTCCAAATCAACCAACTGTTTGACACTCTGACGCCGCTTCAAACGCTGGCGATTGTGGTGTCTGAGACGCAGGGATTTGGCGGTAAATGGTGGCGGGCAATTGGCTCGCAGGCCATATCCAGTAAGGCTTACAAGGCATTAAATATGCCCTCAGTGGCAGAGCGATGTACAGAACTATTGGCTCAATTCCATCTCACCGAAGTGATGGATCAGCACACGCAAACGCTAGCCTATGGCAAACGCCGCTTGCTCGAGATTGCGATTGCGTTGGCTTGCAACCCCAAAGTATTGTTACTCGATGAACCCGTCGCAGGCGTTCCTGCTGGCGAGCGCGAGGAGCTATTGCAAACAGTCGCCGCACTGCCAGCAGATGTGTCGATTTTGCTGATTGAGCATGACATGGACTTGGTGTTTGAATTTGCGACGCGGATCACCGTACTGGTCAATGGTGCGGTGCTGACAGAAGGCACGCCAGACTTTATTGCGAACGATCCGCAAGTCAAAGCGGTGTACCTCGGGCAGTCACTGGAGAGTCATTCATGACCGCATTACTCACATTAGAAAACGTCCGTGCAGGTTACGGTGAAGCGGTCGTTTTAAACGGCATCTCGCTCACCATTAACGCGGGCGAAACGCTGGCGCTGCTGGGACGCAATGGCACTGGCAAGACCACACTGATCAACACGCTCGCAGGTGCCACGCGGCAGCACGGGGGCCAGATCACCTTAGCTGGCAAGGCTTTGCACAAACTATCAGCACACCAACGCGCCGCCGCGGGCATAGGCTGGGTACCGCAAGAGCGCAACATTTTTAAATCGCTGACGGTGCATGAAAACTTAACCGCCGTCGCACGCGCGGGACGCTGGACGCCAGAACGCGTGTATGAAATGTTCCCACGCCTCGCCGAGCGGAAACTCAATATGGGAACGCAGCTTTCGGGCGGTGAGCAGCAAATGTTGGCGGTAGGACGTGCCTTGGTGCTCAACCCCAAACTGTTGTTGTTAGACGAACCACTAGAAGGGCTCGCCCCCATCATCGTGGAAGAGTTACTCGCCGCCATTGCCCGCATCACAAGGGAAGAGGGCATGAGCGCCATCATCGTGGAGCAGCATCCGCAAGCGATTTTAAAAATCTCGCACACGGCCGTGGTGCTAGATCACGGCACGGTCGTGCACACAGGCTCTGCAAATGAGTTGCTTCATCAGCCAGAACTCTTGGATAAGCTTTTAGGTGTTGCGCGGTAAATAAATCGCTGAATAGATCGCTGACCTGAAGCGCTAGGGGCAGGCGCGGATAATCGACCCTATGACCACTTCTTATCTTTTTACGCTTTGTTTCTCCATCGCCTTGCTGGGCGGTTTTTTAGTTCGCTCGTATCTCTCGCTACGCCAAGCAAAACACGTTACCTTGCATAGAGGCGCAGTCCCCAAAGCCTTTGCCGATAAGGTTTCACACGCAAATCACGAAAAGGCAGCAGCCTACACGTTGGCTAAATCACGCCTTGGTTTTTGGGAAGACGTGCTGGGCTGCATCGTCTTGGTTGGCTGGACGCTCTTGGGCGGACTTGCACTGCTCAACGCTTCTGTGCTCGAATGGCTGGGATCAAGCTTTTGGCAGCAAATCGTGCTGCTGTTGGTCTTCACGGTGATTGGCTCGGTCATCGACTCACCACTGTCGCTGTACCAAATCTTTGTTTTGGAAGAGCGCTTTGGTTTTAATAAAACGACTTGGAAGACTTGGGCGGTTGATTTGGTGAAAGGCACACTCCTCGGTGCGGCGATTGGCTTGCCGCTGATTGCGCTCGTGCTTTATTTGATGGGCGCTGCGGGGCAAAACTGGTGGCTCTGGGCTTGGGGTGCGCTCACCTTGTTTAGCCTCTTCATGATGTGGATTGCACCCACCGTCATCATGCCGCTGTTCAATAAATTTACACCGCTAGAAGACGAGGCTTTAAAGGCGCGCGTCACCGCGCTCATGCAGCGCTGCGGCTTTAACGCCAGTGGATTTTTTGTGATGGATGGCAGCAAACGCTCTGCGCATTCCAATGCTTTTTTTGTCGGCTTTGGCTCTAGCAAGCGCGTGGTGTTTTACGACACACTGCTCAAGCAAATCAACCACGACGAGATGGAAGCCGTACTGGCGCATGAGCTGGGTCACGCACACCACAAGCACATCACCCGCCGAATGGTGATGCAGTTTGTGGTCTCGTTTGTGGGCTTTGCGCTACTTGGCTGGCTAGCAACGCAGTCGTGGTTCTATACGGGGCTGGGTGTCCAACCGTCCTTAACAGGTAGTAACGATGCACTGGCGCTGTTGCTCTTCATGATTGCCGTGCCCGTGTTTATGTTTTTTGTGACTCCCGTGTTTTCCTACTTTTCGCGCAAAGACGAATTTGAAGCCGATGCCTATGCGGTGAAACACAGCAATGGCGCGGCGCTGGCTTCGGCGCTTTTGACGCTGTATGAGGACAACGCATCCACCCTCACCCCCGATCCGCTTTATATGAGCTTCTACGCTTCGCATCCACCCGCGACTGAGAGATTAGCGAGGCTGACAGCTTGAGTGCTGGTCTAGCGAAATCAGGTCTTGTCGTTGGCTCGCACGGCCATCACGTCGTCGTAGAAACTGCTACGGGTGAGCGCATCATCTGCCATGCACGTGGCAAAAAAAATCAATGTGTGGTGGGCGATCGTGTGCAGTGGCAGGCAAGCACAGATGAGGGCACGATTGAAAAAATAGACAAACGCCGCAATTTGCTCTATCGCCAAGACGACATTCGCAGCAAGCAGTTCGCCGCCAATCTCGACCAAGTGCTGTTTGTTCTCGCTGCCGAACCCGTGTTCTCCGAGAGCCAACTTGCTAGGGCTTTAATCTCGTGCGAAGCCGCCAAAATCAAACCCATCATCGTGCTCAACAAAGCCGATTTAACGGTGCCTTTTAACGAGGCAATGGTGCGCCTTGCGCCCTACAAACGCATGGGCTACGAAGTGCTGGGACTATCCATTAAACCTAAAACTGCACTGCTGGAGGCCACACCCGATATGGCTCGCGAGGCACTGATGCAGTTATTAGCAGGCAAAACCACCTTCGTCATGGGCGCATCGGGCGTGGGCAAAAGCTCGTTGATTAATCTCTTATTGCCTGACGCAGATTTAGCCACGCGCGAGATTTCCACGGCACTCAACTCAGGCAAACACACGACGACGACGACGAGCTGGTTTTGGTTAAAAGATGGAAATGTTGGGAGCAAACAAAGCGCCGTCATTGACTCGCCTGGCTTCCAAGAATTCGGTTTGCACCATGTGGACAAAATGCTGCTGGCAAAGCTAATGCCCGACTTCGCGCAGTACGACGGACAGTGCCGCTTTTACAACTGCAAACATCTCCAAGAGCCGCAGTGCGCGGTGCTTGCAAACGTATCGGAAGAGCCAGTGGACACCGCCATCAGCCCCTCGCGCCATGCGTTTTATGCGCGGGTGTTTGAGGAATTGAGTCAGTCGAAGTTTTGACTAAGCTTTGACCAAATGTCCCACACGCACTCCCAGTAAGCGTATGCGTTTTTCAAGCGGCATCCGCTTCAAAGCCAAGCCCGCTGCGGCTCGCAGGCCTGCGGCATCATTCAAAGGCACGTCCACGGTATGGTCGCGCGTGGCGGTTTTAAAGTCCTCGTACTTGACCTTGACGCCAATGGTTTTGCCCTTGTAACCCTTGCGCTGAAGGTCATCGGCTAGTCGCTCGCACAGCCGCGTGAAGATGGCGCCGAGTTCGGCTTTATCGCGCACGGCGTGCATGTCCCGCTCAAACGTGGTCTCGCGGCTAATGCTGACGGGCTCGCTACCCATCTCAAGTTCGCGCTCGTCCAGTCCCCACGCCGCGCGGCTCATCCAATTGCCCGTGGCATTACCAAAGTGTTCAATCAAGGTGGCTTCGTTTCGCGCTGCCAATTGCCCAATGGTTTTAATGCCAAGTACGTTTAGCTTGCTCTCCGCCTTGGGGCCAATGCCATTGATTTTGCGTACCGCCAGTGGCCAGATTTTGCCCTGCAAATCGTCCTCATAAACAATGGATACGCCATTTGGTTTATTGAACTCGCTCGCCATTTTTGCCAGCAACTTATTGGGCGCAACGCCAACCGAGCAAGTTAGCCCCGTTGTCTCAAAAATCGCGCGTTGTAGTTGCTCTGCCAATGCGCGCCCACCTTCAATTTGCCCGCCAATGACGCCCGTAAAGTCGATGTACACCTCGTCCACGCCGCGGTCTTCCATCAAGGGGCATAGCGACTGAATGACGGCCTTGAATGCGCGCGAGTATTTGCGGTACTCGTCAAAATCCACGGGCAACAAAATCGCGTTGGGGCACAGCTTGGCAGCCTTCATCAGCCCCATTGCCGAGCCCACGCCAAAGGCGCGAGCCGCATAGGTGGCGGTGGTAATCACGCCGCGCCCCGTGTAGGTGTGCAGGCGTGGGAATTCATCAAGCTGGATCTCGTGCAGGCCTCTTTTATTCCCATCCGCAGCAAGGGCTGCGAGCATGGCATTGTCTTCGCGCCGTCTGCCGCCGCCAATCACCACGGGCAATCCTTTGAGCTGCGGATAGCGAAGCAACTCCACCGACGCGTAGAACGCGTCCATGTCGAGGTGGGCAATTCGGCGCATGGTGTGGATCAGGGTTTAGTTGGTAAACTGAGAAAATCAAATTGTCCCACTTCGCAGCCCTTCATTGCATTCATGAACGAACTCATCCTTTATCAAACCGAAGACGGCCTCACTCGTGTTCAGCTTAAAGCGCAGGACGGTAGTGTGTGGTTGTCGCAGTTAGAAATTGCCGAACTATTTGCTACGAGCGTGCCAAACTGCAATATTCACATCCGAAATATCCTTAAAGAAGGTGAATTGACCAAAGATTCAGTTATTAAAGATTCCTTAATAACTGCCGCAGATGGCAAAAACTATCGAACCAAACTTTATCGTTTGGAGATGATCCTAGCCGTTGGCTACCGTGTCAAAGGTCATCGCGGCACGCAGTTTCG
>JANPAS010000014.1:0-2528 GCA_031430035.1 Comamonadaceae bacterium | reverse complement strand
CGTGAGCATAACTGACAACAAAAAAGCCCTGAACACTTTCGCATTCAGGGCTTTCAATTTTGGCTCCTCGACCTGGGCTCGAACCAGGGACCTACGGATTAACAGTCCGGCGCTCTACCAACTGAGCTATCGAGGAACAAGCCCATGATTATAGCAAGATATGATCAATGAATGCAACAGAAAAACTACATCCGAATTTTAAGTATCGCGGGATCAGACAGCGGCGGCGGCGCAGGCATTCAGGCCGACCTCAAAACCATTGCGGCGCTGGGCTGCTATGGCATGACAGCCATCACCGCGATCACGGCGCAGAACACATGCGGCGTGATGGGCATTCAAGCCGTGACGCCCGATATGCTGGCTGCACAAATCAAAGCGGTTGTGACCGACATCGGTGTGGATGCCGTGAAGATTGGCATGCTGCACGACCCCGAGGTGGTGCACGTGGTGGCTGCTGCCATCAAGGAATATAAGCTTCGGCACGTAGTACTTGATCCTGTGATGGTGGCCACGAGTGGCGATGCACTGATTGCGCCGCCAACAATTGCCGTTTTGGTGAATGAATTATTTCCCCTCGTCAGCGTGATTACGCCTAATTTAGATGAAGCATCGTTGCTTCTCAAGCGTCCCATCACTACTCGAGCTGAACTTGATCTTGCCGCGCAAGATTTAGTAGCGATGGGCGCGAAAGCCGCGCTTGTTAAAGGCGGGCATTTGGCAGGAGATGCAGTAACCGATGTACTGCTAAGCGACGGTAGCCTTCAAAGCTTTTCAAGCTCGCGCATCACTAGCAAAAACACGCACGGTACGGGCTGCACCTTGTCGTCGGCTATTGCGTGCTATTTGGGAATGGGCTATCCGCTTGCCAAAGCAGTTGCGGCTGCGCGAAGCTATATTTTGCAAGCGATTGCGGCAGGGTCAAACGTCAAAATAGGCGCAGGCCACGGTCCACTCAACCATGGCTTTGCACCCATTGCCATGCAACTTATTTAGCGAATTTTCGATAAGCCGTTGTCAAACCCAACGTGAACAGCAATGCTGGAATCGATTGACCAATTGCAGGATAAAGCTTAGGAGCAAAGTACGACACCGCTATGCCAAGCACCCAAATCACAGCTAAGGGCAGATGCACGCGCGCATCGGTTGCTTTGCCGTTAAAGCTCAGCCACGCCACAATCACACCAAACAGCGGAACAAAGATAGAGCTGAGGGTGAGCAAAAACGGCTCAAGTCCATGCATATCTAACACCATCGCGGCAACAATAGCGACCACAGCCATCACCTTGCCCCACATTGGGATACCACGTTTTGCAGACAAGTGATTCAGCGACACCGCGCCTGAATGCACGTCACCATAAGCGTTGTCAAGTTCGTCCACCAAGATGAGACCGAGCGCGATGAGGCCGAATTGTGCCAGCAGCAGCGTCGTCACCAAATCTGCGCCAGGCGCAGAGGTGCTAACCACCAGCACGCCTAGGCCGTAGCACCAGATGTTGGCAATCGCGTAACCGATCCAAGTGCCGCGCAGTGCGTTTCGCGAGCCATTGGATTCTTTGCCATAACGCGCATAGTCAGCCACTAGCGGCAACCATGACACGGGCATCGCCATCACTAAATCAATGGCTGCAATCGTGCTCATACCGCCTTTGCCTTCGCGGTTCCAAAAGGCAACAAAACCTCCTGGGTTGCTATTGGCTTGCATTACAAACTGAGCAGTGAGCCAAAGCAAAGACAGAATCACCAAGGGCAAACCATAGCGACCGATAAACTTTCGTACCAGTTGAATCATTGAGCCAGAAGCCAGCAAATAGAGCAAGCCGCCAAACACCAGCGTAGCAACGTAAGGAATCCATGGAGCCTTGATTCCTGTGGCCTGTGCCAGCATGGCGGTGACGCCATCACGCATGATGACCAGCTCAAACGCGGTCCAACCCAAGAGCTGCACGATGTTTAAAACAATAGGCAGCTTGGCAAAGCCAGAGCCAAAAGTTTGCTGAATTAAACCTGAACTAGAGAGGCCGCGATCTGCACCCAACTGGGCTGTCCAAGCTAGAAATCCAGCTCCTACGATAGAACCAATCAAAATAGCCAGCATGGCTTGCTGCGTACCCACAGCAGGGATTAAATAAGCTCCCACTTGCATGACGAGTAAGCCAACGCCTAGGCTAAACCACATAGCGGTGTGGTCAGAAAATCCAAACACGCGGTCGGCGCTTGGCATAGATTGAAGATTATTTGTATCTGACATTGATGTCTCCTTTGTATGAATGTTTGTCCTAAGTGGCGTTTATACTTGTAACCGCTCCGGGGTGCTGATAAAGCTGAGATGGATGTAATCCAAACCCGTGAACTTGAATCGGTTCGTACCGACGTAAGAAGAGCTGTCAGGCACGTGCAACACCGCACAGCCCGTCGGAGCAACCCACTATCACTCACCAGATATGAACGGACTCCGACATGAGCTCAACTGAAACCTCCACCTCCCCTTCAACAGCCACCGACTTCGCCAAGCTCCTAGAAGGCGCTTG
>JANPAS010000013.1:0-26812 GCA_031430035.1 Comamonadaceae bacterium | reverse complement strand
CTTCTGTTACAGCCAAGGCTGGCTACAGCTGCTTACGGGTGGTGACTCCGCCCAGCGCGAGCCTGATCGCATGGCTAAACAAATCAACGCCGAAGTCATTCAAGTCAAGCCTGTGCCCACTATTGCAACGATTCCTGTTGTTGTATCTCAAGCCATTTCACGCCCGGCTGAAGCTTGCACCGTCCAGCGCGAACAATGGTTGATTTACATGGGGCCGTATCTCACGACTGCCCTGAATGAACGGAAAAAAGCTGAACTCAAGCAGCTAGGTGTCACCAGCACCGAAGTATCCAAACCCAATCTGAAGATAGGGTTATCGCTGGGTCAATTTGCCACAGAAGCTTTGGCTAAGGATGCGCTCAAGCGCTTAGGCAGCAAAGGTGTTAAAACCGCCACCATCGTGCTATGGGCAACGGTGGATGCACCCTGCTAACCACTTGACAACCCTTACTCTACTTGGCTTGGCGCTCAGTTGTCACAATTCTCGCTTGAGCAGATAGCACTTGCGAATCCGACAGCAATTGCCGCATCGCGCGATTCCACTGCTTTAAATCAACAACCGTCAAAATATAAATACCCGAATTGACAATCAACTCTTTCAACTCCCACTTTTGATACGCTAAGGGTACCCCTGTGCCTTGAAAACGGATTGATATTTCCTTGCTAATCAAGCCCACGTTTTGCGTATCGTGTTGATACGCAGCGCCAACATACGGACTTTGCGGTGAAATAGCGTCTCCTGCATGGCGACGAATCGTGTTGCCTGCAACGTGGGCAATCGTTTGCGCATCCGTGTTCGCTCCCTCGGATGGTGCAATTTGTACATTGGAGAGGATCGTCATTCGGCGCTGCCCCATTTGTACTTCACCGCCTTGCAGCTCTCGTGCTTGCAGTTCCTGCTCAGCGTTGTGCGGTTTGACGCGAGAACCCATCAGGGAAGCATTTTGTGCGCTGCACGCTGTGCACATCAACATAACAACTAAAAGTGAAAAGTAGCGCATAACTATCCTTTATTTTTAATAACTAACGACCACGAATCGTCAGCTTTTGACTTGTGGTTGCCGATAAAGTTTGGGCGGGTGACGAACAACGATTAATGACTTTAAGCGTCCAAGTGCCTGCGGCTGTTTCGCCATAGAACGCATTAGAGAGCAAACGAATGCCGCCCGTTGATGCAGATGTATGCGCAGAGTCCATATTGAACAAAATCGATTTTGTGCCGCCAGGTGAAGTCAGCTCCACTTGATTGCAATATGGCACATAACCGCTGCCGACATAAAACGTGATTTCAGCCTGCTCAGCGGTTGTTAGACCTGAAATGGTAAAAGTTTTAGAGAGTCCAGTGATGGTATTGGCAGGAATAGTCGTTGTACCTATTGATGCAGTGTTGTTGACTGAGGTGAACGTCCCCAGACTACCTGCTGTGTGCGTGCCCGCAGCAGTGACCGCAGCCGATGCATCCACCAGCCCAAAACCAAAATAGTTGTGAAAATTAAATCCAGCAGTATTGGTCACCCAGCCTTGCTCCAGCGTAAAGCTAGCACCACCAAAATAAGAAGTGGTTGTCACCGCAGCTTGCGCAGGCTGCACTTTTCTAGCGGTATTGGCCAAAATATGCCTTGCATCGCGCCAAGTCAACGTGCTATTGGCTTGCAGCATCAGCGCTATCACGCCCGTCACCGTAGGCGCTGCTGATGAGGTGCCGTTAAAAGTCGCGGTGTAATTGCAGGCACTATTCGATGTGCCAGTTCCATCACCTTTATTCAGCAAATTTTTACTGACTGCGGCTGAGCGAACATAGCCAGACGTGCAGCCGCTTTGATCGGTTGTGACCAGTGCTGGCTTGTTGTTGCTAGAGGACGCGGTGTAAGTCGCATTCACTGCCGTGTCATACCCAAATTCGCCACCAAAACCCGACACCCAAATCGCGCTGCCAGCCGTCGAGTACGTACTGCTTTTGCTATCCGCATCCACGGCGGCTACCACCAGCGTGCTGTACAGCGTGTTATCCATATCCTGATTCACGTTTTGACAGGTCACGCCCGTCGCCGTACAAAATGTATTCGTGCCGATCGTTACCCCCGATGAGTTGGTCATTCCGTAATAACCATTCCCAGCAGATTTCACCAGCAGCGCACCTTTGCCAGAGCGCAGCGTGATCGTATTAACGGATACAGCATCCTCAGTCGAATCTGGCACAGACAGCGACGCGCTATCAGTACCTGCACTAAAGTTAAATACATCGGACGATGCTGCGCCATACGTGCTATCAGAACCCATTGCAATCGCGTAGTTGGCATAGCTTTGATAGCCTGATTGAAGAAAGTTATACGCACGCAAATTGGCCTTAGGCGCAACCCCCGAGATGCCCACGCTGTTGTTAGCAACACCTGCAATCAAACCAGCCACCGCAGTGCCATGATCGCCCGTTGTACTGGTGTTTGTCGGGTTATTGTTTCTTGTAATGAAGTTATACGAGCCACTGCACACCACGTTATTGGCTAAATCTTCATGCCTGACTTCCATCCCCGTATCCACCACGGTTACATTGATGTTTTGACCCGAAGTGCTAGACCACCCCGCAGGCAAATTTAAAGAGAAATGATTGCCTGTACCTGGTAAGTTGGATGCAAAATAATTCACCCCACTGTTTGCAAGATGCCATTGCCAGATTTTGAGAGGGTCCGTGCCCGCTGTTTGCGTCAGCGGATAGCAGCCTGTATCAGCGATGACGGAACTAGCGCTGCTGCCACCACCGCCGCCGCACGCACAGAGCAATGCCGAAGTCAAAACGGCAAGCCAATAAAAAAAGCGACGTGAAAAAATCATGTCGCTCTTTCTATCACTTTTTTGTCAATCAACTGTGAAGATATCCTCAGATTTACGCAATCACGCGCACCATCTCGAGACACTTGTTCGAGTAACCCCACTCGTTGTCGTACCAAGCGACGACTTTGACAAAGGTCGTATCTAGTGCAATACCCGCATCCGCATCAAACACCGAGGTGCAAGTCTCACCTCTAAAGTCAGTCGCCACAACCTTGTCGGTGGTGTAACCCAGCACGCCCTTGAGTGCGCCTTCAGACTGCGCTTTCATCTCAGCGCAAATCTCGGCGTAAGTAGCTTCTTTGTTGAGCTCGACCGTCAAGTCCACGACTGACACATCAGATGTTGGCACGCGGAAGGACATGCCTGTGAGCTTTTTATTCAGCTCAGGAATCACCACGCCCACGGCTTTGGCTGCGCCAGTGGAGGACGGAATGATGTTCTCCAAAATGCCCCGTCCACCGCGCCAGTCCTTATTGGACGGGCCATCCACGGTTTTTTGCGTGGCCGTCGCTGCATGAACCGTCGTCATGAGTCCGCGCTTGATGCCCCACTTGTCGTTCAAAACTTTGGCCACTGGAGCTAAGCAGTTCGTGGTGCAAGAAGCGTTAGAAATAATCGTCTGACCTGCATAGGTTTTGTGGTTCACGCCATACACAAACATCGGGGTGTCGTCTTTAGACGGTGCAGATAAGAGCACCTTTTTAGCGCCCGCATCCAAATGCTTTTGCGCAGTCGCTTTATCTAAAAACAGCCCCGTGGACTCCAGCACGATGTCCGCGCCGACTTCGTTCCACTTCAAGGCAGCTGGATCACGCTCTTGCGTCAAGCGAATGCGCTTGCCGTTGACGATGATGGCGTTGCCGTCCACTTCAATCGAACCTTTGAAGCGACCATGCACGCTGTCGTAGCGCAGCATGTACGCGAGGTAATCAGGCTCTAGCAAATCGTTAATCGCAACGACTTCGATATCCGAGAAATTTTGTACCGCTGCGCGAAGTACGTTGCGCCCGATACGGCCAAAACCGTTAATGCCAAGTTTGATAGTCATGATGAGTTTCCTAGTTAAAAATTAAATTGCTTTGATGACCGTCGCCGCCACGTTCTCTGGCGTAAAGCCAAAGTGCTCGAACAGCACAGGCGCTGGTGCAGATTCGCCGTAGGTGTCGATGCCCACCACCGCCGCACAACCGTATTTCCACCAGCCATCAGTCGATCCCATTTCGACCGCAATACGCGGCAAGCCTTTAGGCAACACGGCGTTTTTGTACGCCACGCTTTGTTTGTCAAACGTCGTCGTACTAGGCATGGAAACCACGCGCACAGCAACATTCATGGTTGCGAGCAGCGATTGCGCCTTCAGTGCCAATTGCACTTCCGAACCTGTGGCGATGATGACGGCTTGCGCCTTCTTTTTCATACCCACCTCAGACGGCTCAGCCAGCACATACGCGCCCTTGCTGATATCCGCTAACTCATGCTTGGGCGCGTACAAAATATTTTGACGCGACAACAAAAGAGCCGTTGGTTTAGTTTTGTTTTGCAAAGCCACCGCCCATGCCACGGCGGTTTCGGCTGTATCGCCTGGACGCCACACGTCCAAGTTGGGAATCAAACGCAGGCTCGCCGCATGTTCAATCGACTGGTGCGTCGGGCCGTCTTCGCCAAGGCCAATCGAGTCGTGCGTGAAGACGTGAATCACACGCGCCTTCATCAGCGCGGCCATACGAATGGCGTTGCGTGAGTAATCGCTGAAGGTCAAGAACGTGCCGCCGTAAGGAATGAAGCCGCCATGCAGCGTCACGCCATTCATGATGGCAGCCATACCGAACTCGCGCACGCCGTAGTTAATATGACGACCAACGCAAGCGTTGGGTGTGCCGACCGCATCAGCGGTTTTCACGACATTGCCCGCCAAATCAAAACGCAAATTAGGCGTGGATTTGGTGTTGGTCAGGTTAGAACCCGTCAAGTCCGCGCTACCGCCCAGCATCTCAGGCAGCGCAGCGGTAAAGGCTTCCAGCGCGATTTGGCTGGCTTTACGCGATGCCACGGTTTCGGCCTTGGTATGCGCCGCAACAACCGTATCGAACGCGGTTTGCGCGAAGTTCTTTGGCAAATCACCCGCCATACGGCGCGTGAATTCTGCTGCTAATTCAGGATATTTTTTGCTATAGGCTGCAAAGGATTTATTCCACTGGGCTTCCAGCTTGTTGCCTTTAGACACCCCGTTCCATGCGGCTTGCAGGCCTGCTGGAATTTCAAACGGAGCGGATGTCCAGCCGAGCTGCTCGCGAGTCAATTTAATCTCTTCAGCGCCCAATGGCTCGCCGTGTGCCTTAGCCGTATTGGCGCGGTTAGGCGATCCTTTGCCAATCGCTGTTTTGCAGCAAATCAGCGTTGGTTTTTCTGGGTTGATTTTGGCGGCGCTAATTGCCGCACTCACTGCCGCTGCATCGTGACCATCCACAGCAGCAATCACGTTCCAGCCGTAAGCCTCAAAACGTTTCGGCGTGTTATCGATAAACCAAGGCGCAACTGCGCCGTCGATGCTGATGCCGTTGTCGTCGTAGAGCGCAATCAGCTTGTTTAGCTTCCACGCGCCTGCCAGTGCAGCCGCTTCGTGGCTAATGCCTTCCATCAAGCAGCCGTCGCCTAAAAAGACGTAGGTGTGATGGTCAACGATGGCATGAGCTTCTTTATTGAATTCTGCCGCCAACAGCTTCTCAGCCAGCGCCATGCCCACGGCATTGGTGATGCCCTGCCCCAGTGGTCCCGTGGTAGTTTCTACGCCTGGTGTGATGCCAAACTCAGGGTGACCCGCCGTTTTACTGTGCAGTTTGCGGAAGTTCTTCAGCTCGCTCATCGGCAAGTCATAGCCCGTGAGGTGCAAGAGCGCGTAAATCAGCATCGAGCCGTGACCGTTGGACAGCACAAAGCGATCACGATTAGGCCAATGTGGATTGGCGGGGTTGTGATTGAGATGCTCATGCCAGAGCGCCACCGCCATGTCGGCCATACCCATAGGCGCGCCTGGATGCCCCGAATTGGCCTCCTGCACAGCGTCCATTGCCAGCGCACGAATCGCGTTGGCCATTTGTTGTTTTTGGTTAGAAGCAGAGGTAGTGGCCATGGGTGCGGAAATAGTGAGGTGAAGGAATGAGGGGCTGGAAAACCCTATATTTTACTAAGCCCAAAACTCCTAGAACTAAACTTGGGGCTATGACTGCCACAACGCACAAAGCCACCGCCATGATTTTGGCCGCAGGACGCGGCGAGCGCATGCGTCCGCTGACCGACACTTGTCCCAAACCCATGCTGATGGTGCGCGGTAAGCCGCTTATACAGTGGCACGTGGAGGCACTTGCCCGAAAGGCCAATACGGATATGGCCGTCAACACGGCATGGCTGGGAAGCCAGATAGAGCAAGGCTTGCAGGATGGCGCTCGGTTTCAAACGCACATTCAGTATTCACACGAGGGCGAAGACTTCGGTCATGCTTTAGAAACCGCTGGCGGCATCATCCGTGCCCTGCCCATGCTGGCAGATACGTTTTGGATCGTCGCGGGCGACGTGTTTGCGCCGCAGTTTGAGTTCTCTAAAGCCGCATACGCTGCATTTGCCGCATCCAACATGCAAGCGCGTCTGTGGCTTGTACCCAATCCCACGCACAACCCGAAGGGTGATTTCGGCGTGTCCGATAACGGATTAGCGCTCAATCTGCCAAAAGATTCACTCGCACTCAAGTGGACGTACTCAACCATTGGGCTTTATAAAAAATCTTTTTATGATGAAGCGCTGACGGGCATACCTGCTGGCAACCCACATGGAATAAAGGCTGCACTCGCACCCCTCTTGCGAGCCGCTATGGACAAGGGCTGCGTGAGTGCCGAGATTTACACAGGCGATTGGACGGATGTGGGGACACCTGAGCGCTTGCGCGAACTCAACACTTAGCCTGCGAGAATTGAACCTATGAGTCAACACACCAATCAAAGCATCTACGCCCAGCGCCGTGCCCACCTCGCCTCCCAGCTTGCCACGGGCGGCATCGCCATCATTCCGACAGCGCCAGAGCAGCGGCGCAACCGCGACTCTGACTTTTTGTTTCGCTTTGATAGCTACTTCCATTACCTGACGGGCTTTACCGAGCCCAACGCCACACTGGTACTACTTGCCAACGGTCACTCCATTTTGTTTTGCCAACCCAAGGACGAAGCACGCGAAATTTGGGACGGCATCAGACTTGGTCCTGCTGCAGCCCCCGCCCAGCTTGGCTTGCAGAGCGCTTTTTCTAGTACCGAGCTTGACGCGCATCTACCCGTTTTGCTAGAAAACACCTCCGTGGTTTACTTTCCCTTTGCCACGCACCACGGCTTAGACGGGCAAATTAATCATTGGTTGGAAGCCGTGCGCGCTAAGGCTCGCCAAGGCATTACCTGCCCTGCTGAGCAGCGTGATCTGTGTGCCTTGCTGGACGAAATGCGACTCATCAAAGACGCGTCTGAGATTGCCACCATGCGCCGCGCCGCGCAGATTAGTGCAGGGGCGCACATCCGCGCGATGAAGCTCTCGGCGCAAAGGTTACGTGCGGGATTGGATACACGAGAGTTCCATTTAGATGCCGAACTGCTGCACGAGTTCCGCATGCAAGGCTCGGAGTACCCCGCGTACAGCTCCATCGTGGCAGGCGGCGCCAACGCTTGCGTGCTGCACTACCGCGCCGACACCGCACCGATCTTGAGTGGCGACTTGGTGCTGATTGACGCGGGCTGCGAGTTGCACGGCTACGCCTCCGACATCACGCGCACCTTCCCCGCTAACGGCAAATTCACAGCGCCTCAGCGCGAGCTGTACAACATCGTGCTAGCCAGCCAAGAGGCAGCAGCGGCAGCCACCAAACCCGGCAATCGCTTTAACGATCCACATGATGCGGCGCTAGCCGTCCTCGCGCAGGGCATGCTGGATGTGGGTTTGCTGGATAAAAGCAAAGTGGGGAATCTACAAGACGTGATCGAACAGCGCGCCTACAGTCCGTTTTATATGCACCGCACCAGTCATTGGTTGGGCATGGATGTGCACGACTGCGGCAGCTACATCGAGCCATCCGAAGCACACATCGTTACCGAAAAAATCGACCCCGTGACAAAGCAGACCGTGCAAGTGCGCCCCAGTCGAATTTTGCGGGAAGGCATGGTGCTAACGCTAGAGCCTGGCATCTACGTGCGACCAGCGGCAGGCGTGCCCGAGCGCTATCACAACATCGGGATTCGGATTGAAGACGATGCGCTGGTGACGACGAACGGTTGCGAGCTACTTAGCCGCGGCGTGCCTGTGGATGCGGATGAGATTGAAGCGTTGATGAAATTGCCATTCGTAAACTAAGCCCGAAAGGATAGAGATTTATGCAACAAGTTCAATTTAAGTGTGCTGCTAGTTTGTTGCATACTTCACGTTAACCATTTTCAAAAGGAGAAGGAATGAAAGCATTACCAACGCAATATCACATTGAAGTTTATGAGAACTCATTCAGAAATGACGCTTCTTGGAGCGCTGAATCTAGTACACCATTTCCGGCTATCGCAATAGGTGAGGCTTTTCAGCATCTAGGTATAGAAGCTGCTTGGTACACTCCACCGAGCAGTGGCCAAGTGTTTCGCGTCAAAGACATTGAACACATTTACTGGGTAATTGAAAGCTCTCACATTGGTCACAAGCTAATGGTTGCTTTAGAGGTTGTTACTCGTGCCTAGCACGTGCTTTCGGCTCGATTAACGCTCTTATTTCACCCCAAACAAACTCGCGCCATTACCCCAGCCAATACGGCTTGCTAAATCAGCGGGCAAGTCACCCAGCCAGCGGCGATAGTCTTGCATGATGGAATCAAAGCTCTCCCAGCGTCCGTTCACCCACGTATCTGAACCCAACAAAAACCGCGTGGGATATTTTTGCATCAGGGCACGCCACTCTGGGCAGAGCTTGCCGCCATCGCAAACGAGGCCTGGGCGGTACGAGAGTTCGCCGTGTAGTTGCGGATATCGCGCCATCAATTGATCGACCCTCTGCGCCGATGCGCCGCCAATCCCTGTATGCGCCCAAATCAATTTGAGTTTTTGTCCTTTAGATGGCGTTGGCGCCATGAGCAAATCAATGGCCGCATCATCCACATGCGCCAAGATGACTAACTGCTTTTCTTCGGCAAACGCCATGAGTTTTTGCGCAATCACGCCTTTGGCATTGGCGCTCTCATAAAGATGAAATTCGCCAATCCCTCGGTAAGCCCCAGCCGCTGTGCCTTTGGCGTATTCACTTTGCACCATGTCATAGATCGTAGGGTCTTGAAACCAGCTGCTGTAGTCAGCGCGGTTACGGTACAAGCGGATAAACGGTACGACCGTTACGCCTGCTTGCTTGGTGAGTTCTGATGAGGCCAGTGCCAGCGTTCCAGCATTCGGACGGCTATTGGCAACAATGGCTTTCACGCCATTACGCTTCATACGGGCAAGTACATCGGGCAGCGGATGCGGGCCCGATTTGCCATTCCACGCTTCTTCGTTGTAGTGAAGGTGCGCGTCAAAAATCGGGCCAGCGTAATCGGCGGCAGATGCAGTACCCGCTAATAAAAATAAACAGCCAAAAATAATACGTTTCATCTTGTCGCTCCTTGATTGATGGCTATGGTATCGACTCGGCGCTTGATAGCCCCTATCAATCGATTAGCTATTTTCAATTAGACTTATTTATAGTTAATCACTACTATTCGTCCTGTGTTGATAAATTTTGTTAATTTTTAATCAGGAGTAAAACCATGAGCCAAGCTAGCCAGCGCCCCGAGATCAAAACCTTTGCCAACTTAGAGTCCGCCTTTGCGGGTGAGAGCATGGCGCACATCAAGTACCGCTATTTCGCCAAGCTCGCTCGCGCTGCGGGCGACGAGGAAACCGCCAAAACTTTTGAAGCAACCGCCGACCAAGAAGTGATGCACGCCTTTGGTCACCTCGATTTGCTCTACCCAGCCGCCACGATGACTCCCGCTAAGGCTTTGCAAATAGCGATTGACGGCGAGACCTACGAGTACACAGAGATGTACCCGACGTTCCGCAAAACGGCAGAGCTTGAGGGTAACGCCGCTGCAGTGGCTGAAATGGACGAGCAGATTGCAGAGTCCAAAGAACACGCAGCGCAGTTCAAAGCAACGCTTGAAAAAGCACAAAAACGTTTTGCCGCACTTGCCAAGGTGGAAGAGCGCCACGCCAATCACTACAAGGCACAACTTGCCAAAGTAACGGCTTAATAAGTAACGGCTTAATTTATATTTTTAAAAGGAATAACCATGAAAACCTATATTTGTATCGTTTGCGGCTTTATTTATGACGAAGCTGCTGGCCGCGCTGAAGACGGCATCGCCGCTGGAACCAAGTTTGCGGATATTCCAGACGCTTGGGCTTGCCCCGATTGCGGCGTTGCCAAAGCTGACTTTGAAGTCGTAGAAATTTAAATGACTGCACCTATCGTCATCGTCGGCTCAGGCCTTGCGGCATGGAGCACCGTGCGCGAACTGCGCAAGCTGGAAGCCAGTTCAATAGAAGATGCCTCTGGCAATCGTCAGCAGCCTATTACGATGATTTGTGCGGACAGCGGCGACTTCTACGCCAAGCCGACGCTATCAAACGCCTTGGCACAAAAACGCACGCCTGCGCAGTTGGTCACCACGCCAGCCACCAAGATGGCTGAGACACAAAACGTCACGCTCATCGCCAACACATTTGTCCACAAGATTGATGCGGCGGCGCGAGTGGTGCATACCGATAAAGGTGATTTCAGCTATGACCGTTTAGTCTTGGCGCTGGGCGCAAGCCCGATCCGCGTGCCCACTCTTGGCGATGCAGCGCATGAGATTCTTTCCGTCAATTCGATCGCTGACTTTGCGGTGTTTCATGCCAAGCTGGACGGAGCGCCCAAACACGTTGCCATCATGGGTGCAGGTTTGATTGGCTGTGAATTTGCTAACGACCTCGTACTCGGTGGTCACACGGTCAGCGTGATTGATCCTGCGCCAAGAGCCTTAGCTGCGCTCATTGACGAGAGCACCAGCCTAGCGCTGCAAAGTAAGCTAGCGCCGCTTGGTGTGACTTGGCATTTTGGTACAACAGTAACGGCTGTAAGCCAAGCGCAGCAAGGCCTACAGGCTTATTCTGTCCAATTGACAAATGGCAAAACGTTTGCTGCTGATCTTGTTTTGAGCGCCATCGGCCTACGCCCCCATACGCAATTGGCAAAGGATGCAGGCCTCGCAACCGATCGCGGGATTGTGGTGAACGAGTTGCTGGAAACTAGCGACCCCGCCATTTTTGCGCTGGGTGATTGTGCGCAGTACGGCTTCGTGAGCGGCAAAATTCAAGTCCTACCCTACGTCATGCCCGTGATGCACGCCAGCCGTGCCTTGGCGAGCACGCTTGCTGGGAAGCCACAGCCCGTGCGGTTTCCAGCAATGCCTGTTCGCGTAAAAACGCCCGCGCATCCGATAACGGTTGCAAGCCCAGTTTAGTTTGGCTGGTTAGCTTGTGACGCTAAATAGATACCCGGCAGGATGATGAGCGCACCAATGGCGTGATAAATGTGCAGCGGCTCGCCCAGCACAAACCACGCGAGCGCGGCAGCATACAAGGGGCCTAGATAAAGCACCAGCGCTGTTCTGGCCGCGCCAATGCGCTTTTGCAACAACGAATAACAAAAATAAGCGCCCGCACCTGGGAAAACCGCTGCCGCCACAATCAAAACCATCGTTTGACCGCCCCACACGGTTTGGGTATGCGGCAAGCCAGACCAAGCCTCGATGATGGCGAGCGGCAGCATGAATAATGCGCCAGCCGTTGCAATCAACACCAGCCTTGCGAGCGGACTAAATGGGCTTGGCCATTTTTTGAGCAGTAGAGAATAAATCGCCCAAGCTACGGCGCACGCCAAGACCCACAAGTCGCCAATCACAAACTCGGTTTGCGCAATCGCATACCAACGCCCTTGAATGACCACATGCACCAAGCCCGTCATAGCCAGTAGAACGCCTAGCCATTGGCGTTTGCGCATGGATTCGTGCAAAAAAAATGCCGCCCCGAGCACAATAAAAACAGGCGATAGCGCGTAAATTAAGGCGAGGTTATTGGCGGGGCTGGTTCGCGCCCCCACATAGAGCCAAGCGCCGCAAATCCACATTCCGAGCAAGCCAAAAGTTAAAAAATGCCAACGCTCTGGCCAAATGAGGTGCCGTTTTTCTTTGAGCTCGCCCCATGCGAATATGCCCAAAATCAGCGCAGCCAGTGCCCAACGGGAAAACGCGAGAGCGTGCGGCGCAATCAGCGCAGGCGCAGTTCTGCCTACTAGATAATTAATTGTCCAAAAGGCGGGAATGAGAAAAATCAAAGCCCACGAAAAAAGAGAAATGGACGAGTGGGATGTAGTGGAAACTACGGTGTTTTGGGTAGTCATTGAGGGCTAAAATCTAACATTCTTACAAAAACTGACGAATTGCAATGCGCTCTTCGTAACGATATATGCCTACTGAAACCGCAAAAGCAACCGAACTCCGCGCCGCAGCGCTTGATTATCACGAGTTCCCCGTCCCAGGCAAGATTCAAATCGCAGCTACCAAGCAATTGAGTAACCAGCGCGACTTAGCACTGGCTTATTCGCCTGGCGTGGCTGCGCCCTGCGAAGAAATTGTCAAAGACCCTGCCAACGCTTTCAAATACACGGCTCGTGGCAATTTAGTCGCCGTCATTACCAACGGAACAGCCGTGCTGGGACTTGGCAATATCGGGCCACTAGCCGCCAAACCCGTGATGGAAGGCAAAGCGGTTTTGTTCAAAAAATTTGCAGGTATCGACGTGTTCGATATCGAAATTGACGAGCGCGATAACCTAGATAAATTGGTAGACATCATTGCCTCCTTAGAGCCCACTTTTGGCGGTATCAATTTAGAAGACATCAAAGCGCCTGATTGCTTTTATGTTGAGCGCAAGCTACGCGAGCGCATGAAGATTCCTGTCTTTCACGACGACCAACACGGCACCGCGATTGTGGTGGGCGCTGCGGTTTTAAACGGCATCAAAGTCACAGGCAAAGACATCACCAAAGTCAAACTGGTGACTAGCGGCGCAGGTGCTGCGGCACTGGCCTGCCTTGGACTGCTGTTGAAATTAGGCATTCCACGTAAAAATATTTTTGTGACCGACCTAGCGGGTGTGGTCTACGAGGGACGCACCGAGCTGATGGACGAGGACAAGATCCAGTTCGTGCAAAAAACAGATGCCCGCACTTTGGCGGAAGTCATTAAAGGCGCCGATATCTTTTTAGGACTCTCGGCTGGCGGCGTACTCAAGCAAGACATGGTCAAGTCGATGGCGGCTAAGCCTGTCATTTTGGCTCTGGCCAATCCAAACCCCGAGATTAATCCAGACGATGTGCACGCTGTGCGTGACGATGCGATTGTGGCCACGGGACGTACCGACTACCCCAATCAAGTCAATAACGTTTTGTGCTTCCCCTACATCTTCCGTGGCGCGCTGGATGCAGGCGCGTCTACGATTACGGACGAAATGGAAATCGCTGCTGTTCGCGCCATTGCGGAACTGGCGCAAGCCGAGCAAAGCGAAGTGGTTGCCGCAGCCTACGCAGGCGAGCAACTCGCCTTTGGTCCGCAGTATTTGATTCCTAAGCCGTTCGATCCGCGCTTAATGGTGATGATTGCACCGGCCGTCGCGCAAGCTGCGATGGACTCTGGCGTAGCGACACGCCCGATCAAAGACATGACCGCCTACCGCGAGCAGCTGCAAAGCTTTGTTTATGCCTCGGGCACCACAATGAAGCCGATTTATGCGGCGGCCAAAAAGGCCAATAAAAAACGCGTGGTCTATGCCGAGGGCGAAGAAGAGCGCATCCTCAGAGCGATTCAGATTGTTGTCGATGAAGGCCTCGCGCATCCAACGCTGGTGGGACGCCCATCGGTGATTGCCGAGCGTGTCGAAAAATTTGGTCTGCGCCTCAAACAAGGTCAAGATTACGACGTGGTCAATGTCGAGCACGATGAGCGTTATCAAGACTTTTGGCAAACCTACCACGCGCTGACCGAACGCAAAGGTGTGACCCAGCAGCTCGCAAAAATTGAAATGCGTCGCCGCTTGACGCTTATTTCCGCCATGATGCTTAGCAAAGGGTATGTCGATGGCATGATTTGCGGCACATGGGCAACCACCGCGCATCATCTGTCCTACATCGACCAAGTCATTGGTAAGCGCGCAGGTGTCAGCACCTATGCGTGTATGAACGGCCTGATGCTGCCCGATCGTCAAGTCTTTTTGGTCGATACCCACGTCAATTACGACCCAACGGCAGAGCAATTAGCCGAGATCACCATCATGGCGGCGCACGAAATGGAGCGTTTTGGCGTGAAACCGAAAGCTGCACTCTTGTCGCACAGCAATTTTGGCTCTAGCCAAAACGCAAGCGCGATCAAGATGCGCGACACACTCGCACTATTGCGCGTACAAGCACCGTGGCTGGAGGTGGACGGCGAAATGCACGGTGACGTGGCACTAGATGAAACGGCGCGTAAGACCATCATGCCAAACAACACGCTCACGGGCGAGGCCAATTTGCTGGTGATGCCAAACATTGACGCAGCTAATATTGCCTACAACCTGCTCAAAACAGCGGCTGGTGGCAATATTGCCGTGGGGCCAGTCTTGCTTGGCGCTGCCAAACCCGTGCACATCCTCACATCCAGTACAACGGTTCGCCGTATCGTCAACATGACGGCGCTAACAGTGGCGGATGCCAACGCGGTACGTTAAGACTTGTGGCACTTGGTTTTTTTCCGAAAAACCTTGGGCTCCATCGGCGAGCCGCCAGCCCATAGACCTCGTCCCGCTTGCCTTGCGGTATTTTCCTGGTAGCCGTAGGGGCCAAGTGAGCGTCGATTGTGATACGACCACGCATGGCCGTTTTCAACTAACCACGCACCGACATCTTGGCCGTTCACGCTGAGTTTTGCCACTACGCGCCCATACTTATCTCGCGCCCTACCTGTCACACTAACCATTTTGTGCTGCAGATGTTGCAAGAGAGCACTAGCAGCAACACGTCCGTAGTCTTGACAAATCTCGGGCGCGTCGATGCCTTGAATTCGGATATCAATCGCTTGTTGTCCACCGCCCGTAGATACCCAAACGGTGTCACCGTCGGTGACGTGCTTTACGACCGCATTAAAGCTTTGCGCGGGCTGGCGCTTAGAGGCTCTCGCCTCAGCTATGCCATAAGTCAACGCGAGCGCGGCGATAATTAGCATCAGTTTTTTTATCATCCATTTATTGTAGAGAACCACCAGACATGGCCGTTAATCTTCCCCTTATCCAAGCCGCCGACCTGCATCCCGTCGCTGGCATCCGCGTCGGCATTGCACAAGCCGGTGTTCGCAAGGCAAATCGTGACGATCTGACCGTGATGCTACTGGTTGAGGGCGCATCGGTTGCAGGTGTGTTCACTACCAACCGTTTTTGCGCTGCGCCTGTGCAGATTTGCCAAGAGGTTTTGACATCAAATCGCTCTGGTGTCCGCGCCCTTGTCATCAACACAGGCAACGCCAATGCGGGCACGGGCGCGGAAGGTATGGCATCCGCCAAAGCTTGCTGCGCAAGGCTTGCAGAGCATCTTGGCTTGCAAGCCACGCAGGTATTGCCCTTCAGCACAGGGGTCATCATGGAGCCGCTGCCGACTGATCGCGTGGTGGCGGGCATGCCTGCCGCGATTGCAAACGCGAGTGAAAACAATTGGTATCGCGCCGCGCACGCCATCATGACCACCGATACGCAGGCCAAGGCTAAAAGTGTGCAAGTCACGATTGACGGACACGTGGTCACGATCACGGGCATTAGCAAAGGCGCGGGCATGATCCGCCCGAACATGGCGACGATGCTAGGCTACATCGCCACCGACGCGAACATCGACGCTGATGTGCTGCAAGCCATGACTTCGGATATTGCCAACGCATCCTTCAACCGCATCAGCGTGGACGGCGACACTTCAACCAACGATTCGTTCATGGTGATGGCAAGCTGTACAAGCAAGATGCCGCGTATCACCAAAGAGACTGGCCTGCAAGCCCCGTCGACTATGGCTTTCAAGGCAGCACTCCTGCAAGTCGCGCAGCATTTGGCGCACAGCATCGTGCGTGACGGCGAAGGCGCAACCAAGTTCATTACGGTCACGATTGAGGGCGGGAAAACGACGGAAGAATGCCTAAAGGCTGGCTACGCAATTGCGCATTCGCCGTTAGTGAAGACCGCGTTCTTTGCCAGCGACCCCAACCTCGGGCGCATCTTGGCGGCGGTGGGTTATGCGGGCATTACCGACCTCGATCAGTCCAGAATTGATTTGAATTTAGACGATGTATGCGTGGCTAAAAACGGCGGGCGTCATCCCGATTACTTCGAGGCAGACGGACAGCGCGTGATGAAGCAGTCTGAAATCACCGTGCGCGTCAATCTTGGACGCGGAACGGTTTCGGACACGGTTTGGACTTGCGATTTGTCGCATGAGTACGTCACGATTAATGCGGATTACCGCTCTTAACTCAAATAGCCATGAACAACACCGAACAACTCATCGAGCGCCTAGTTCTCAGCATTGAAACGCTGACCGAAAAATTAGAGCGCGCCTTGCCACAGCCTCTGCAAGCGCCTGACTGGAGTGCTGCTGTGGCTTGGCGTTATCGCAAGCGGGCATCGGGGCATGGCTCACTGGAGCCTGTGCAGCACATTGCCAAGCTCGCACTGAGTGATTTGAAAGAGATCGACGTTCAAAAAGAAAAGATCGCTCGCAACACGGAGCATTTTGTGAGTGGCCTACCCGCCAACAATGTGCTACTGACAGGCGCGCGCGGCACGGGCAAGTCGTCACTGATCAAAGCATGTCTGAACGCCTTTACCGACAAGGGTTTACGGCTGATTGAGGTGGATAAAGCCGACCTCGTGGATTTGTCCGATATCGTGGACATCACCGCCAATCGCCCCGAAAAATTTATCGTTTTTTGCGACGACTTGAGCTTTGAAGATGGTGAGTCCAGCTACAAAGCTTTGAAGTCGGTGCTAGATGGCTCAGTGGCTGCATCTACCCCGAATGTGCTCATATATGCGACCAGTAATCGCCGCCATTTGCTGCCCGAGTACATGAAGGAAAACCTCACGTACACGCACACGGACGACGGCGAGGTGCATCCAGGCGAAGGCGTAGAAGAAAAAATTTCGCTCTCGGAACGCTTTGGTTTGTGGGTTAGTTTTTATCCGTTCACACAGGACGAGTACCTCACGATTGCAAATCAATGGCTGGCACATCTGGGTGTTCCAACCAATGAATTCACCGCAGCGCGCCCGCACGCGCTGGTGTGGGCACTGGAGCGTGGCTCGCGCTCAGGCCGCGTGGCGTATCAGTTCGCCAAGGACTATGTCGGTAATCAGAAAAAACCACAGCATGTCTGAGCCTTTGGTTGCGGACGGAGGCTTAGAGCGCATTGGCGGCGCAGATAGAAAAATCACTGAAGTTGCCGTTGGCGTTTTGGTGGATAGCGAAGGGCGTTACCTCATGACGACCCGCCCCGAGGGAAAGGTCTATGCAGGCTACTGGGAGTTCCCAGGGGGCAAGCTGGAAGCTGGCGAGACGGTGATAGAGGCCCTAGGCCGCGAACTGATTGAAGAAATTGGCCTCACGATTAGCGAAGCGCACACGACTGTTTGGCGCGAGCAAGTAGTGGACTATCCGCATGCCTTAGTCAGGCTGCATTTTTGCAAAATCAGCCAGTGGAGTGGCGAGCTTGCGATGCATGAAGGTCAAACCTTCGAATGGGTGACATTACCACCCAGCGTAATGCCTATCTTGCCAGGAGCCTTGCCCGTATTGGGTTGGCTTAGTGACAAAGCGTAAGTTCAAACGAAATGTCGAGTGAAGTTTGTAGTGCTCGCTCAGTGACTGAAAATTTAACAAATCTCGCCGTTACCAAGAGCCGATTCACCGACATCTCGGGCACGACACCGAGGCCTTCATCTAGCTGGATGCGCACCAACTGATACGGTTTGCCTTGCTGTACATATTGCTGAAAATGTCCTGCCGTCGCGACCATCTTCTGTGCGCCACCTGACTCGCGCACCAAGCGCATGAGCAGCGTCACGGCGGTGTGCATCGGCTGCACAGCTTCTATCCAAGGCTTCAAGTCTTGTTGGCGTGCAGACGCTTCCAAGTGCTGCCACGCGTAATAAGCGGGTAAATCAAATGAGCATGTGCCGCCTGGAATGCTGGCGCGACTACGCACCGACATCAACCAATCGTTTTCACCCAACAACCCACCGACGCGGCCAGGCGTTTGACTTAAGGCGGCAAAGGATTGATCTAGCTCAGAGATCACATGGTTCAGTGCCGCCTCGTCAATAGCTGGGTTACCCCTGTAAGGCAGTAGCGCATTTTTTTGCTTATCGAGATCTTTCAAGACATCGGTCTTCAGCTCGGCGCGACCCGCAATGTCCATGATTTCAAATAAAGTGGATAGCGCATAGTGGTGATCCACTGGGGACTCACGAGCCACCAGCGCATCCATACGGGCATATAAATGTTCCAAACGTAAGTACGTTCGGATGCGTTCGTTAAAAGGATGTTCGTAAAAAATCACGGGTTGATTATTGCAGCTTTGCAAATGCGCTTGCGACTTCAAGTTTAAGGGCGACCAGTGCCAAACCTTCATTGGTAATAACCACATCGGCAATGGCTAGTCGGGCCTGCCGTGATGCTTGGTTTTCTATCACCGCGCGTACTTGCGATTCGGGCATTTGGTTTCGTGCCATCACACGTGTGATTTGTGTGCTCTCCAAGCAATCGACCACCCAGACCGCATCCAGCAAGGGCCTCCAGCCATCAAAGCTGGTACGTTCGGCCAGTAGCGGCAGATCAAGCACCACCCAAGGCGTTGTTGCAGTCGCTATTTGATCTTGCATCGCTTGCTTGATGAGCGGATGCGTGATGTTCTCTAACTTTTGCTTGGCTGTCGCATCCGCAAAAACCAACTCGCGCATTTTTGTGCGATCAAGCGCACCCGTAGCATCGACAAAATCCTCGCCAAACACCGTGCGGATAGCTGCCATAGCACTGCCGCCTGCTGCTGTGGTCGCGCGCGAAATGCTATCTGCATCCACAATCGTGGCACCTAATTCACGCAGCATGTGTGCGACCGTACTTTTGCCGCTGCCGATACCGCCTGTGAGGCCAAGCAGCTTCATAGCTGCCAACCCGTCATGAGCTCAAGCACGGAGCCAAACGCTAAAAATGGCCCGAAAGGCACATAGCCACTGACGCCGTCAATCAGGCGTTCGCGGCGCGTCCATTTCAGCACCAGCCCCACCACAGCGCCAAGACTTGCGGCAACTAGCACCACAGGAATCAAGGCTTGCCAACCGAGCCAAGCGCCAATAGCAGCAAAAAGTTTGAAGTCGCCATAGCCCATACCCTCGCGACCCGTCACCAGTTTAAACGCCCAAAACACCAACCAAAGCGATAGATAACCCGCAGCCGCACCTGCTAAAGATTCGTGCAGCGTGACGGCAGGCAATAAGCCCAGCCCTACCGCAATCAAGCCCGCCCAAGTGAGCGGTACGGTGATGTCGTCGGGCAAGTAGGTAGTATCCCAATCAATTGCGGATAAAGTTAACAAAGCCGCGCCAAAGGCGGCATATGCGGCAGCGGTGAGCGTAAAGTGCCAGCGCCATGCGCAGTAAGCAAAGATAGCGCTAGCCGCTAACTCAATCATGGGGTAGCGCCAGCTAATCTTGGCATGGCACGCTGAGCAACGACCACGCAAAAAAATAAAACTCAACACAGGAATGTTTTCAAACCACCGAATGCGGTGCCCGCAGTGCCCACAGGTGGACGGCGGATTACTGAGCGAAAGCGGTGGCTCGGTTGCAGGTGCTTGAGACGTTTCTTCAAACTGCGCTTCTAAGATTTTGGGGAGTCGATAAATCACCACATTTAAAAAGCTGCCAATGCACAAGCCAAGCAATGCAAAAGCTGTGATGGCAAACGCGGGGGTGATGTAGATCAGTCCCATAGATCAATTAGCTGGTGCGCTTCAAAGACAGCAGAGGTAGCTCAAGCAACGCGGTCTTATAAGTACTATCGGGTAAGGGCGCGAGGGCATCCACCGCACGCTGCGCTTGAACCTTGGCAAAGTCCAAACTAGCATCTAGTGCGCCCGTGGATTTCACAATACGGCTCACCGCCTCAAGCTGGCTCACGTCTCCGCCTTCAATCGCAGTACGAATCAAGGCTTGGTCGGCACTGCTTGCACGTTGCATGGCAACGATCAGCGGCAGCGTCGTCTTGCCTTCACGCAAATCATCGCCCAAATTTTTACCCATCTGTGCCGCATCACCTGCGTAATCCAGCACATCGTCAATGAGTTGAAACGCTGTGCCTAAAGCCGCGCCATAGGTCGCGCAGGCCTGCTCGGTCACGCTATCTGCGCCTTGCAAAATAGCGGCTAAACGGCTACTGGCTTCAAACAGCTTGGCTGTTTTAGACTCGATGACATGCAAATACGCCTCTGGTGTTAGCGACGCATCGTGCATATTCATCAACTGCATGACCTCACCCTCGGCAATAACGTTGGTAGCCTCAGCAAGTGTGGCGAGTACGCGCATGTTGTTCGTCTCAACCATCATCTGAAAGGCGCGCGAATATAAAAAATCACCCACTAGCACGCTGGCAGGGTTACCAAACGATTCGTTGGCCGTCGGGCGGCCACGGCGCAGGGTCGATTCGTCCACCACATCGTCGTGCAAAAGCGTTGCCGTATGGATGAACTCCACCACAGCCGCCATCGCCAGTCTGTTTTGACCTTTGTAGCCTAAAGCGCCGCACATCAAAAGCAAGAGCACAGGGCGCAGGCGTTTGCCGCCCGCCGCAATGATGTATTGGGCTACTTGCCCAACCAAAGGAACATCAGAGGTGAGTCTTTGGGTGATCACCTCGTCCACAGCCAGCATGTCGGCCTCCACGAGGGATTGGTAGAGGGGGATTGGAGGAAGAATGGGAGCAACTGGAGGCATAGCGGTAGATTCTATCTTGCGGGTTATAATGCTGGGCTTCGCCTGAATGGTTCAGGGAAGATCTTTTAATCTTAAGGTTCATATGTACGCAGTCATAAAAACTGGCGGCAAACAATACAAAGTTGCTGTTGGTGAAAAAATTAAAGTAGAACAGATCGCTGCTGACGTTGGCCAAGAGGTTGTGATTACTGAAGTCCTCGCGGTTGGTAGCGGCGACTCTCTCAAAGTAGGAACACCCTTGGTAAGCGGCGCGACGGTCAAAGTCACCGTGATCTCTCACGGTCGTCACGACAAGGTTCGCATTTTCAAAATGCGCCGCCGTAAGCACTATCAAAAGCGCCAAGGGCATCGTCAAAACTACACCGAGTTGTCAATCGACTCTGTGAACGTCTAATTAGGAGCTACGCAAAATGGCACAAAAAAAAGGCGGCGGCTCCACGCGAAACGGCCGGGATTCCCAGCCAAAAATGCTAGGCGTGAAACGCTTTGGTGGTGAAGTGGTTGATGGCGGCGCCATCATCGTTCGCCAACGTGGCACCAAGTTTCACCCAGGTAACAATGTCGGTATCGGCAAAGACCACACCTTGTTTGCGCTAAGCGCAGGCACGGTCAGCTTTGCACACCGCGGTGCTTTAAACAAGCACATGGTCGACATCACACCAGTGGCTGCATAAAAATATGCAGATCGCCCCTATGAAATAGGGGAGATGCCCCGCTAGGGGCAGAGGGGTGGACTTCTTGACCCCCCTGTCTGCTGCGCAGACATCCCCCCTACTTTGCAGGGGGGATTTTTTTTGCTTAAACTAAAACAACATGAAATTTATTGACGAAGCAGATATTGACGTAGTCGCAGGCGATGGCGGCGCTGGCTGCGTCTCGTTTCGTCACGAAAAATACAAAGAATTTGGCGGCCCTAACGGTGGCGATGGTGGACGCGGTGGCTCGGTGTTTGCCGTGGCTGATGTCAATCTCAACACCTTGATCGACTTCCGTTACTCACGCCGTTACGAAGCCAAAAAAGGCGAAAACGGTATGGGCTCCGATATGTTTGGCGCGGCCTCCGACGACATCATCTTAAAAATGCCTGTAGGCACGATCATCTCGGACGCTGAAACAGGCGACGTGCTGTATGAGATGCTGGTGCCAGGCGAACGCGTGTGCATCTGCAAGGGCGGAGATGGCGGCTTTGGCAATATGCGTTTTAAAAGCGCCATCAACCGCGCCCCGCGTCAAAAAACTCCAGGCTGGCCTGGTGAGAAAAAAGAGCTTAAGTTAGAGCTCAAAGTCTTAGCCGATGTGGGTTTACTCGGTATGCCGAACGCTGGTAAATCGACCTTGATTGCCGCGATTAGCAATGCACGCCCCAAAATTGCCGACTATCCTTTCACAACACTGCACCCTAATCTGGGCGTGGTACGCGTCGCCGCAGAGCAGAGCTTTGTGGTAGCCGATGTACCCGGCTTGATTGAAGGCGCTGCCGAAGGCGCAGGGCTTGGTCACCAATTCTTGAAGCACTTATCACGCACTCGCCTACTCTTGCATCTTGTGGACTTTGCGCCTGAAGAGCAGCAGTTTGACGGTGTAGATGCAGTCAAGCAGGCCAAAGCGATCGTCAATGAGCTCAAAAAATACGATCAAGCTTTGTACGACAAGCCACGCTGGTTGGTACTGAACAAGCTCGACATGGTAGACAGCGAAGTTCGCGCCGCCAAGGTCAAAGACTTCATCAAGCGATTTAAATACAAAGGGCCAGTCTTTGAGATTTCTGCGCTCACACGCGAAGGTTGTGAAGGCTTGATTCGCGACATCTACAACTACATCCAAAAGGTACATCAGGCGACTCAGCCTGCCGAGTATGTGGATCCGCGTTTTGCAGATGCCCCTGCCGCAGTGGCCGAGCTAGAGGATGCCAAAGAACTAGGTGTACGCGACTATGACGACCCTCGCTTCCGCTAATCTCGCCTTGGCAAAACGCATCGTCGTCAAAGTCGGCTCGTCGCTCGTCACCAACGAGGGACGCGGCTTAGACGAATCCGCCATTCGCGCATGGAGTGAGCAGCTTGCAGCCCTTACCGCACAAGGGCTAGAGGTCATCATGGTCTCTAGCGGCGCGATTGCCGAAGGCATGAAACGTCTGGGTTGGACGGTACGCCCCAAAGAGATTCACGAGCTACAAGCCGCTGCCGCTGTCGGTCAAATGGGATTGGTGCAAATGTACGAAAGTTGCCTGCGCGAGTCAGGCACACGCAGTGCGCAAGTGCTACTCACGCACGCGGATTTGGCCGACCGTGAGCGCTATCTCAATGCCCGCTCGACGCTGCTCACGCTACTCAAGCACAAAGTCGTGCCCGTCATCAACGAAAACGATACGGTCGTGAACGACGAAATCAAATTTGGCGACAACGACACACTGGGCGCACTGGTCGCCAACTTGGTCGAAGCCGACGCGCTCATCATCTTGACGGATCAAGCAGGCCTCTTTAGCGCCGATCCGCGCAAAGACCCAACCGCAACCCTTATCCAGCAAGCCCGTGCTGGCGACCCTGCTCTAGAAGCCATGTCTGGCGGCGCTGGTAGCAGCATCGGCAAAGGCGGTATGCTCACAAAAGTGCTCGCAGCCAAACGCGCGGCAAGCTCAGGCTGCTCAACGGTGGTGGCATGGGGGCGCGAGCCCAAAGTGCTCGAGCGCTTGGTGACAGGCGAAGCGATTGGCACGCTCTTTATTGCTGACGAGCCCAAACTTCACGCTCGCAAGCAGTGGATGGCCGATCATTTGCAGTTGCGCGGCGCAGTACTAGTCGATGCCGGTGCGGCTAAAAAACTCGTGAATGATGGCGTTAGTTTGCTGCCCATCGGCATGACGAACGTGACAGGTGACTTCGCACGCGGCGACGTGATTGCGATTTGTGACCCTGCTGGAAGCCCCATTGCACGTGGCCTAGCGAACTATTCATCTAGCGAAGCAAGACTCATTTGCAAAAAAGCATCTACCGAATTTGAACGCTTACTCGGCTACGTTGCCGAGCCCGAGATGGTGCACCGCGACAATTTAGTCCTTTTGTAGCTACTCATACCGTAACGCCTGAATCGGCAGCAGCTTCGATGCCCGCCTAGCGGGATAAAACCCAAAGAACACGCCCACGAAAGCTGAGAAACCCGTTGCCAGCAAGATGGACGCGGCGCTCATGCTGACTTGCCAGCCTGCAAACTGACCCACACCCCACGTGGCGATTGCGCCCAGCACCACACCAATCGCACCGCCGATTAAAGACAAAGTGACAGCTTCAATCAAAAACTGCGCCAAGATGTCTCGCCCCCTAGCCCCCACCGCCATACGCAAACCAATTTCACGTGTCCGCTCAGTCACGCTCACCAGCATGATGTTCATGATGCCGATACCGCCAATAATGAGGCTAATACCCGCTACAGCCGCCAACAGCAGCGTCATGATGCGGCTCGATGCTTCTTGCGCTTGCAAAATCTCGGTGAGATTACGAATGGAGAACGGTGCGTCTGCGCCGGGCTGCACCTTCATACGCTGCTTGAGCAATTCAGTAATGCCCTCCTCTGCGGCCTTCATGCTCTGGCCTTCGCGCACCTTCACGCTAATCACGCCGACGCGGCGCAACTTGCCGCCAGTGGCGCTGCCTTGAATACGATTGCGATACGTGGAGATCGGCACCACCACCAGATCGTCTTGATCTTGCCCCAGCGAGTTTTGACCTTTGGCTTCCAATAAACCAATCACGGTGACTGGGATTTTTTTAACGCGGATGACTTGATCAATCGGATCTGTATCGCCAAAGAGTTCACGCGCCACCGTTTTGCCAATAATCGCCACCTTGGCCGAGCCTTGCAAATCCGACGCTTCAAAACTACGGCCGCTGGCCAGTGGCCATTCACGCGCCTCCAAATAATCGTTGGTTGTACCCATGATGCTGGTACTCCAATTGGTGTTGCCCACCACCACTTGCGCAGCGGTGCGGAGTGACGGCGCTGCCACCTGTACCTCGGGCACATCTTTAGAAATAGCGAGTGCGTCTTCCTCGGTCAGGCCTTGCCCAGTCTGGGCCCCGAGCCGTACGCCACCTGCCGTCACGCCGCCCGGCAGCACCAACATGATGTTAGAGCCCAGTCCCTTCATCTGCTCTTGTACGCGCTGGGTCGCGCCGCTACCCACCGCAATCATGGTGATGACGGCGGCCACACCAATGATGATGCCGAGCATCGTCAGAATGCTTCGCAGCGTATTAGCAGCCAAAGCTCGCAGGGCAGATTTGATGGCGGTCATCAGGTTCATTGCACGGCCTCCTGCATCACGTCCTCAATCATCAAACCATCTTTAAACACGATCTTTCGCCTTGCCCACGCCGCAATATCGGCCTCGTGCGTCACCAAGACCACCGTCATGCCCTGCTTATTGAGGTCCGTCAAAAGCCGCATGATGTCTTCTGAGGTTTGCGAATCCAGTGCACCTGTGGGTTCGTCCGCCAAGATCAGCTGCGGGTTATTCACAAGCGCCCGTGCAATCGCCACCCGCTGTTGCTGCCCGCCCGATAGCTCGGCGGGCGTATGACCCATGCGCTCAGCAAGACCCACTTTCTGCAAAGCCACCATAGCTTTGGCTTTGCGCTCGGGTGCTTTCATACCGGCATACACCATCGGCAGCTCAACGTTCTCGAGCGCCGATGTGCGAGGCAATAAATTGAACTGCTGAAAGACAAAACCGATACGGCGATTGCGAATCGAGGCGAGATCGTCGGAACTCATTCCTTCCACTGCTTCATCCGCCAATCGGTATTCGCCCGTGGTGGGCAAATCCAAGCATCCCATGATGTTCATCAGCGTTGATTTACCCGATCCCGATGCGCCCATGATGGCCACAAAATCGCCCTCCTCGATGGACAGCGATACGCCGCGCAACGCATGCACCGTCTGGTCGCCCATGACGTAGGTCTTCGTGAGATTGTTGGCGGTGATGAGCGGCATGAAAAAACCCTAGCAAGGCTCGCTTAAAACGGCAAGCGCGGACCGCTAGGCGCTTTGGGAGCACTGCTACTTGAAGGGCTTGCACTCACGCTTGTAATCACCGTTGCGCCTTCAATCAACTTATCGGCATTAGGTGAATTAGGCATCACCATCAGCTCGGTCGATGTGCCGTCCGTAATGCCAAGCCGTACGTTGTAAGCCACGGGCTTGCCGCCCTCACCTTGCAGGTAAATGCGTCCGCGTGAGTTCGCGCCTTGGCGGCTAGCGGCCTGCGCAACCAACTCGGTATAGCGCGGCTTTTGCGCAGGTGTGAGGATGGTTTCGATTTGGGCACGAATGTCCGCGCTGATGCGATCGCGTGCCTTGCCGCGTTCAGCTTCTGGCAAATCGCGGAGCGTCGCAAATTTTGGACGATTAGCTGCATAGATGGCATCCAACTTGTCCGCCTGTGCTTGCGGCATTTGCAACTCAGCGACCAAACGATTGCGCACATCAACGAGCGGACTTTGTCCCGTGATGGCAGGTGCAACGCCACCCACAGGTGCTTGGAGTGCTGGCAAATCTGATTTGGTCAAAGGGGTTGCCCCTAGGCCAGATGGACTGGACTTTGTGGCAGGCGTGCTCTGGGAAGGCACAGCTGGATTGGCCTGCGCGCCTGCGCCCTGACTAGAAGTCGCCTGCATCGCCAGATATTTCTTCTTTTGCTCGGAGGTTAAAAATGCATTTACTTTGGCACGCATTTCTGTTGTAACTTTTTCCCGTGCAGGGACTCGCTGCTCGTCGCTCATATCACGTAATGCCATAAATTTAGGACGCAACTCACCCAGTACCGCATCCAGCTTGGCTTGCTGCTC
>JANPAS010000012.1:0-2614 GCA_031430035.1 Comamonadaceae bacterium | reverse complement strand
ATTACAGGAATCTGCCCGTCAAGCCATATCCACGTCCTCGGAGAATGTGGGCTCCCAATGTGCCAAAGTGATCAATATCGCCAGCATTGATGGCGTATCCGTCAATCCGATGGAGACCTACTCCTACGCCGCCAGCAAGGCAGGGCTCATCCATTTGACCAAGCGCATGGCACTCAAGCTTGCGGTTGAGGGCATCGCCGTATCCGCCATCGCCCCAGGCGCGTTTGCCTCCGACATGAACACGGTTGCCAGAGACCAAGCCGAGGAAACCGCCAAACGCATCCCCTCGCGTCGCATCGGCACAACCGAGGACATGGCAGGCGCAGCGATTTATCTGGCCTCACGCGCAGGCGACTATGTGGTGGGATCAACGCTGATTGTGGATGGTGGGGTGACTTATGCGCGGGGGTGAGGTTTGACTCAATCCACCCACTACGACATCATCATCATTGGCGGCGGCGCATCGGGCTTGATGTGCGCCATTGCAGCGGGGCAGCGCGGCAGGCGCGTGCTGGTGCTAGAGGGCAGCAATAAGGTTGGCAAAAAGATTTTGATGTCGGGCGGTGGGCGGTGCAACTTCACGAATTTGGATGTACTACCCAAAAACTTTATCTCTAACAATCCGCGCTTTTGTATTTCAGCTTTAAAGCGCTATACGCAGTGGGACTTTATTGCGCTGGTGGATAAATACAAAATCCCCTACGGAAAGCGCGATCTTGGCAAACTGTTTTGTTTGGATTCGGCAAAGGATATTTTGAATATGTTGCTGGCGGAATGCGAAGACGCCAAGGTGGAAATTAAAACTAGTGCCAAAGTAACGGACATCAGCGCATTAGCTGCGGGCGGATTTGCCGTAGATGGTTTCACGTGCGAGTCTTTGGTGATTGCCAGCGGCGGGCTATCAATCCCAACCATGGGCGCATCAGGATTTGGCTACGAGGTGGCGCGACAGTTTGGGCATACGGTGCTGCCGACTCGCGCAGGCCTTGTGCCATTTACGTTTAGCGACAAGTTCAAGGATGTGTCGGAGCGCTTGTCGGGTTTGGCGTTGGATGCAGATTTGTCGTGTGAAACGACTAAGGGGGGCTCTGCCCATTTCAGTGAAGCCGTGCTCTTTACGCACCGCGGCTTGTCGGGCCCTGCGGCGCTGCAGCTGTCCAACTATTGGCAAACGGGCGAGACGGTGAGCTTGAATTTATTTCCTACCGAGAGCGAGGGCGAATTGCTGGACTGGCTGCTCTCGCTCAAGCGCACGCATCCTAAATCACTGCTACGCACGCTTTTGCCTGAGCATCCCACGGTGCGGCTAGCTAAAAGTTTGGTGTTGGAACTGCAAGCTGAGCTGTGGGGAAAAGACGGATTCAGGCACGCAGAAACAGCGCTTGCACAGATACCAGATGCCTCGCTAGCCCTTATTGGGCGTGGCCTGCAGGCATGGCAGCAAAAGCCATCAGGCACAGAAGGCTATCGCACAGCGGAGGTCACTCTTGGCGGTGTCGATACCACCGAGCTGTCCTCTAAAACAATGGAGTCAAACTTACAGGTGGGGCTTTATTTTGTGGGCGAAGTGGTGGATGTCTCGGGACACTTAGGTGGCTACAACTTCCAATGGGCTTGGGCGAGTGGTCACGCGGCAGGGGAAGTTGCATAGAATCCAAGAATTAGCATTTTTTACAAGGAGCACATCATGGCAAAAGGTATCCAAGGCGGCAAAGAAGCCAAAAAACCAAAAAAAGACAAATCACCACCTAAAGTGCCGACAGGCACGGCTGAGCCTGTTCGCGCCACGATCGTGACCTCGATCATGCCTAAGGGCAAAGAGAAGAATAAGTTCAAGTAATACCAGACTTGTGCATCCAGCTATAATGCTGGGTGTACAAGTTTTGCCTCAATTTTTGAGGCGTCGCACGGTACGGATCTGATTCATCTGTATCGCAAGTTGTGTGGCTATGCCACAGAAAGGGAATCATCATGCTAAAAGCTACTATTGCCGAAGTTGTTAAAGCCAATGCACGCGCTGCAAACGATACGGGCAGCTCTGAGGTGCAAGTTGCACTTTTGACCGCTCGCATCAACGAACTCACCCCTCACTTCAAACTGCACGCTAAAGACCATCACGGTCGCCGTGGTTTGATCCGTATGGTGAATGCACGCCGTGGCTTGTTGGACTATTTGAAGTCCACAGACGCCGACCGTTACACCGCCTTGATTGCAAAATTAGGATTGCGTAAGTAATTGGTCTGCACACAATCGCTTCCAAAAATTTAAGAACGTCTGAGTTAGGTTCCCTAGCTCAGACGTTTTTTACATCTAAGGAAACGGTTTATTGTTGTTATTGATTGTTGTTAATTAAATAAAGAGAGAAAAAATACCATGAGCATTTTTAATAAAGTTACCAAGACCTTCCAATGGGGTCAGCACACCGTCACGATGGAAACAGGCGAAATCGCTCGCCAAGCTGGCGGCGCCGTCATTGTCAATGTGGACGGCACCGTCGTCCTTGCCACTGTTGTGGCATCCAAAACAGCCAAGGCTGGACAAGATTTTTTTCCGCTTACCGTTGATTACCTTGAGAAAACCTACGCCGCAGGCAAGATTCCTGGCAGCTTTTTTA
>JANPAS010000011.1:0-31562 GCA_031430035.1 Comamonadaceae bacterium | reverse complement strand
CACACCTGTGAACTCTTCGCCCAAAAACTCTTTGACATATTTGCATTTCAGCCATTGCTCAACATCACGACTGGCTTCGTCGGCGCGGCGCTCGCACGCCGAGCAGTGCAGTCCTGCGGCTTGCCACGCCTCTTGGTCAGCAAGCTGTTGCTTCGATAGTTTCTTGCCAACATTGCTGGAGTGCTTATCTGGCGTGCCTTGCGCAGAAGCAGGTGGTTTTCGCTTCGCCATCCACTGGTTCAGCTTGGTATGCGCTTGCGTGGGTGTTGGCAAATTGGGGAGCTTATACGTCGTCTCATTCAGCGTCGCCTTGATAACGCGGTGCACCAACAAGTCGGGGTAACGACGGATGGGGCTGGTGAAGTGTGTGTACGCCTCAAAAGCCAGTCCAAAATGCCCCGAATTAATCGGCGTGTAAATCGCCTGCTGCATGGAGCGCAGCAGCATGGTGTGGATTTGCGCCGCATCGGGGCGCTCCTTGGTTGCGTTGGCAATCGCTTGAAACTCAGCGGGAATGGGCTCCGCGCTCAAGGTGGCGATCACACCAATGGCTTTTAAATAGTTACGCAGGATTTCTTTTTTCTCGGGCGTGGGGCCTTCGTGTACGCGGAATAATCCTGGGTTTTTGCTCTGCGCAATAAAGTCTGCCGAGCACACATTGGCGGCCAGCATGCACTCTTCAATCAAGCGATGCGCATCGTTGCGTTTGCGTGGCACGATGCGCTCGATGCGTCCGTTTTCGTCGCAAATAATCTGTGTTTCTACGGTATCAAAATCCACCGCACCGCGCACATTGCGGGCGGTCAATAGAGCACGGTACACGTCGTGCAAATGCTCTAGATGCGGCACGAGCACTGGGTTTTGCGTATTTCGCTTCGCAGCTTCCAAGCCTTTGGTGTTAGTCAAAATGGCGGCGGCTTCGTTATAGGTAAACCGCGCGTGGCTAAACATCACCGCAGGGTAGAACTGATACGCGTGCAGCTCGCCCTCATTGGTAATCAGCATGTCGCAAACCATGCACAAGCGCTCGACTTCGGGGTTCAGCGAGCACAGTCCGTTAGATAATTTTTCGGGCAGCATCGGGATCACACGGCGCGGAAAATACACGCTGGTGGCGCGCTCGTACGCGTCGATGTCAATCGCCGCACCCGTTTCGACGTAGTGGCTCACGTCCGCAATCGCCACCAATAAACGCCAACCATTTGGCTTTTTCCCTTTACCAATCACGGCGGGTTCGGCATACACCGCATCGTCAAAATCGCGTGCGTCTTCGCCGTCAATCGTGACCAGCGGTACGTCAGTTAAATCGACGCGTCCCTTTTTATCTTTGGGTAACACCTTATCTGGCAAGGCTTTGGCGGCTTTTAAGCACGCCTCGCTAAACAGATGCGGCACATCAAACTTGCGTACGGCGATTTCAATTTCCATGCCAGGGTCGTCTGCCGCACCTAGCACTTCGGTGATTTTGCCGATAGGCTGCGCAAAGAGCGCGGGGCGTTCGGTCAATGCAATCACAACGACCTTACCCGTCCACTCATCGGCCTCTTTTTTGGTGAGCTTAGGAATCAAAATATCCTGTCCATAGCGTTTGTCTTCGGGCGCAACGACCCAGACACCGCCCTCATTGAGCAAACGTCCAATGATGGAGCGCTCGGGGCGGCCCAGGATGTCGAGCACATGCCCCTCGGGGCGGCCTTTGCGGTCAAGCCTTTGGATGCGCACCAGCACACTGTCGCCGTGCAACACAGCGCGCATTTCGTTCATCGCCAAATACACGTCGGCACCACCGTCGTCGCGCTGGACAAACCCAAGTCCATCGCGGTGTCCGAGCACGGTGCCCTTAAATTCTGAGAGAAGTCCTGTGGATTCTTGTGAGCTTTCGATTTTTGTTTTCATAGTGAGAGGTTAATCGCAGAAGATGACTCATCCAAAAAGTGGAGGCTGATACAATCTGCGGCTTGATTTCCTGAGATGCCCAGGTGGCGGAATTGGTAGACGCACTAGTTTCAGGTACTAGCGAGTAACATCGTGGGGGTTCGAGTCCCTTCCTGGGCACCATCTTAACGCAGTACGGCACTCGCCTCCCTGTCTACACATAAAAACTCCTACTTCGAAAGCAATTGCGTGAAATTTTTATCCGAGAACTGGCATTTAATTCTGGTTGCACTCACCTCTGGTGGGCTGCTTATTTGGCCACTCATCAAAGAGAGTAAAGCCGGCTTAACTACTGCAATGGCGGTGCAGCTGATTAACCGCGAACGTGGCGTTTTAATTGACGTGAGCAACCCTGACGAATTCGCTGCTGCGCATGCCAATGGTGCTAAAAATATCCCACTGAACGAACTAGAAGCCAAGTTAGCTATCGCGGTCAAAAAGAAAGAAACGCCCATCATTTTTATTTGCCCTATGGGTAAACGCTCGGCGACCGCCACAGCCACAGCGAAAAAAATGGGTTACACCGCAGCGCAAAATTTAACAGGCGGCCTCAAAGCTTGGCGCGACGCCAATATGCCTATCCAGAAAGCATAAATCCATGCAAGTCGTCAAGATGTACACCACTGCGGTCTGCCCGTTTTGCATCCGCGCCAAGCAAATCCTGAAATCCAAAGGCGTGGACGCCATTGACGAAGTGCGAATTGATACCGATCCCGCTGCTCGCGCCCACATGATGGAGACAACGGGCAAGCGCACCGTACCGCAAATCTATATTGGCAGCACCCATGTCGGCGGCTGCGACGATCTCATGGCACTCGACAAAGCAGGCGAGCTCGTTCCTCTTTTGAATTCCAACTAATCCATTTCAAATCATGACAACTGCAAAAACAACACCTCAGCCCAACCCGTCCGATGCAGCGACACTTGAACCTGTTTTCCAAATTCAGCGCGTGTATTTGAAAGAGCTCTCGCTTGAGCAACCGAACTCGCCAGCGATTTTTTTAGAGACAGAGCAACCGCAGCTTGATATTCAGCTCAGTATTGAAACGCTACCTGTGCTGGAAGGTATTTTTGAAGTCAGCGTGACGGCCAATGTGCACACATCACTCAAAGATAAAACCGTCTTTTTAATTGAAGCTAAGCAGGCTGCTATTTTTGAAATACGCCACTTATCTGCCGATCAAATGGGTCCTATTTTGGGTATTGCTTGCCCGCAAATCATCTACCCTTATTTACGCAGCAACGTGGCTGATGCTATCAATCGTGCAGGTTTTCCACCCGTACATTTGTCTGAAGTGAACTTCCAAGCCATGTACGAGCAGCAGCAGGCTGACCTGCAAAATTCGCTCCAAAATGCCCCAGCGGCAAACGACTAACAGCTACTCGCCTCTTCAATAGGCGAGTAGGCAAGGCGCACATAGATCGGGGCAAAGGCTTCGGCTTGTGTGACCTCAATCAGCGCTTCACGCGACAACTCAAGCATCGCGACAAAAGTCACCACGAGAACGGGGACACCCTTCGCGGGGTCAAACAGACTCTCAAATGGTGCAAATGGACGTCCACTTTGTAGATGCACCGTGAGCTGACGCAGCAAATGGCTCATATACTCGCGCACCGACAAAGCCTCACGCGAAATTTTGTGGTTCGTCACCAGCTTGGCACGGCGCACTAAATCTGCCCAAGCTTCGCGCAAATCCACCGCATAGACGTCAGGCCAGCGCGGTACAAGCGATTGCTCAATAAACACCTCGGTACGCAAAAAATCACGTCCTAGCTGGGGTAACTCGTTAATCTGCGCGGCTTGCAGTTTGGTTTCTTCATACGCCAATAGACGACGTGTGAGTTCGGCACGTGGGTCTTCACCCTCTCCCCCGTCGGCACTTGGCTTGGGTGGCAGCAGCATCCGTGATTTGATTTCAATCAGCATCGCCGCCATGAGTAAATACTCGGCAGCGAGTTCTAAGTTGTGATTCCGAATCTCTTCGACGTAGCCAAGGTACTGCTTGGTCAGCGCCGCCATCGGGATATCAAGAATATTGAAGTTTTGCTTGCGTATCAGGTACAGCAGCAAGTCGAGCGGCCCTTCAAAAGCCTCTAAAAAAACCTCAAGCGCATCGGGCGGAATGTAGAGATCCTGCGGCATGGCGAACAGCGGCTCACCATAGAGCTTGGCCAGCGCCACCTGATCGACCACCATGGGCGAATCTAAAGCCACCAGCTCCGATTGCATGCTTATTTAGAGCCGTAAACGTAGGCTTTTTGCGCCACACTACCCGCAGCAATATCGCTGGCAGCTGTACGGTTAATCGACTTATCCCATAGCAGGGCACGGCCCGCCAATTGCTCGGCCTCAAGCGTGGGCTTGTTTGCCTTGAGTTGGGTTATAAATTGGGTGGTTTCAGACTGATAGTCAGGACGGCGAAAAAGGTTCATGATGTGGATTTTAACGAGGAGAGCAACATGGCATTAACTTATAAATTATGTACTGTCGTTTTTTCTGTACTTTTGAGCGTGCAAGGGTGCACGTCTCCCACAGAGACATCTGAGAACTACCGCCGCTTGAGTGCCAGAACTTTGGATAAAGTAACCGTAGGTATGCCCAAAGCGGAAGCGCTCAAATTATTAGGGAATCCTTGGAGGGTTATTACCTATAGAGGCAAACCAAACGAAACTTACCTCAATTGGTATTGGACGGACAACATCAACGATGCCATGATTTTTGCTGCCATCATAGATAAAGATAACAACGTTATCCGCACGGAGAGGTGGCTCGATCCTTATGATCCCAAAAATTTATCAGCAGATACTTGGCCATAAAAATGAATCAACTTAAACGGAGTTTGCTCACTATGGGATTATTTGGCACTTTATTAGGCTTGGTTGGCTGCGACCCACAGGCATGGGAATCCGAACGAAAACGCTTGCAGCCAGAGAATTTTGACAAAATTAAAGCAGGAATGCTTGAGCTTGAGGTTATTCAGATTCTTGGTAAGCCGCACCAGACGGTCATTTATGCGCCCAAACCACAAGAGTTGAATTACCACTGGCGCTGGCGCACCAGTAGCAATGATGCCATGATTTTTACGGTGGTTTTTGACCCTGACAAGGTGGTCATTCGCACCGAGAACATGCGCGACCCGCAAGACCCAAAAAATATGAGCGCTAGTTAAGCGTTATTACCGAATCCGCATCCCAGGCTGCGCGCCCGCTACGGGTTCGAGCACATAGATCCCAGGAGTGGATTTCTCATCCGCAGAACTAGCCGCCAGCACCATGCCCTCTGACACGCCAAACTTCATCTTGCGCGGGGCAAGATTGGCGACCATGACGGTATGCTTGCCAATCAAGTCAGCAGGTTTGTAGTGACTGGCGATGCCGCTAAAGACGTTGCGCATCTTCCCTTCGCCTGCATCAAGCGTCAAGCGCAAAAGCTTGGTCGAGCCCTCCACTGCTTCACAGTTCACGATTTTGGCTATACGCAAATCGATCTTCGAGAAATCATCAATCGTGATTTCGGGTGCAAGTGGCTCTATTGATGCTCGGGAAGCCATATCTGTATTGGCCTGCGGGGCAGTTTCTACAACCGCTGGCGCTTCGAATAAAGCGTCTAATTGCTTGATGTCTACGCGTTGCATGAGGTGCTGGTATTCGCCGATAGCGTGCCCTGCACCAAGTGATTCAGCAGCATTCGTCCAATTCAACGAACCACAATTCAAGAACTTTTCTGCCTGCTCCGCAAGTAAGGGCAAAACGGGTTTTAAACAAGCCGTCAGCATTTTGAACATTTCAATCGCTTCTGCGCTCACCTGTGCAGCTCGCTCCAACTTCTCGTCTTTGACAAGTTTCCAAGGTGCTGCCCCATCAAATCTAGCATTTACGTTATCAGCAAACGTCATGATTTCTCTCAGAGCTTTGCCGTATTCACGGTTCTCATAACAATCTTTCACGAACGTCACAAGATCCTCAGGCTTCATGTGTGAATCAAATCCAAAATCCGTTTTAACTAATTTTCCATCAGGTAAAAACTTAGCTGCACGGCTTGCAATATTGACCAACTTACCCACCAAATCGCTGTTCACTCGGAGCATGAAATCATTGGCATTGAAATCAATATCTTCATTCTTAGCAGAGAGCTTAGTCGCCAAGTAATAACGCAGCCACTCAGGGTTCATCCCAAGCCCTAGGTACTTCAGCGGATCGAGCCCTGTGCCACGGCTTTTGCTCATTTTTTCGCCGTTGTTCACGGTTAAAAAGCCATGCACAAAGATGTTGTCAGGCGTTTTACGTCCGCTAAATTTCAGCATCGCAGGCCAGAACAGCGTATGGAATGTCACGATGTCTTTGCCAATGAAATGGTACTGCTCTAGGTTTGGATTTGCCATGTACGCGTTGAAATCCACGCCGCGTTTGTCAAGCAAGTTTTTGAGCGACGCCAAATAGCCCACGGGCGCATCCAGCCACACATAAAAATACTTGCCCGGCGCATCAGGAATTTCGATGCCGAAGTACGGTGCGTCTCTAGAAATGTCCCAATCGCCTAAACCCGTGCTGGTTGTGCCATCCGCATTGGTGCGCGTGCTAAACCACTCTTTGACCTTGTTCGCCACTTCGGGTTGCAACTTGCCGTCTTGCGTCCATTTTTCTAAGAACTCAACGCAGCGCGGATCGGACAGTTTGAAGAAGAAGTGCTCGGACGCTTTGAGCACGGGCGTTGCGCCAGACAGCGCGGAATAAGGGTTCTTGAGATCGGTCGGGCTATACACTGCGCCGCAGTTTTCGCAGTTGTCGCCGTATTGATCCTTGGCGCCGCACTTGGGACATTCGCCTTTGATGAAGCGATCCGCGAGGAACATACCCTTGCCTTCTAACGCTTCGGGGTCAAAAAATTGCTCGATGCTTTTGGTTTCAATCAAACCTGCTTTTTTAAGATCGAGATAAATCTCTTTGGCAAGCGCGTGGTTCTCTTCGCTATCGGTGTGACTCCAGTTGTCAAACTGGATGTGAAAACCATCCAGATATTGCGCGCGACCTGCTGCAATGTTGTCCACGAACGCACGCGGCGTGACGCCCGCCTTTTGCGCCGCAATCATGATGGGCGCGCCGTGTGCGTCGTCCGCGCAGACAAAATTCACCTCGTTGCCGCACATGCGCTGATACCGCACCCAAATATCGGCTTGGATGTACTCCATGATGTGGCCGATGTGGAAGTTGCCGTTGGCGTAAGGCAGTGCGGTGGTAACGAAGAGTTGGCGCGGAGTATTTTGCATAGATGGTCGATTTTAACGGGGCACAAAAAGCGAAGCCCAGTATAGAACTGGGCTTCATTGCGCGAGTGATGATTCCCGCTTTCGCGGAAATAACGCGGGCTTATTTCTTAGCTGGAACGGCAGTTGCAGCCGCAGGGGCTACGGCAACAGCTGGCGCAGCTGGTGGTGGATAAACAAACTTGCCCGGATCAGCGCAGGGTGTGGCTGACTTCGCTTTTGATTTATTGACTTTGGCTGCCACTTTATCTTGTGATTTGCACAATAAAAATGCGTCCATTTTTCCAGCGTGAGCCGTTTTTGCGGCGGCTTCGGCAGACTTGGCTTTGGCCTCATCACTAGGTGCTGGTAATTTTGCAAAGGCTGCGCTAGTAGCAAGCGCCACAGCCAATATGAGTAATTTTTTCATCGTAATCTCCAGTTTCATTCTTTTTTAGCGGCGATTTTTCCAGACTTGACATCGTCATACCAAATCTCATGGTGCTCTTTAGCCCAAGTTTCGTCAACTTTCCCCGTCTTCATGGCTTTGTATGCGCCCTTCATACCGACGGTTCCAAGGTAGATATGACCAATGAACATCGCCATCATCAACAGTGCCGCGACTGCATGAATCATGTGGCTGATCTGCATGGTTGCACGCAGGTATTCCAGGCCTGGAATCAGCTTGTCGAGCACTAAGCCAGAGCCAACAACAATAGCACCTAGGAAGAATACGCCTCCCCAGAATACAATCTTTTCACCTGCATTGAAGCGGTGTGATGGAACGTGCGTACCGCTAAATAAGCCACCACCTTTAAGTAGCCAAGAGACATCGACCTTACTTGGCATGTTGTCGCGAACAAATACACAAAAGACAACAACCAACGAGACCGCAAAGAGTGGCCCAGCAAAATTGTGAGCATTTTTGAGCAAATACGTAATCCAACCAAATAATGCGTTACCGATGATGGGCTGGATGAAAAATTTACCAAACGCCATCACTATGCCTGAAATAGCCAATGTGCAAAAAGCAATCGCATTCGCCCAATGTGCAGCACGCTCAAAATACGTGAATCGAACAACGGTTTTACCTGATTCAGCCGCGTGCAGTTCAATAGGCCCTTTACGCCAGTAGAAGAGTCCGACCGCCAAAAGCGTCATAAAAATCAACGCACCACCATAAGGAATGATGACGTTATTTCTAGTTTGCCGCCAAGCCTCTCCTGCATTGGTCAATCGTGATCCTGGGTATTGGGTAAAACCTTGAATCAAATTTCCCGCCTCTGGCGCTTCGCGCTTGGGGAGTGAACTCTGACCGTTACTGCCAGCGCCAACATCACGCCACATAGGCGCGTTGTTTCCGGGCTGAGTAGTTGCACGCTCGCCGTTGGTTTGCTGGGGATATTTCGCATCCGATGCAGCGTCTTGTGCAAAGACTGTGCCGGCAAATGCAAAACCCAGTAAGAAAGTTGTTATGAGAGCAATGCGCTTCATGGCTGCTCCTAATTAATTCGCTGCTGCGTAGTCATTTTGACCTTGCGCACGAGTACGCAATTGCCGCTCCCAAGCCGTTTTATCGCCTGCTTTCCAGCCTGGGACTGCATATTGGCTTGCACCTACACCTGTGTGGGGTGCGTTGTCGCTTTTTATACCACCTAAACCTTGCGGCTTATCGCCGCATGCGCTCAGCATCACAAAACTAACCAACATTAAAGAAAGTTTCGTTTTCATGAGGGTGCTCCTACTTTGGCTGCAGGTTTAGCCGTGTTACCCGAGTTTGTGCCATATGCCGACTGCCAGCCCCACAGCTCCGCACCCTTACCACGCTTGAGTACGCGGTTGCGGAAGATATCGGCAACCACATCGCCGTCGCCAGCAATTAAAGCCTTGGTCGAGCACATTTCAGCGCAAGCAGGCAATTTGCCTTCGGCCAAACGGTTACGTCCGTATTTTTCAAATTCAGCTTGCGAGCCGTTGTCTTCTGGACCGCCTGCACAGAACGTGCACTTGTCCATCTTGCCGCGCACACCAAATGTGCCTTGACTTGGGAACTGCGGCGCGCCAAATGGGCAGGCGTATGAGCAGTAACCGCAGCCAATACAAACATCCTTATCGTGCAAAACTACACCTTCGTCGGTGCGATAAAAACAGTTCACTGGGCAGACTGCCATACAAGGCGCATCCGAACAGTGCATGCAAGCAACAGAGATGGATTTCTCGCCTGGGATACCGTCATTCAACGTAATCACTCGGCGGCGGTTCACACCCCACGGCACTTCGTGCTCGTTCTTACAAGCCGTCACGCAACCATTGCATTCGATACAGCGCTCTGCATCACAGATAAATTTCATTCTTGCCATGATGTGCTCCTTATGCGCGTTCGATGTTGCAAATGGTGGTCTTGGTCTCTTGCATCATCGTGACGCTGTCGTAACCATAGGTCGTAGCAGTATTGACCGCTTCACCGCGCACGACTGGCGCTGCACCGTTCGGGTAGTAGGGCTTCAAATCCACACCCTGCCAGTGGCCCGAGAAGTGGAAAGGCATGAAGCAGGTATCGGGGCCGACACGCGGCGTGACCATGGCCATGACTTTGATCTTTGCGCCCGTTGGCGATTTAATCCACACTTGCTCGCCATTTTTAATGTTCCGATCCGCTGCGGCTTTCGGGTTGATCTCCACAAACGCATCTTGTTGCAACTCAGCCAGCCATGGATTGGAGCGAGTTTCCTCCCCGCCACCTTCGTACTCGACCAAACGACCAGATGTCAAAATAAGCGGGAACTTCTCGTGATTCTTTTGCTTGATATTTTCGTCTTGCACGGTTTTGTACAAGGTATGCAAACGCCAGAACGCTGGCTTATCGGCATGTGTTGGGTACTTGGCAACCATGTCAGGGCGAGTGCTGTACAGCGGCTCGCGGTGCTGCGGTATTGCATCTGGAAAGTTCCACACAACGGCGCGAGCTTTGGCATTGCCAAACGGATGACAGCCGTGCACTTTCATGGTGACGCGGATGATGCCGCCCGATGGATCAGTCTTCCAGTTTTTGCCTTCAGCAGCCACTTTTTCAGCGTCGGTGAGATCGTTCCACCAGCCTAGCTTTTTGAGCAGCACGTGGTCAAACTCTGGATAGCCCGTTGTGATCTCAGCACCCACTGAGTGCGATCCATCTTCGGCCAGCAAATTAACACCTTCGCGCTCCACACCAAAGTTGGCGCGGAAGTTACCACCACCATCCATCACGTGTTTGGAGGTGTCATATAGATTAGGCGAGCCAGGATGCTTCATCTCCGGCGTACCGTAGCATGGCCATGGCAGACCGAAGTAATCGCCGCCTAGGTCGTAGCCTGTTTCTTTGTCTTTGCCGCCCTTGGATTTGAGCGTCTTCACGTCAAATTTATCCATATTGCGCATGTGCGCCTTCAAGCGCTCAGGGCTTTGCCCTGTATAGCCAATCGTCCATACGGTCTTGTTGATTTCGCGAAGGATGTCTTCAGGCATTGGCTCGTCCATGCCGCCAACTTTTTGCATTTTGTAGTTTTTAGACAACTCTTTAGCAAAACCAAGTTTTTCGGCCAACTGATGCATGATCATGTGGTCAGAGCGGCTTTCCCATAGCGGCTCGATCACCTTTTCACGCCACTGAATCGAACGATTCGATGCGGTGCAAGAACCACTGGTTTCAAACTGTGTCGCTGCTGGAAGCAGATAGACGCCGCGATTCGGGTTCAAATCTTTCTCATTACCCGCTGCGGCTGGCATAGCGGCCATGGCAGCCGTAGCGGATGGATAAGGATCAACCACGACCAGCAGATCGAGTTTGTCCATCGCGCGCTTCATCTCAAGACCACGCGATTGCGAGTTCGGCGCATGCCCCCAAAAGAACATGCCGCGCAAATTGGATTCTTGATCGACCAGCTTGTTATCTTGCATGACACCGTCAATCCAGCGTGAAACGGTCATACCGTTTTTGGCCATCATGCCAGGGGCGTATTGTTTTTTGATCCATTCGAAATCCACACCCCACGTTTTAGCAAAGTGTTTGAACGAACCTTCAGCCAAACCGTAGTAGCCTGGCAAAGAGTCAGGATTTGGCCCCACGTCGGTCGCGCCTTGAACGTTGTCGTGACCACGGAAGATATTAGTTCCACCGCCACTCTTACCCACGTTGCCAAGTGCCAACTGCAAGATGCAAGACGCACGCACAATGGCGTTACCAATGGTGTGCTGAGTTTGTCCCATGCACCAAACGATCGTGCCTGGGCGGCTCTCGTTCAGCATGGTCGCCACTTTGATCATTTGCGCCTCAGAGACACCACAAGCCTCTTCCACTTTCTCGGGTGTCCATTTGGCCATGATGTCGGCTTTGACTGCCTCCATACCGTACACACGGTCTTTGATGTAGCGCTTGTCTTCCCAGCCGTTTTTGAAGATGTGGTACAGAAGTCCAAAAACGAACGGAATGTCTGTGCCTGAGCGAATGCGCACAAACACGTCAGCCGTGGCCGCACTGCGGGTAAAACGCGGATCGACCACGATCATTTTTGTGCCCGTTTCTTTGGCGTGCAGCATGTGTAGCAATGAGACAGGATGCGCTTCGGCGGCGTTTGATCCAATGTACAAAGCGACCTTGCTGTTTTGCATGTCGTTGTACGAATTGGTCATGGCACCATAACCCCAGGTATTGGCGACGCCAGCAACCGTGGTGGAATGGCAAATACGCGCTTGGTGGTCGCAATTGTTAGAGCCCCACAGCGTCATCCACTTACGCAGCAAATAGGCTTGCTCGTTGTTGTGCTTAGAAGAGCCTACTACGAAAATACTATCTACGCCGCTGTCTTTACGCAATTGCAGCATCTTGGCGGAAATTTCTGTCAAGGCTGTATCCCAGCTAATGCGCTCGTACTTGCCATTCACCAATTTCATGGGGTAACGCAGACGGAACTCGCCGTGACCGTGCTCACGCAGTGCCGCGCCTTTGGCGCAGTGTGCACCTAAATTGATAGGGGAATCAAATACAGGCTCTTGACGCGTCCATACGCCGTTTTCGACGACAGCATCAACTGCGCAGCCCACCGAGCAATGCGTACAGATCGTGCGCTTCACTTCAATCTTGCCAGTCCCATTAATGCTGTTACCCGTAGCCGCATTGGATTTTTTAACCAATGTCAACTGTGATGCAGCGATACCAACGCCAACGCCCAGACCTGAGCGACGCAAAAACGCACGACGATCCATCGTGGGAATCGCACGTGCCATACCGCGCTGCAAGCTATGAATCATTTGACTGGAAGTACCAGCGCTATGAAATTTGCTAGCGCCCGTGTTTGTTTTTTTAGTTAGTAACATATCTATCCCCTTCAAACCATCGTTGTTTGGTAATAGCGCTTCACGTGGGCGCTAAGTGAATAACCGCCGCCGCCAGCAGGGGCGGCAGGCAAAGCTGCAGCAGCCTTGATCACAGGGGCGGTCTGCACAGCAGTTAAAGCCGCAGCGCCAACGCCTGCCGCAGCAGCACCAAAAAAGAAGCCCCGACGCGAATGCGCTGGGGCTGTGGATGGGGTGGCTTGAGTAGTCATAAAAACGCTCCGTTGGCTATGATTTGGCTATATGTAATTCTTTGCATACTATAGTGGAATGCCTGAACGAAAGCTTGCAAAATTGCCTAGTACTTACCCGCGTTTGTCGCGAAGGTGTCAAACCAGCAAATCAAACCCTTGCGATTCCACGCTCATAAAACTCCTTGTGAACTCGGTTAGGGCTTTATAAAACTTAGCACGTGGATTAGCCGCCAACGTATCGCATAGGCTACCGATCCACGGTTGCAGGTGATCGCCATAAAAGCTTTTTTGATTCGTTAAATTCGCTGTACTGACATCATCGCCCGCAATCAAATAGCGCATCACCTCAAAAAGATAGGCGACGTGATCTTCGGTTTCATACATGGCCTCATCTCGCTCTAGGCCATAACCAGCAAGATCATTGCGCAATTTGACAAGCGGTTTTTCGTTTAAAAAACCAGTCAAATAAAACGAGCCGAACAAATACACCTCGGGCTTGCCGACACCACCAAAAAGGGAGTGCCACTCAGCCGCTATTTGCGCGTCGGTCGATTCACGTGCTGCTGCAATCACGGCCGTCCACGGCGCTTCTAAAAAGCTACCTGCATCGGGCGCTTGGGTCACGGCTACGCGAAGCTGAGCAAGCAGCTCGGACGCTGGCGCAGCGTAATAGAGTGTGCTGAGCAAGCCATAGATTTCGGCACGGGCGGTTTCCTCGTCTAGCGACTGCGTGCTGGGCTGGATAGGGGTGGCTTGGTTCATAGGATCTTCGTTTCGTTATCTGCGGAGTGCAGGTCAATCACGCGGCAGTCCATGCACATCTTGAGGCGCTCGGCTGCTGCGCCTTGGAACATGCTGTGCCCTGCCAGTTTGGTAAACATGTTAGTAATTGCCATTTCTGTGCCAAACGGCTTGGCGCAGCGCGTGCAGTGGAACATCTTGGCGGTATTGAGCGCCCTTGCCTCTTTGCGCTCAGGCGTGAGCAACAACTGCGGAACTAGATTGATAGCATTTTCTGGGCAGGTTTGTTCGCACAGTCCGCACTGGACGCAATTTTTTTCGATGAATTGCAGCTGCAAAAGTTCGGAGTTATCTTTGAGCGCACCTGCTGGACAGCTGCTGACGCAAGACAAGCACATCGTGCAACGCTCTTTATCGACAGCAATAGCACCAAGGGGTGAGCCAGCGGTTGGCAGTGCAATGGCCGTAGGTACAACCACACCAGCCGCACCAGTAGGCGCACATTGCATCAAATGATCGAGCGCCATCTCTAAAGTAGCACGCTTCTCTAGCCCAATACCAAAGCGGGCTGCAGAGGATGGCACGCTGCAAGCCTTATTCGATATGGCCTGCAGGGCATCGTCTAAATCACCCGTTTTTGCAGCCTGAACCAAATGCAAATGCTGCCCTGTGTAACCCAGCCCTGCGAGGATGCTTTGCGCGACATCGAATTGCTCAGTTAAAGCCCGCACGTAGTCTGGCGCTTCCTCGCCCGTGATGAGTACCGCAATCTTGGACGCCCCCAAACAGATACTGGACAACCACATCTCGATCCCTGTGCTAGCCGTATGCCACAGCGCGACAGGAATGACATTGTGCGGTACGCCTTGCATGACACCCTTCGCTTTATCAAGCTGGGCGGCGCGGCCTAAATCCTCGATCAACTGCTGGCCTGTCGTTTGGCTGTGGAGCAAGAGCACGGCATCTTTGCCGCCTGCTTTAGCATAGGTCGTGAGCAGCGTTTTGAGCCGCACGCCCTGATCGGTCGAACGTGGGTAGGTGTAAGTCAGTGCGCCAGTCGGGCAAACGGTGGTACACGCTCCGCAGCCCACACAGAGATTCGGGTTGACCACGATTTGCTGGCGTTTGGTATCGCTAGAAATCGCATGCGCCGAGCAGATATCGACGCAGGCATTACAGCCCACCGTGGTATTGCGGCTGTGGGCGCAGATTTTTTGTTTGTAATTAAAGAATTTGGGTTTTTCAAATTCCCCGACCATGCCTTGCAGCTTTATTAGCGTAGCGGTGTCGGCTTGCTTAAAGTACCCCTGCGGTGGTGCATGCCAAGCAATCAGCGGCTCTGCGGATAAATCCAAAACGATATCAAACGCTTGCTCGTGGCTCGTTGCCGCACGCCCAAAATCAATCGCACCAGCCGCGTCGCAGGCTTTCACGCAAGCGCGGTGCGACTGGCATTTGCTCATGTCGATTTGATAGTCAAGACCAATCGCGCCTTCTGGGCAGGCGACCACGCAGGCGTTGCATCGCGTGCACATATCTAAATCAATCGGATTGCTGGTTTGCCACTCCAGCTTAAATGCTCCCAACCAGCCTGAAAGCGTAGGTTTTGTTCCGCTAATGATGGTGTGATCGCGGTTTTGCTTACCTGCCTTAGTTGCGCCACTTGAAAAAATCGACACATCAAGCGCATCACCCAAAAGCGCCGCAGCCGTTTCGGCTTGCCCTAGCTCGCCCACAATTAATAATCGCCCAGCACTTTTATAGGTTACCGTGCTCACGGGTTCTGGATCGGGCAAATGCGCCGCAGCCAGCAGCGCGGCTATCTTGGGCATGGCTTTGGCTGCGTCCTTGCTCCAGCCGCCGCTCTCGCGGATATTGATGAACTTGATGGGGGCGGATAGGGTTTGCGCGCCTTCGGTTTGCTCTGCAAGCTCGCTAAATAGTCGCTGCTCTTGTGTGCAGGCGATGACGATGTTCTCGCTCGGGTCAGCCCTTTTGGCCACATCCACAATGGCACGCTGGAACTCAGGTGCTTGGCGGCGGCACAAGAGGCTGTGCAGTTTCAAGTCCTGCGGGATCTTGAGGTGACTGGAGAGCGCTATCGATAGCGCCTTCTCGTCCAGCGGCATCGTCTCGTTGCAATTGCAAATCAGGGTTGTCATTAGGGGGCACTTCCTCTTTTTGGAACATATTCAAAAAACCATCTTTGGTGATTTCGTCAATTACAGATTGTGGCATTGGTGCATGCGTGCTGTAGTCGCCAATGTAGATGTCGAGACCATCCATGATGTTGTAGTGCGGATCAGCAAACAGTTTCTTCATCGCTGCATTTTTGACGACGCTATCCACGCCTTTGGCAACGAAGGTGCTGAAATCGGATGCGGGCGTGAGCGCGGCAACATCTTCCAGTGTCAATGCAGGCAGCTCTTGTAGACCTTTACCCACGGCCTCTGTGGGCTGTGCAGTCCGCGAGGGCAATACTGCCATGGCTTGCGGAGCAGGTCTTGTAATGTCAGCAATAGGCTTGCCTTCTTTGACCGCCACTTTCCGTGCTGACCAACGCCCTAAAAATCCTTTATCAGATGGGTGACCCTCAGCCATGTGACACCCTCGCTGGCTTACCAAACCGATCAGTGAGCGTTTTAAAACTGTCTGGCCGTTTGCGGCGTTTTACTTCTGGTGTGTCGTGCAAGTCAACAAACTCGCGGAGCGTCTCCACCAACTCAGGATAGTGGGGCAGAAGTGGCACTTGGTCTACACGCTCTTGCGAATCCAGCCAACGCCCCGCGTCGTGGTAACTCAGCGACACGGCTTGCACATCAGGAAACTCATCGCCCTCCTCCATACGCCACATCACAAACCAGCACGGCGCGGGGCTCTCCACGTTTAAACGGTAGCCCTGGGCATCGTCTTTAAATAGCTGCACATCCAAAGGTGAGTATGTTTTTGAATGTGCGTTGACCGCTGCGTCATCGACCGCCTGCACAGGGGTGACGCTGGCAAGCTCCCAGCGGTGAGACTGCCAGCGTGCAGCCACACCCGTGTTGGGCACTTGGCGCATCACGACCGCAACTTGAAGGGTGTTCTCTAGCGAAGAATTCATAGTGTCGCCATTATGCAGGCGACCAGATTGCGCCGCATTGCTTAACTACAATCAGGCGCTATGCAAGACACTACCCAACTACTCTCCGCCCTCACCTCTGTCCTAGACCCCAACACAGGCAAAGATTTTGTCAGTACTAAACAAATCAAAAACGTCAGCTTTGCCAATGGTGATGTGTCGTTTGATTTGGAAATGGGCTACCCAGCCAAAAGCCAGCACGCGCTTTTAAGGCGTGCCTTGATTGCTGCCGCTAAAACTGTATCTGGGGTGAGTAATGTCTCGGTACAAATCAGTACCAAAGTGGCTACTCATGCAGCGCAGCGCGGCGTAGCACTGCTGCCCAACATCAAAAACATCGTCGCAGTTGCGTCGGGCAAAGGCGGCGTGGGTAAGAGCACAACCGCCGTCAATTTGGCGCTGGCCTTGGCCGCGGAAGGTGCTGCGGTTGGCATTTTGGACGCTGACATCTACGGCCCCAGTCAACCCATGATGATGGGCATTGAAGGTCGTCCTGAGTCCGAAGATGGCAAGACGATGGATCCGATGGAAAACTACGGCGTGCAGGTCATGTCGATTGGTTTTTTAGTGGACAAAGATGAAGCCATGATTTGGCGTGGCCCGATGGCAACCCAGGCGCTGGAGCAACTCTTGCGTCAAACCAATTGGGGCCACTTAGATTATTTGATCGTCGATATGCCGCCTGGCACAGGCGATATACAGCTGACGCTCTCGCAGCGCGTACCGATGACGGGCGCGGTGATTGTGACGACACCGCAAGACATCGCGCTATTGGATGCCAAAAAAGGTATCAAGATGTTTGAAAAAGTGGGCGTGCCTATCTTGGGCATCGTAGAGAACATGGCGGTGCATGTGTGTAGCAACTGCGGCCATCAAGAGCATATCTTTGGTGTGGACGGTGGTAAAAAAATGGCGCACAACTACGGCATGGATTATTTGGGTGCACTCCCGCTCAATATGCAAATTCGCGTTGAGGCGGACAGCGGCAAACCCACTGTGGTTGCCGATCCTGACGGCGATGTGTCGGCGATTTACAAAGCGATTGCGCGGCAAGTGGCGGTCAAAATTGCCAGCAAAGCGAAAGATTTTTCTAGCAAGTTCCCAACCATTAGTATCTCGAAAGAGACATGAAGAACGGAAGAACCCCTTTGTCAGCTCGTGCTGACATTTCCCCTACTGCGCAGGGGCAAACTAAAAAACAAAGTTCTCCCCTGCACGGCTGGGGGGATGTCGCAAAGCGACAGGGGGGTTCTTCTGAGATCAGAATCATTGGCGGTCAATGGAAGCGCAGCTTGCTAACCGTCGCCAGCAAGGAAGGTCTTCGCCCCACACCCAATCGCGTGAGGGAGACGCTGTTCAACTGGCTCGGGCAAGACCTGACGGGCCTCTACTGCGTGGATGCGTTTGCTGGTACGGGCGCGCTAGGTTTTGAGGCCGCATCGCGCGGAGCCACGTCGGTCTTGGTCTGCGAGCAAGACCCTTCGCTGTGCCCCTCCCTGATTGGCCTGCGGGATAGGCTGTCTGCGAAGAATGTGCAAATTGTTCAAGGCGAGGCAATGGCGCATATGGCTCGCCTAGCGGCCAGCAGTATTGATGTCGTATTTTTAGACCCCCCATTCCAGTCTGATTTGTATACGCCAGCACTAAAAGCTGCTGCTCGTATCGTCAAGGCGCAAGGGCTTCTCTACTTGGAATCGGATCGCGTGTGGAAGAATGAGGAGCTTGCGCCTTTCGGCCTTTCAATCACTCGCCAAGGCAAAGCAGGCATGGTTTGCTACCACTTGCTACAAAAGGGATAATGCCATCATGAGCAAAAAAATTGCAGTCTATAGCGGCACCTTTGACCCCATCACGCTGGGGCATCTGGATATTGTCACGCGCTCCGCAACGATGTTTGATGAAGTCGTTATTGCTGTAGCGGTGGCACATCACAAAAAAACACTGTTTACTTTAGATGAGCGGATAAATCTGACAAAGGCTGCTTGCAAGAATTCTGCTAATTTGGTGGTGGTGCCGTTTGATGGGTTGTTGGTCGATTTTTGCAAGGCGCAAAACGCGAGCATCATCGTTCGCGGTATCAGAAATAGCACGGATCTTGACTATGAAACTCAAATGGCGGCGATGAATAAAAAGATGCTGCCCAGCGTAGAGAGCGTGTTCTTGCTACCCACCTCTAACGTGCAGTGCATCAGTTCAACCTTGGTACGAGAAATTTCTAAACTGGGCGGTGATGTATCCGAAATGGTTAGCCCTAATGTACTGACGGCTTTAGGTCAAAAATAATGGCGCTAATGATCACCGACGCTTGCATCAACTGCGATGTCTGCGAGCCCGAATGCCCCAACGAGGCGATTTATTTGGGCGAAGAAATTTATGAGATTGACCCGCACAAATGTACGGAGTGCGTCGGACATTTTGATGAGCCGCAGTGCGTGCAAGTGTGCCCTGTGGATTGCATTCCTATCAACTCCGCGCACATTGAAAACAACGAATCGCTCTGGGCGAAATACAGGCGCTTAGTGGCACCTAGCACTGCAATTTAGCGCCGCTTGAGCGTGTGTACAAAGGCATTGCCAACGACCTGCTGATCGAGCAGTTCGTTTCCCGTTTGCTTGGCAAAAGTTGCAAAGTCGCGCATCGAACCTGCATCGGTTGCCGTCACGCGAAGCAGCTGTCCGCTGGTCATTTCAGCTAAAGCTTTTTTTGCTTTCAAAATAGGCAGCGGGCAATTGAGGCCGCTGGTGTCGAGTTCTTTATCAATGTTCATTCGGAGTCTTTTGTATAGGTTGCATCGGGTCTGGGCGGTAGTTCGACAAATTGCGGCGTGATGCCCTTTGTAACTAACCAATCGGCCAGTGCGTAGCCCGTTCCAGCACGCCAACATTTTAAGTCTTCAGGAGCAAACAGCCTATATTCCACAAGCTCTGGCGACAAGATAACCTCGCCGCTAGCCACCACATGGTACGCAATGATGACTTGATTCATGCGCTTAAAGTCATACGCACCAATGAGATTGAGTTTGCTCACATCAAGATTGGTTTCTTCTTTGACCTCGCGCGAAATGCCTTCTTGTGGCGACTCGCCCGCTTCCATAAAGCCTGTAATGAGTGCAAAAAATTTGCCGCTCCAAGCAGCGTTACGCGCAAGCAGAATTTGGCCTGTTTCTTTGATTTCAACGACGGCGGCCAGCACGGGCGTTGGATTATTCCAGTGCACAAAACTGCAAGCGGTGCAGCGCCAGCGGGATTTTGCCCCGCCGTCCTCTTCGGCACTAATCCAGGACAAGCCTGTTCCGCACTGGGGGCAAAACTTAAAATTTGATGGTGTTGCGATGTCGGTCATGAGAGCATTGTATGAATGGTGGTGCGAAGGTCATTCGCCCAAGTTCGCCTGTCGCGCCCCGCAGCCAACTCAGGTTCGCCAAACACAAGCACGGCAGTCATGGGTTTGGCACGCAGGGTACGCCATACGGATTGCAAAAGCGTATCGTCACCGATAAAACTAGGCGCAAAGGATTGCTCGCCGCTTGCCGAATCGATGTAACGAATCGCCACAGGCTGTACCTTGCTATTGGCCTCAATCGCACTTTGAATCATGTTGGCGTGAAAAGGCAGTAGCTCACGCCCCTCGCCAGTCGTGCCCTCGGGGAACACGGCCACACAGTCGCCTGCTTGCAATCGCGCCGCTACAGCCTCCACCACGCGGTGCGCATCACGGCGACTGGTTCGCTCAATGAAGAGCATGCCCGTTTGGTCCGTCAGATAGCCAATTAAAGGCCAATTTTTAATATCAGATTTGGCAATAAAACGGCAAAAATGCGCTGCATGGATCGCCACGTTATCCAGCCAAGAGATGTGGTTGGCGACGATCATCCCGCCTGCAATAGGCTCCCCGATCACCCGTAATTGCAAGCCTAAGATAGACAGCAACTGCGCTGACCATTGCTGAACATGATCCGCACGCTTTTTTTGCGATATTTTTGCAAACTGCGTTTTGATAATCCAGTATCCCCGCAACAAGTGCAGGACGGCGCGAATCAGCTTAAACGCTGCCTTCATACGCCAGATGTCCGTTCACAACCGTGGCTTTCACTTTGCCCACAAACTCAAATCCCGAGAAAGGCGTGTGCTTACCGTGACTCAGTAAATTTTGAGCATTAACAGACCAAATAGCTTTGGGGTCAAACACGACGACATCCGCTTGCCCATGCAGGCTCAAGTGGCCAATGCTGTCCTTAGCCAGAACCTTGGCAGCCCGCGTAGAGACACACTCCAGCGCCTGTGCAACGGTGATCTTTGTCTCAGCAGCAAAACGCAGCGTCAGATTGAGCAACAACTCCAATCCCGTTGCGCCCACTTCAGCTTCAGCAAATGGCAGCGCTTTGCCGTCTTCGCTGACGGGCGTGTGGTCTGAGACGATGGCGTCAATCGTGCCGTCAATGATGGCGGCCCTGAGTGCATCGCGGTCGCGCGATTGACGCAGTGGTGGCGAGAGACGCATACGGCTGTCGAAGTAGCCAATGTCGTTGTCGACAAGGAAGAGGGAATTCATACTGACGTCAGCCGTCACAGGCAGGCCTTCCGCTTTAGCCGCTTTGAGTAAAGCTGCGCCTGCGCTAGAACTGATGCGCTGCAAATGCACTCGTGCGCCCGTACTGCGCTGCAAATCAAATATCGTTTGCAAAGCAATCGTTTCCGCCATCACGGGAATGCCCGAGAGCCCAAGCCTTGTGGCATAAGCCCCGCTGGCTGCAATTCCCTTGCCAAGCCACGCGTCCTGTGGCCTGAGCCAAACCGTAAGGTCATGCGTGGCGGCGTATTGCATGGCACGCTGCAGCGTTTGCGTGTTCACAATCGGCACTTCGGCTTGACCAAATCCAACGCAGCCTGCGTCAAACAGTTCCAGCATCGCGGTGAGTGATTCGCCCTTCAAACCGCGTGTGAGTGCTCCCAGTGGAAAGACACGCGCCGCATGGCGTTTTTGAGCGCGAAACTTGAGCATCTCTACAAGACCTGGCTCATCCAGCACGGGCGAGGTGTCAGGCGGACACACGACGGATGTCACGCCGCCCGCACCTGCAGCTGCAAGCTCGGACTGGAGCATGTGAGCGTGTTCGCCACCAGGCTCGCCAAGACGCGCATTCAAATCCACCAAGCCTGGAATAATCCAACAACCACTGGCGTCAATCACTTTATCGGGCTGAAAGCCTTGCACGACTCGTCCTAGCGAGGCAATGCGACCATTCGCCACAGCCACATCACCTTGCTGGTCAAGTCCACTTTTCGGATCAATGATGCGACCACCTTGAATCAATATCTTCATTTGGCATCTCCTTCATTCGCGGAGACGATGCTCATCACCGCCATACGTACCGCGATGCCAAAACTGACTTGAGGCAAGATGACGCTTTGCGCACCATCAACCACAGAGGAGTCAATTTCCACGCCTCGGTTAATCGGGCCAGGATGCATCACGATGGCGTCTGATTTTGCCCACTGGAGCTTTTCTTGCGTCAGGCCATAGCTCTTAAAGTATTCGTGGCTGCTAGGCAGCAAAGCGCCGCCCATGCGTTCGTTTTGCAGGCGCAACATGATGACCACATCCGCGCCCGTAATGCCCTCTTGCAAGCTATGACAGACCCGCACACCTAAAGCCGCCATATCGGACGGCACAAGCGTCTTGGGACCCACCACACGCACTTCGGCGCAGCCCAGTGTCGTGAGCGCGTGAATATCGCTTCGCGCCACACGTGAATGGAGCACATCGCCCACGATGGCGACCGTGAGATTGGCAAAATCTTTTTTGTAGTGCCTGATGGTGAGCACATCCAGCAAGCCCTGCGTCGGGTGCGCATGGCGACCATCACCCGCATTGATGACGTGAATATGCGGTGGCAAATTTTGTGCGATCAAATACGGTGCGCCCGACTCGCTGTGTCTGACTACAAAAATGTCCGCAGCCATGGCCGAGAGATTGGCAATGGTGTCGAGCAAGCTCTCGCCTTTGGAGGCGGATGAGCGAGCGATGTCTAGATTCATCACATCGGCTGAAAGACGTGTCGCAGCAATTTCAAACGTCGTGCGGGTTCGGGTCGAGTTTTCAAAGAAAAGATTGAAAACTGTTTTACCGCGCAGCAGGGGTAACTTCTTCACTTCGCGGTCATTGATACTGGCAAAGTTAGCCGCCGTATCCAAAATATGCGTCAGGATGTCTTTCGGTAGCCCTTCGGTCGAGAGCAAATGAATCAGCTCGCCGTTTTTGTTGAGTTGAGGATTTTTCATCTTAGGGGCTTATTTTCTCTCAAATGAAAAGCTGCCGTCCACCGCACGAAGGAGCCTGATCGATTCAGTTGGATTCATCTGCGCTTTGTACGCTGCAAAATCTGCTTGCAGCGGCAGTTCACGTCCACCGCGATCAACCAGCACGGCAAGGCGAACGCTAGCAGGTCTGCCGTAGTCAAACAGCTCGTTCATGACTGCGCGTATCGTACGGCCCGTATAGAGCACATCATCTAACAGCACAATATGCGCGCCCGACACATCAAATGGCAGACTCGTGGATTCTGTCCGTGAACTAGCGGCCTTACTGCCTCGGCGCAAATAATCGTCACGATGCATAGAGCTCGAAATGATGCCGATCTTGTCTAAACCCCAATCTTGTTGCAAGCGCTCCGCCATCCAAGCACCGCCTGATGCAATGCCAACCCATTGAGTTGTGCTGCTTCGCCAAGGCTCCAGTCCGTCACGTAAATCTGCATAAAGCTGTTCAGCATTCATTCAGGCAAACTCCTCATGTATTGTTCTAGGATGATGCAAGCGGAAAACGCATCCAACTTGGCTTCTCTCGCCCTTGGATTATCGGCCTTTGCTTCGGTCGTGCTGTACCGCTCATCCACTTCATGCACGAGAGCGCCCGTTAAGCCGCGCAAATTTTGCGCAAACTGTTTGGCAAGCTTAGTGTTTTTGTGCGGTGCACCATCAGGGTGATATGGCACACCCACTACCAAAGCATGAGGTCGCCATTCTTTGACTAGCTTCAAAATCGCCTGATCTCGCGCTACGCCTTGCTCGGTCAGCGTAGCGACGCTTTGCGCATTTTTTGTCAGCGTATTGCCGCTGGCAACACCCACACGCAACTTACCCCAGTCGAAAGCTAAAAATTGCTGGATGGCAGCGCTTGCTGTCATTGCATAACTCCCCCACTAGGCATCAACGTCATCTCGTCTAACCCCAAAAGCGCCAGCGCAGCGTCATAGCGCTTGGCCACGGGAAGATCAAAAATAATGCTGTGGTCCGCAGGGACAGTCAGCCAATCGTTGTGGGCAATTTCACGCTCTAACTGTCCTGCTTGCCATGCCGCATAACCGAGTGCGAGAAACATTTTTTGTGGCCCAGCACCGCTCGATAAGGCTTCGAGCACATCGCGTGATGTGGTCATCTCCAAACCGCCCGGCACCTCCAGCGTTGACATCCAAAACGAAGCTTTACTGGGCGTGAAGCCTTCAGAACCAAGCTCTAGGGTTTGCTGTGCTTCATGGAGCACAAAACCACGATCCGTAAAAATGGGACCGCCATTGAACACGGGCGTTGAGAGCAAGTCGTCTCGCCCAAGCCCCAAATCCATCCGATAAAACATTTGTTTAATGGTGGAATCGCTCGGGCGATTGATCACCAGCCCTGCAGCGCCATTAGTACCATGATCAAAAACAAATACCACCGTTTTTTCAAAATCCGCATCCTCCATGCTAGGCATGGCGATCAGAAAGTGATTGTTGAGATCCAGCATTTAGCGCATAAGCTTTAGCAATTAACGGTGTGTAGAAGCAGGTACATCGCGGCGCTTTGAGCCTGTAAACAATTGACGTGGACGACCAATTTTGTACTCGGGGTCGCCAATCATCTCATTCAGTTGAGCAATCCAGCCTACAGAACGTGCTAAGGCAAAAATACCAGTGAACAACGACACAGGAATGCCAATGGCGCGCTGCACGATGCCAGAGTAATAATCGACGTTTGGATAGAGTTTGCGTGAGACAAAGTAATCGTCTTCCAGTGCAATCTTCTCTAGCGCCTGCGCCAATTGCAAGATCGGATCGTTAGCCACGCCAAGTGCTGCAAACACCTCGCGGCAGGTCTCTTGCATCAATTTAGCGCGTGGGTCAAAGTTTTTGTACACGCGGTGACCAAAGCCCATCAGCTTCACGCCAGAGTTTTTGTCTTTGACTTTTTCCATGAACTCCGCGACATACGAGAGTCCGCCTTTGGCTTGAATCTCTTCTAGCATTTGCAAACAGGCCTCATTCGCGCCGCCGTGTGCAGGCCCCCAAAGGCAAGCCACGCCAGCAGCAATCGCTGCAAACGGATTCGTACCTGACGAGCCGCACAAACGAACAGTCGATGTCGACGCGTTTTGCTCATGGTCAGCGTGCAGGGTGAAAATGCGATCCATTGCGCGTTCCATCACAGGATTGACAACATACTCTTCGCAAGGCGTGGCAAACATCATGTGCAAGAAATTACCCGCGTATGAAAGATTATTTTTAGGATAAACAAACGGCTGACCGACGCTGTATTTGTAGGCCATTGCCACCAATGTTGGCATTTTGGCAATCAAGCGAATCGCCGCAATTTCGCGGTGTTCGGCATTGTTGATGTCCGTGCTGTCGTGGTAGAAGGCAGACATTGCGCCAACGAGGCCTGTCAAAATTGCCATCGGATGCGCATCCCGGCGGAAGCCACGCAAGAAAAATTGCATTTGCTCGTTCACCATGGTGTGCATCGTCACCAGCTTGTGGAAGTCTTTTCTCTGTGTGTCAGTTGGCAACTCAGAGCGGAGCAGCAAATAGCAGGTATCTAAAAAGTCACATTTTTCTGCGATTTGCTCAATCGGGTAGCCACGATACAAGAGTTCACCCTTGTCGCCATCAATATACGTAATCGCAGATTGGCAAGCCGCCGTGGACATGAAACCGGGGTCATAAGTGAACATGCCCGTCGTGCCATACAGCTTACGAATATCTAAAACATCAGGGCCGATATTGCCTGCATAAACAGGCACTTCGAAGCTGGGCGTGCCATTGGAAAAAGATATCGTAGCTTTGTTATCAGATAGTTTCATTTTTAATTTCCTTAAGTCTTATTCATCAACATCGTTAATACATTTTCAACCTGAACTTTCGTGACCAAGCCATTACTGGACTGCAAATCACGAATTTCAACCTCATCCAACCGCTTTCTAGACAACAATAAATCCATTAAATCGTTATCCGACAAATCCATTAGGGCATACATCCCAGCTTCGTCATCCTTAGTCAAGCAAGACTCGTACCGAGAAAAGAACCGCTCAACAAACAGATCGTTCTCCAGCATCCCACGGCGCGAACGCCATTTGAGTTTGGAGAGCGCTCGTTCGTCTAAAAGCACTTAGACCGACCTTGCCACCATGAGCTCTTTAATCTTGCCAATCGCCAACGTTGGATTCAAACCTTTAGGACACACGTCCACGCAGTTCATGATCGTGTGGCAGCGGAACAAGCGGTACGGGTCTTCCAAGTTATCAAGTCGCTCAGTCGTCGCTTGGTCACGGCTATCAGCAATAAAGCGATACGCCTGCAACAAACCTGCTGGTCCCACAAACTTATCAGGATTCCACCAAAACGAGGGGCACGATGTGGAGCAGCTCGCGCACAAGATGCACTCGTAGAGTCCGTCTAACTCTTCGCGCTGCACAGGGCTTTGCAAGCGCTCTTTTTCTGGCGGCGGCGTGTCGTTCACGAGGTAAGGTTTGATCGAGTGGTATTGCTTAAAGAATTGCGTCATGTCCACAATCAAATCACGCACCACAGGAAGCCCAGGCAAAGGTTTCAAGACGATGGGGTCTTTGAGCGTATTCAAATTGGTCAAGCATGCAAGACCATTTTTGCCATTGATGTTCATGGCATCAGAACCGCATACGCCTTCGCGGCATGAACGGCGATAGCTCACCGTTGGGTCTTGCGCTTTAAGTTTCATCAGCGCGTCGAGCAGCATGCGCTCACCACCGTCAAGCTCTAGCTCTATTTTTTCCATACGCGGTTTTGCGTCGATGTCGGGATCGTAACGGTAAATGTGGAAGGTACGTTTTGCCATTTTCAAATTTCCTTATTTTTTACTTATTCTTTAGAAGGTACGTACTTTGGGCGGCACAGAATCCACAGTAAGCGGTGTGAGTTTCACGGCTTTGTAATCCAAACGATTGCCCTCGGAGTACCACAGCGTGTGCTTCATCCAAACTGGATCGTTACGACCTAGCGGCGCGACTGGATCGTCCACTGGACGCTCGTAATCGCTCACAGTGTGAGCGCCGCGGCACTCGTGACGCGCAGCTGCTGAGACGATGGTGGCTTCTGCGGCTTCGATCAAGTTTTCAACTTCCAACGCTTCGATCCGCGCTGTATTGAAGACTTTGGATTTGTCCTTGAGGCCAATCGCATTCACGCGCTTACGCAGTGCAGCAATTTTGGTCACGCCCTCATCCATCGCCGCCTGCGTGCGGAACACGCCTGCGTGGAACTGCATGGCAGCGCGAAGATCGTTCGCTACATCCTGCGCATATTCGCCGCTGGTGTCAGCCTCTAAGCGATTTAAGCGCTCCAAGGTTTTGTCCGCTGCTGTTGCTGGCATGGCTTTAAATGCTTGATCTTTCAAGTTAGATGCCACGATGTGGTTGCCTGCCGCACGGCCGAACACTAACAAATCGAGCAATGAGTTAGTACCCAAGCGATTCGCACCGTGGACGCTGACGCAAGAGCATTCGCCCACAGCGTAGAGACCATTCACCACGCTGTTGTCATTTCCATTCTTTTGAATCACCACTTGACCGTTGATATTGGTTGGGATACCGCCCATTTGGTAGTGAATCGTCGGCACCACTGGGATTGGCTCGCGGGTCACGTCCACGTTGGCAAAGTTAATGCCGATTTCATGGACGGATGGCAAACGTTTCATCACAGTTTCTGCGCCAAGGTGATCGAGTTTGAGCAAGATGTGATCTTTATTAGGGCCGCAACCGCGTCCCTCTTTGATTTCTTGGTCCATGCAGCGCGACACAAAATCACGGGGTGCAAGATCTTTCAGTGTTGGCGCATAACGCTCCATAAAGCGTTCGCCGTTAGAGTTCAGCAAAATCGCGCCTTCGCCTCGGCAGCCTTCGGTGAGCAACACGCCAGCACCATGCACGCCTGTGGGGTGGAATTGCCAAAACTCCATGTCTTCCAGAGGAATGCCTGCGCGAGCCGCCATACCGAGGCCATCTCCCGTATTGATAAACGCATTCGTAGAAGCCGCAAAAATACGTCCTGCACCGCCAGTGGCCAAGAGCACGGTTTTGGCTTCCATGATGAACAGATCGCCTGTTTCCATCTCTAGTGCCGTCACGCCAACGCAGTCGCCGTCGTCATTCAAAATCAAGTCGAGTGCCATCCACTCGACAAAGAAGTTTGTGTTGGACTTTAAATTTTGCTGATACAGCGTGTGCAGCATCGAGTGACCCGTACGATCTGCCGAAGCGCAAGCACGCTGCATGGGTTTTTCGCCGTAGTTCTCGGTATGGCCGCCGAATGGACGCTGGTAAATCGTGCCATCCGCATTGCGGTCAAACGGCATGCCCATGTGCTCAAGCTCGTACACGACCTTCGGTGCTTCGCGACACATAAACTCAATCGCGTCTTGGTCGCCCAGCCAGTCCGAGCCTTTAACCGTGTCATAGAAGTGGTAATGCCAAGTATCTGCGCTCATATTGCCTAGTGAGGCGCCAATGCCACCCTGCGCTGCCACGGTGTGCGAGCGCGTGGGGAACACTTTGGAGAGCACCGCGACATTGAGGCCCGCACGTGCCAATTGCAAGGATGCGCGCATGCCAGAGCCGCCTGCACCCACAATGACCACGTCGAACTTGCGCCGAGCGATGTTTGAGTTCGTATATTGATTTTGATTAACACTATTCACTTTTAGACTCTCCACAAAACTTGAATCGCCCAGCCAGCGCAGCCGACTAACCAAAGGACGGTAAAGACTTTCAACGCAAGGCGCAAGGCGACGGGTTTGATGTAGTCCATGTAAATCTCTTGCATGCCCAGCAGTACATGCCATGCGAGTGCGAGGATCACGACGAAGGTCAAGACTTTCATCGGCTGCGAAGCAAAAATGCCCGCCCATTTGTCGTAGCCCATCGCGCCTTTGTTAAAAATCACTTGCAAGAGCACGATCAGCGTAAACACCGCCATCAAGCCAGCCGTGACGCGCTGTGCCAGCCAGCCTCGCAATGCACCGTTACTCGTACTCTTTGCCATGCTTTTAAGAATATTTGTCATTTTTTACGTCTTTCAATCAATACAGGCCAAACAACTTGGCAGCCAAAGCCGCCGTCAGAGGCAAGCTAATCGCAAATGTGGCGACTGCGGATTTTTTGGCAAAGGTTTTGGTGACAGCCTTGTGGCTCACGTCCATCCAGAGGTGACGCAGCCCAGCGGTCAAGTGATGCAAATACGACCAAATCAGAGCCAGCGCCACCAGTTTGAAGAACCAGCCTGGTACAAAACCTGCGCCAATATTGAATAGCGCCGTGAACTTGGCATAGGAGAATTCACTTGAGATGGACTTGTCAAACATCCAAATGATGGAGGGCAAGAGAAGAAACATGATCGCGCCGCTGGCACGGTGAAGGATGGAAACCCAAGCCCCAGCCGTCATGCGGTAGGTTGTCAGGTCGGTAAACGCGTTGATGTTGCGGAATTCGGGTCGCACAGGTTTTGACTGCGGTTGAGACATTTTGGGACGCTTTCAGAGTTGCAAACCCAATGATTGTAAAACACGCGGGTTTTCACTAGGCTGACAAATTGACTTAGATCAAGATTTTTGCTGACTTTTTAACCAAAATTCCAAGCGTTTCACCCCCGAAACCAATCTGGCGACATCGCTAGACGCAAAGCACCAACGCATCCAACCTTCGCCCGCCGTTGCTGGCGCTAAATCAAAGGCGCTACCAGGCGCTAGGCCAAGCCCCGCTTCGCTTACCAGCCGTTTGGCAAGCGCGAGCGAATCATCAAATCCATCGATTTTGAAGAAGGCATACATGCCACCTCTGGCAGGCCTGACTGTCACATAAGGCACAGCTTGCAACAGCGGAACGAGCGTATCGCGGCATAGCTTGAAATGCGCCACCAGTTTGGGCGTGATCTCATCCTCGCGCTGCAAAGCCTCCAGCGCGGCTTTTTGTACGAAACTGGGTGCGCAGGAAGTATTGAACTCAATCAGCTTACCCATCGCGTCCAAACAGCTTGGCGGCACGACCAGCCAGCCCAATCGCCAGCCTGTCATCAAAAAAGTTTTGGAAAAACTGTGCGTGACGATGAGCCTATCTTCTGGCTCGGCAATATCTAAAAACGAAGGCGCACAACCATGTGGATTGCTTGCATCGATGGATTCGTAGTAGAGCCGCTCATACACCTCGTCGCTAATGATCCATGTGTCCGTTTTGCGGCAATGGTCTAGGATGATTTGCTGCTCCTCTCGCGTCAAAGTCCAGCCCGTCGGGTTACTCGGCGCGTTGATAAGCAGTAGCTTCGTCGACTTTGTTACCGCCTCGCAGAGCTTGTGGATATTGAGTTTCCATTCTCCAGCTTCTGCGTACAGCGGCACTGATTTAACAACTCCACCCATGATGATGGCCTGCTGCGGCAAATTCGGCCAAATCGGCGTGACGCAAACGACCGCATCTCCTGCATTCACTATCATTTGCGAAGCTAGCATCAAGCCACTCACCCCACCTGAGGTGATGGCAATGCGATTGACGGAGATCGGGTTACGGCTCGAACCATGCAGCCGAGCCATATACGCCGCTACACCTTCGCGCAACTCTAAAAGCCCCAAGTTCGCCGTGTAGAAAGTCTCGCCAGCCTTCAACGACTGGCAGGCCGCTTCTATCACCGCAGGATGCGTGACTTCGTCGCTTTCGCCAAACCAAAATTTCAAAATATCTGGTGCGTCAATGGCGCTATTGACCACTTCGCGGATTTGCGAGCCAGCTAGGTTTTGGATGATTTTTCTCATGCGGGAATCTTAATCGCCATAATTCTGCTCATGAACGCTATCACCCCACCCATCACTCTCTACGGCATCCCCAATTGCGACACTGTCAAAAAGGCTCGCGCTTACCTCGTTGAGCAAAAAATTGACTACGTTTTTCATGATTTTAAAAAACAAGGTGTGCCCGCAGCCCTTATTGGTATTGGCCTGCAGGCCATGCCCTGGGAGAAGCTGCTTAACCGAACGGGCACCACTTGGCGCAAGCTGGATGCGAGCGTGCAGGCTTCAGTCGTGGATAGCGAGAGCGCCAAAGCCGTCATGATTGCCCACCCAAGTGTTATCAAGCGTCCTGTCATCTTGTGGACAGCGAATAGGGTTACCGTAGGTTTCAAACCGTCCGAATGGGCGTAGCATTTAGACTCTACTTTTATTAGGAGTTCAGCATGACAACACCACGCCTCACGGCACAAGATTTCGACCAAGAGTTATTGATTTTGTTTGATGCCTACGTTCACGGCGGCATCGACAGACGAGGTTTTTTAGAGCGCGCACAAAAATTTGCTACCGTTGGCATGACAGCCACTGGCATTTTGGCTGCACTCAGCCCTAATTTCGCGCTCGCGCAGCAAATCAAACCTGACGATGCAAGGCTTAAAATCGAGTGGATCACGTACCCGTCACCGCAGGGTTACGGCGAGGTAAGGGGCTACCTTGTGCGACCTGCCAGATCAGGCGCAACAAAACTTCCCGCTATTTTGGTGATCCATGAAAACCGCGGCCTCAATCCGCACATCGAAGACATCACACGGCGCTTGGCACTAGATGGCTACATGGCATTTGCGCCCGACGCGCTGACACCTCTAGGCGGCTACCCAGGTGACGAAGACAAAGCGCG
>JANPAS010000010.1:0-38791 GCA_031430035.1 Comamonadaceae bacterium | reverse complement strand
CCCAAAGCCTTGCTGGCTAAGGGCGTGGCCTTTGTGCCGCAAGGGCGCAATTTATTTCCGCAGCTCACCGTGAAAGAAAACTTAGAACTTGGCGGTATCACGTTAGGCTCAAAAATAACGAATGAGCGCATCCCTGAAGTGCTCAAATTCTTTCCCCGTGTTGTACAGCGTATCAACAGTCAAGCAAGTGCTTTATCTGGTGGCGAGCAAAAGCAGTTGGAGATTGCGCGTGCCTTACTTTTGCGTCCCAAAGTGCTATTGATTGACGAGCCATCGATTGGCCTGTCACCCATCGTCGTTCAAGACGTGTTTAAGCTCTTGCGCCGCTTGGCGGATGAAGAGGGGACAACGATCTTGATGGTCGAACAAAACGTCAAGAGCGCCTTGAAGATGGCCGATGAAGCCATTGCGCTGGAGTCGGGTCGCTTGGTGCTGCACAAGCGGGCGGATGAGTTACTAGCTGATCCGAATATCGAACGTTTGTTTTTGGGCGGGCATGTCAAAACTTGAGTTGCTCTAAAACAAATGCCACGCGCCCTTGTCGTGGCATTTCTATATCTACCATCAGCGCACTCGCGCACATCTCTAACGCCTCAAACTGGCTTTGTAAAAGGCTTGCAGGCATATAGTGCCCCGTCTCTTTTGATCTAGCTTCAATGCGTGCCGCGATGATTTCAAACGCACCGTGCGGATGGACGAAGCGCAAGTTTGGCAATCCCGACCTCAAGACATCACGGTATCGTTCTTTCAAGGCCGAACACGCCAAGACTGCATGGGGATTGGCTTGCAAGAGGGCGCTGAGCCGCAAGAGCCACGGGGCACGGTCTGCGTCGTTCAGTGCCTCGCCAGCCCTCATCTTGGCAACGTTTTCGGTTGGATGAAAATCGTCTGCATCAAAAAATGGCCAATCGAGCGCCGCAGCCAACTCAGTGCCAAGACTGGTTTTGCCACAGCCAGAAACGCCCATGACAATGAGGTGCGTTACCGTGCATGTTGATGATGTTGAATTCGTTAGACTCATGACTCTGATCTTATCTTCTTGGAAAGAAACTACATATGAAGCAAGCACACAATCAAGCATTTATTTGTGACGCTATTCGCACTCCCATTGGCCGCTATGGCGGCGTACTTAGCTCGGTGCGAACGGATGACTTAGGCGCGATTCCGCTCGCCGCACTCATGGCTCGTAATCCCAGCGTGGATTGGTCGCTGCTTGACGATGTGATCTATGGCTGCGTCAACCAAGCAGGCGAGGACAACCGCAACGTGGCACACATGGCGTCATTGCTTGCGGGATTGCCGCACACAGTTGCTGGCACAACGATTAACCGCCTTTGCGGCTCAGGCCTTGACGCGCTTGGCACAGCGGCTCGCGCTATCAAAGCGGGCGAGATGAATTTTGTGATTGCTGGCGGCGTGGAGAGCATGAGCCGTGCGCCGTTTGTGATGCCGAAGGCTGAGAGTGCCTTTAGCCGCGCCAATCAGGTGTATGACACCACGATTGGCTGGCGCTTTGTCAATAAGCTGATGAAGGCCAAATACGGCGTGGACTCCATGCCCGAGACGGCTGAGAACGTGGCAGATGATTACAAGATTAACCGCGCCGACCAAGACCAGATGGCGCTTCGCAGCCAATTGAATGCCGTGAAAGCTCAAGCAGCGGGCTATCTGGCAAATGAAATTACACCTGTGACGATTCCGCAAAAGAAGGGCGATGCGATCGTAGTGAGCCAGGACGAGCATCCACGCGCCACCTCGATTGAGTCGCTCACAAAGCTCAGACCCGTGGTGCGCGAAGGCGGCACTGTGACGGCTGGGAATGCCAGTGGCGTCAACGACGGCGCATGTGCGATTTTGTTAGCTGACGAAGCAACTGCGGCCAAGCAAGGCCTCACGCCACGAGCCCGTGTGGTGGGGATGGCTGTTGCTGGCGTGCCGCCGCGCATTATGGGGATTGGTCCTGCACCTGCTGTGCAAAAGGTGTTGGCACTCACGGGTTTGACGCTGGCGCAAATGGACGTGATTGAACTGAACGAAGCCTTTGCTGCGCAAGGTTTGGCGGTACTACGCGAACTGGGAATTGCCGATGCTGATCCGTGCGTGAACGCTTGGGGCGGCGCGATTGCACTGGGGCATCCGCTGGGTGCATCAGGTGCAAGGTTGGCAACCACGGCGGTTAACCGCTTACACACCCTTGGCGGGCGCTATGCGCTGTGCACCATGTGCATTGGCGTGGGGCAGGGCATTGCTGTGATTTTGGAAAAAGTCTAAGAGGTCATACCGCATGACGTTTTCTGCGCAAATGATGAGTTGGTTTTTGCTCGGGCTCGTGCGCTTTCTCACGGGTACGCAGGCGCGGTGGTATGGTTGCCCGCCTAAAGCCGAACAGCGCATTTATTTTGCCAATCATCAAAGCCACATCGATTTGGTGCTCATGTGGGCGGCCATGCCCACCGAGCTACGCCACAGTACACGTGCGATTGCGGCCAAGGACTATTGGACGAAATCCAAATTTAAGCAGTGGATTACCACGGCGGTATTTAACGTGGTGTATGTCGAGCGTGCTCGAACGGCTGGGGACGAAGATCCACTAGCTCCGCTGATTGACGCACTTCAAAGCGGCGACTCGGTCATCATCTTCCCAGAAGGCACACGCGGCTTTGAAGCCGAACCAGCGCCGTTTAAAGCAGGACTTTATAACCTCGCGGAAAAGTTTCCAAATGTGCGCCTCATACCCGCTTGGATTAATAACGTGCAGCGCGTCATGCCCAAAGGCGAAGTGATTCCTGTGCCGATTTTGTGCTCGGTGACTTTTGGCGCACCCATTCGATTAGAAGCAGGCGAAGACCGCAAAGTCTTTTTATCCCGCGCGCGTGATGCCGTGATTGCACTCAGAGATGTATAGGAAGAGGACATTGCCGTGATCAACGACTTTATTAAAAGCCTCAGCCCACAGCACCAAGTGGGTCTCCTGTTTGTGATTGTGTTTGGTCTGTTGGCACTTGCAACGGTCATTACCGTTGTGCGTTCGTTCCGGCTTTTACAACTGAGCAAAAATCAAACAGACCAAGATGACAACGTGCAGTCCCACCCCTACCATGCGCTGCTCAAAACCTCGTGGTTGATCGTGATTATTTTTTGGTTGAGCTGGTCGATGGGTGATAGAGTTGCGACTGTTCTATTTGCTTTTTTGTCATTTTTTGCACTACGAGAATTCATGACGCTCTCGCCAACCAAACGCGGTGATCACCGCAGTTTGCTACTGGCCTTCTTTGTTGTACTGCCCATCCAGTATGGCTTGGTGATGAGTGAGTCGTTTAATTTATTTACTGTTTTTATCCCTGTCTATGTCTTCTTAGCCATTCCCGTGGTGAGCGCTTTGTCGAACGACCCCGAGCGTTTTTTAGAGCGCAATGCCAAGATGCAGTGGGGCATCATGGTGTGCGTCTTTGGCCTCAGCCACGTGCCTGCCATCTTGCTGCTCGACTTTCCTGTCCGTGCCGAGAACAGCTTTGATGGCAAAAACATGTTCCTGCTATTTCACTTGGTCTTTGTGGTGCAGCTTTGCATGATCGTTCAGCATTTATCTTGGCGCTGGCTCAAAGAGCGTGGCCGCGCCAAAGCGGTTGCACCGAACGTGAGCGCTAGTTTTGCGTGGTTGCCATGGAGCATCGGCGTGGTCACGGCCAGCTTTGTGGGGGGCTTGCTCGCAGGCATTACGCCATTCCAATATCCAGCGCAGGCGCTCGCCTTATCGTTTGTGGCTTGCGTCGCTGGATCGTTTGGGCACTTTGTGATGAAGGCGCTGAAGCGCGACCGAGGCGTGACGCACTGGGCAGGCGGGACGCGCTCGGTGACAGGCGCGGAGGGCTTGTTAGACCGTATTGATGCGCTGTGTTTTGCCGCGCCTGTGTTCTTTCACACGGTGCACTGGTACTTTGATCTTTAGGTCGGTGGCTATGCGAATCTTAGGCATCGATCCTGGCTTGCAAACGACGGGTTACGGCGTAATCAATGTTCATGGGCAAGCCTTATCCTATGTGGCTTCTGGGACGATTAGTACGAAATCAGCTAACACTAAAAACTTACCTGCACGTCTCAAAATTTTGTTTGACGGTGTGCAAGAAATTTGCCGCACCTACCAGCCCGATGTGGCATCGGTGGAGATTGTGTTTGTCAACGTCAATCCGCAGTCCACCTTGCTCTTGGGGCAAGCGCGTGGTGCGTGCATCACGGGACTCGTGTCCTGCGATGTGGCGGTTGCCGAGTACACGGCGCTGCAACTCAAACAAGCGGTCGTGGGCTACGGCAAAGCGGCAAAGAGTCAAGTGCAAGAAATGGTGATGCGATTGCTGAAATTGCCTAGTCTGCCAGGCCCCGATGCTGCCGATGCACTAGGCATAGCTATTACGCACGCACATTCCAGCAAGGCCAATGCCCTGAAAGCCATGCTGAATAAGGCTTAGCAAGGCATTGCTCTTGCAGATCAATCCCAGCGGCGCTTGGCGATCAGCACACTATTTGGATATTCCGCCCGTCCTCGGCTGCCGTTGTAGCGGCCTAGCGCCATAAATAAATCACCGCCCTCGCGGTCTAAGTAGTGGCGCAAAATTAAACAGCCAAAGCGCAAATTAGTTTGCATGTGAAAGAGCTTGCCTGCGTCACCGTCGCCAATGAGGCGCGACCAAAATGGCATGACTTGCATGTAGCCACGAGCACCTGCACTAGAGATAGCGTGCTTCCTAAACGCGCTCTCGACTTGGATCAAGCCCAGTACCAGTGAGGTCTCTAGACCTGCCCGCTTCGATTCGTACCAAACAGTTTGCAACAGTTCTTGCCGAGTGGTCAGGTCTAATTTATCTTTTGCCAGTTGCCCTAAGCGCGTGCTCATCTCGCCCAGCCAGCGCAAGTAAGCGATGCGCGAAGCCGTATCGGGAAACTCAGGCTCTGGCGGCGCACTGTTTGCCACCGCAGAAGACAAAGCGGTACGGGCAGCATTAGCTAGCGGCTCTTCGACTTGATTGCCAGCATGCGCTAGATAAGGCGCTAGGCCAAATGCAAGCACATGACGGCGGCGTATCATTTCACGCGTTCTGCCAAAAACGCATCCAACTCACCGACCGCCATCTTGGTTGCCGCTGTCTCTTTGCGGTGCTGATACTCAACCGTTCCTTCTTTGAGTCCACGGCTAGAAATCACCACGCGGTGCGGCACGCCAATCAGCTCCCACTCGGCAAACATGATGCCAGGGCGCTCGCCTCGGTCATCCAAAATCACGTCTACGCCGCGAGCGCGCAATGCCTCGTAGAGTCCATCCGCCGTGGCTTTCACGGCAGCGTCCTTGGCGTAATCAATGGTGCAAACAACTAACGTAAACGGGGCAATCGCGTCAGGCCAAATGATGCCGCGCTCGTCATGGTTTTGCTCAATCGCGGCGGCTGGTAGGCGTGTGATGCCAATGCCGTAGCAGCCCATCTCAAAGTGCTTGGGCTTGCCGTCAATATCCAAAAACTTCGCGTCCATTGCTTTGGAATACTTCGTGCCCAAATAGAACACATGACCGACTTCAATGCCGCGTTCAATCGCCAGCACGCCTTTGCCATCAGGTGATGCGTCGCCAGCAACAACGTTGCGGATGTCGGCAACCACGTCTGGCTCTGGCAAATCGCGTCCCCAATTTACGCCTCGAAGGTGATAGCCAGCTTCGTTTGCGCCGCAGATCCAGTCCGACATAGCAGCGACTTCGCGGTCCGCAATCACTTTGACTATCAATGACGGATCTGGCGCTTGGTCAGTTTGTCCGATTGAGTGAGCGAGGTGGCGTTCATCAAAATTATTTTTTGTAAAAAGATCAACAGGTCCTAAATAGCCTGCGCGGCAGTTGAAATGTTTTTTAATTTCATCTTCAGTTGCAAAGCGAAATGCGTTGTTTAAGCCTTCGATTTTTGCAACCTTCACTTCATTCATCGAATGATCGCCGCGAACGAGTAGCAGCCACACTTGCGATTTGACGACTGCGCCCGCTTTATCTAATTCGTCCGTTGCCAACACCAAAGATTTAACGGTACGAGCAAGCGGTAATCCCAATTGTGCGGCAACTGCTTCACAGGTGCTATTGCCAGGCGTGGCGATCTTTTCCATCAATTCGGCACTGGTGGAAGTCTTACGTGGTGTGGGCTGCAGGGCTTCTGCCTTCTCCATATTGGCTGCGTAATCGCTGTTCGGGCAATACACAATCGCGTCTTCGCCCGTGGCGGCAATCACTTGAAACTCCTCACTCAGATCACCACCAATCGCACCGCTGTCCGCCGCCACGGCGCGGTAACGAAGTCCAAAGCGATCAAAGATTTTGCGATAAGCCGTGGTCATGGCGGCGTAGCTTTCTTTTGCCGCTTCCATGTTTCGGTCAAAGCTGTACGCATCCTTCATGATGAACTCGCGTCCACGCATCAAGCCAAAGCGTGGGCGGCGCTCGTCGCGGAACTTGGTTTGAATTTGATATAAATTTTTAGGCAACTGCTTATAGCTCTTCAGTTCTTGCCGTGCAATGTCGGTGACGACCTCTTCCGATGTGGGTTGCACCACAAAGTCGCGATCATGGCGGTCTTTGATGCGCAGCAGTTCAGGTCCCATAGCTGCGAAGCGCCCCGTCTCTTGCCACAGCTCGGCAGGCTGAATCACAGGCATGGAGAGCTCAACCGCGCCCGCAGCGTTCATTTCTTCACGCACGATTTGCTCGACTTTGCGGATGACTCGCAGGCCCATGGGCATGTAGTTATAGATGCCGCTGCCCACGCGTTTGATGAGGCCAGCGCGCATCATGAGCTGATGGCTCACGACTTCGGCGTCGGCGGGAGCTTCTTTTAGGGTGGTGATGAGAAATTGTGATGCTTTCATTGGATAATCAGTTTAACTTTGTAACATTTTTGAGGTTTTGATTATGCTAGACCGCGAGGGCTTTCGCCCCAACGTCGGCATTATTTTGGTGAACCAGAAGCATCAGGTTTTTTGGGGCAAGCGCATACGCACACACAGTTGGCAGTTTCCGCAAGGCGGCATTGACAGGGGAGAAACCCCAGAGCAAGCCATGTATCGGGAGCTGCTCGAGGAAGTTGGCCTTTTGCCAGAGCATGTGCACATACTCGCCCGAACCCGCGATTGGTTGCGCTATGTAGTGCCAGATCACTTTATTCGCCGCGAGTCGCGCGGCTTTTACCAAGGGCAAAAACAGATTTGGTTTTTGCTGCAATTGACTGCGCTAGACAACGCCGTCAATCTACGCGCGACCGACCACCCTGAGTTTGATGCTTGGCGCTGGAACGACTATTGGGTGCCGCTAGAAGATGTGGTGGAGTTCAAGCGTGGTGTGTACGAGATGGCGCTGACCGAGCTGAATCGCTATTTGCCGAGGCAACCCCGTGGGCATTACTTGCGTGGCGTGGTGAATGATCAGCGGTGAGGCTACTCTTAACTAAGACTCAAACGGGTTAATGATTTTCATCCCACGAATGAGGCCTTGATGTTGCAAATCTTCGGAATAAAAAGTGCTGCATTTCGCTTGCAGTGCTGCAGCCAGCATCAGGCTGTCGTACCACTGGTAACCCGTTTGCTGTTTGATTGACAGCGCAGATTGAAACAACTCCAAAGAGGATTGCACTCTTAGCATGGGACTCATGGCTTGGAGAATGATGTCTTCGCATTCTTCGATTTTCATCGAGGGCTTTAGTTTTTTGAGCATCACATGCGTGAACTCTTGAATCACTTGATAGCTAATCACCCCACGTCCGCTGGCTTGCAAGTCAGTAATTAACTCCCAAGCCTTATCCGTTTTACGCGGATCGGACAGGTCGTATTGATAGACAAATATATTGGTATCGACAAAGCAATTGGCTGTCATCTTAATTGCTTCTATCGCTGCGATCGTTCATTTCTTCGCGAGTGAATTTTTGTCCGCCTGTGTTGATGTGTGCGTATTTAACTCGTAAGGCTGCCATCCGTGCGTGCACATCCCCCGCAGCGTAAACACGCAGCCAACGACGGAACTCTTCATTCAAAGTTGTTTTTTGTGACTGCGCTTTGTCGCGGGCTAAATCAATCAATTCGCCAGCCGCCGTTAATGTGATATTTCTAAGCATGATGAATTCCTTCTAGATGGATATCGTTAGTGTACACGAATTATCGTGTACACTAGGTAAAGTATTTTAGCAGCTCATCCATCCCATCGTCGTTAATTTGAATCATCGCCTGCTCTCGCACCTTCGGTTTGGCGTGGTACGCGACCGATAGCCCTGCGACTGACATCATGGGCAAGTCGTTAGCGCCGTCGCCTACCGCGATAGTCTGATTGGGCTGCAAGCCAAGCTGGGTGGTGGTTTGCAGGAGTAGCTTCTTTTTCTCCTCACCGTCCACGATGTCGCCCCAAGCTTGAGTGACTAGCTTGCCTGTCAATCGTCCGTTTTCAATTTCTAAAACATTGGCACGAGCAAAGTCAAAACCGAGTCGTTTAGCCACACGGTCGCTAAAAAATGTAAAACCGCCTGATACCAGCAAGAGCTTGATGCCTGCTGCTTTGAAGGCGGTTACCGTCTTTTCTACACCAGGGTTAATCTGCAAGCGCTTGGCATACACCTCTTCTAGTGCGGCTTCGGGCACCCCTTTTAGCAAGCCTAGGCGGCGGCGCAAGCTGTCTTTGAAGTCCGTGATTTCGCCGCGCATGGCGGCTTCGGTGATGGCAGCTACTTCGGCTTTTTTGCCAGCCGCATCCGCAATCTCATCAATGCACTCGATGTTGATGAGGGTCGAGTCCATATCGAATGCGGCTAGTTTGTAATCTGTGAGTTTCATGCTGATCCTTGCGAGAGTTAACCTTGTGCGACAGGACGTGATGCATCTGAGCACCAATCGCTCCAACTGCCTGCATAAAGCGTAGTGAGTCCCAAGCCTGCCACGGCCATCGCGAGCACATTGGGGATAGCGCTCACGCCTGAGCCGCAGTGGTGCACGGTTTGCACGGGGTCTCGGCCTGCGAGTAGTCGGTCAAATTCTGAGCGCAACTGCTCGGCTGATTTGAAGCGTCCGCTCTCATCAAAATTTTGCGTAAAAGGGCGGTTCAAGGCAGATGGAATATGGCCTGCCACTGGGTCGAGCGGCTCGACTTCGCCTTTGTATCTTGGAGTGGCTCTAGCATCGACGATGGCGGTTTGCACGGAACCCATCTTAGATGAGACGAGTGCCGCGTCCACCAAGGCAACCCTTGGCAGGCCAAGCTGGAATTGACTTGCAGGGGGATGTGTCTCTAAGCCCTTAGTTAATATGGCTTGCGAGGCGACGTATGTTTGAAAGCCGCCGTCTAGCACGCTCGCTCGCTCGTGCCCCAGCCATTGCAGCATCCACCACAGGCGACCTGCCACCATGGTGTTGTTGCGGTCGTAGATCACGGCTTGCATGTCATTCGTAAAGCCGATGGAGGAGAGCCAAGCTGCGAATTTCTCACGCGCGGGCAGCGGATGCCTGCCACCTGATGCTGCGCTTGCATCGCCCTTGACGCTCAAGTTTGTATCCAAGTTGGCGTACACCGCGCCTGCAATGTGCGACTCTAGATATTGTGCGTAGCCTGCTTCGGGTTTGGCTAGGTCAAAGCTGCAATCAAAAATCATGTGCGGCTGATTCGAGGTTTGCAGTGCTTGCAACTCTTGAACAGAAATCAAGGTGCTGAAATTAGAAAGACGCGTCATGCTTAAAACTCCTCGGCAGGTTCTGGTTCAGTACTGGGTTGGGTACGGCGGCGCAGCGCAGTTGCTGCAACGCCGCTGGCAATGATGAGCGCCATGCCAAGCCAACCTAGCCCTGTGATTTGATCACCAAACACGAATAGCCCCAAGAGCGCCGAGTACACGATGCCCATGTATTGCAAGTTGGCGGCAAGCAGTGTCGCGCCACTGCCGTAAGCTTTGGTCATGCTGATTTGTCCAATAGACGCGAGTACGCCAATAGGCAAAAGCCACAAGCTGGCGGTCGTTTGCAAGGACGACATGCCCGTAAAAAACAAACTGAATGCACCAGTGATGAGCGTGCCAACGGCAAAATAAAAAACGATGCGCGACTCGGGCTCACCATGTCTGGTGAGTTTGCTGACTTGCATGTATGCAAAAGCGGCAATCAGCCCCGAAGCCAAGCCAATCAAGCCTTCCAACACTTGACCTTGATGGATGGCGGGGCGTAGTACCAAGAGTACGCCTGCAAATCCTGCCGCGACGGTCACTAGTAAGCCTGTTTGCAAACCGTGCGCTTTTGCCTGTCCTTGCACGCCCCACAGTGCCGCGCCAATCAGTACAAAGGCGGCAATCCAAAGGCTGCTGGTGTAGTTGAGCGTCATGGCGGTAGCGAGCGGCAAGGTGCTGAGTGCATAAAACCAAGCTGAGAGCGAAACCACGCCTGCTAGGCTGCGCCCCACATGCATCCAAGGCACGTCGCTTTTGATGGCGACGCCTTGCGAGCGCATCCAAGCGCCCATCACAATCACGCCCACCACACCGCGGTAAAACACCAGCTCGCCGCTCGCAAACGAGCTGGAGGCTAATTTGACGCACACGCCCATCAGGGCAAAGGATAGCGATGCGAGGAGCATCCAAAAGACGGCCTTCAAAATGCGAATCTCAAAAATTCATCTCACGCCGATACCACTCGTGAAAGTGCTGCATACCGTCTTCCATGGGGCTTTGGTAAGGACCCACTTCGTTATCGCCGCGCAGCATCAGCGCTTTGCGGCCTGCATCCATGCGTAGCGCGATTTCGTCGTCTTCCACGCAGGTCTCAAGGTACGCTGCTTGCTGGGCGGCAATGAATTCGGGCTCGAACGCGGCAATCTCTTCGGGATAGAAAAATTCGACGATGTTGGCTGTGTGTTCTGGGCCCTTAGGGTAGAGCGTGCTGACGACCAGAACGTGCGGATACCACTCGACCATGACGTTGGGGTAGTACGTCAACCAAATCGCGCCGTGTTTGGGCGTTTTGCCGCCCGTGTACTTCATCACGGCTTCGTGCCAGCGCTGGTACACGGGCGAGCCCGCAGAGCCTAAGTGGCTATTCACGCCAACGGTTTGTACCGAATACCGATCCTTAAATTCCCAGCGCAAATCTTCCGTGGTGACAAACTGTCCAAGCCCTGGGTGGAAGGGTTCAACGTGGTAGTCCTCAAGGTAGACCTCGATAAAGCTTTTCCAGTTGTAGGCACATTCGTGGACATGGGCTTTGTGAAAAACGTAGCCAGAAAAATCGAGATCGCTCAAGCAGCCAATGCTCGCGAGGTCAGTATGTGCATGTCTTGCAGTGTTCGCGCCATCTTCAAACAAGAGGCCGTTCCAGTTGTGCAGGCCGTAGCGATTGAGGTTGAGGCAAGGATCGATTTCAAAATGCGGCGCGGCCAAAAGCTCGCCATGTGCGCTGTAAGTCCAGCGGTGTAGCGGGCAGACGATGCTGTCGCCCGTTTGGCCTTGCCCTGTTTTAGATTGCAGCAAGATCGCTTGGCGATGGCGGCAGACGTTGGAAATTAGCTCAATGCCGCTTTGCGTGTTGATGAGCGCGCGCCCACCGTTTTCTTGCGGTAGCGTGTAAAAGTCGCCAACTTCGGGCACCGCCAAGCTATGTCCGATGTAGCGCGGATTTTGCGCGAACAAAAGCGCTTGCTCCTGCGCAAAAAGGGCAAGGTCAAAGTAAGCGGTAACGGGGAGTTGGGAGGAGGCTTCTGGAAAAGGCATTGCGCGGCAGTGTCAAGCTTTTGATTTTAGCCTGCCCCCTAAAATGCGGGGATGCCTAAAAAAACGACCGAGACGATTGAGACAAAAGAGATGCCTGTTAGCTATGAAGCTGCTACTGCAGAGTTGGAGGCACTCGTGCGTCAAATGGAGTCCGCGCAACTGCCGCTCGACCAATTGCTGACGAGCTATCAACGCGGTGCGTTTTTACTTCAGTTTTGCCAAGGTAGGCTGCAGGCGCTAGAGCAGCAAATCAGCGTGATTGATAACGGGCAACTCAAACCCTGGGCGAACGCTGCGTGAAAATGGATGACATGACTTTTGATTTCGATAGCTGGCGTAAAACTCAGCTCGCCCGTGTGGAGGCCGCGCTGGATGGCTTCATCGATGCGCACTCGCCAGCCGATTTAGGCGTTGCCATGCGTTACGGTGTGTTGGAAGGCGGAAAACGCCTCAGGGCTTTGTTGGTATTGGCATCGTCCGATGCTGTAGGGGGAAATTCTGATGCGGCGCTCCGGGCGGCCTGTGCGGTTGAGATGATCCACGCGTACTCACTCATTCACGACGACATGCCGTGCATGGACAACGATGTGCTCAGGCGCGGCAAGCCGACGGTGCACGTTGCGTTTGGCGAAGCACAGGCGCTGTTGGCTGGCGATGCGCTGCAAGCGCTGGCGTTTGAAATTTTGACGCCTGATGATGCCGATATTTCTGGCGATATTCAGGCAAAGCTCTGCCGACTCTTGGCTCGCGCTTCAGGTTTGGATGGGATGGCTGGCGGTCAGGCGATTGACTTAGCCAGCGTTGGCAAAAGCCTTACCGAGATTGAACTTAAACGCATGCATGAGCTAAAAACGGGAGCGCTGCTCAAAGCATCTGTGGAAATGGGCGCTGCCTGTCAAGCCAATATGGATAAGGCTTTGCAGCCATTGTTGCTGGCGAGCCTTGCTGCATATGGCATGGCGGTCGGCCTTGCTTTTCAGGTGGTGGACGATATCTTAGATGTGACGGCTGACGAAGCCACGCTTGGCAAGACCGCGGGCAAAGACGCGGCGCAAAACAAGCCGACTTACGTGACGCTGCTGGGGCTAGCGGATGCTGAAAAATATGCTAATCAATTACTAGCCGAGTCGCTGGCTGCCTTGGATCGCTGTAGCTTGCCAAATGATTCGGCACTGCGAGCGCTGGCGATTCAACTGGTGCGGCGACAATCGTAAAAAATAAAGCCGATAGAGAATTGATTCATGAGCGACCTACTAAACACTATTAATGATCCAACCGACCTGCGTAAGCTATCTAGGTTAGAGCTCAAAACCTTAGCAACTGATCTGCGTGAGTTTGTCATTCAAAGCGTTTCTAAAACGGGCGGACATTTAAGCTCCAACTTGGGCACGGTCGAGTTGACCGTGGCGTTGCACAAGGTGTTCAACACACCTGAAGACCGTATCGTCTGGGATGTAGGGCATCAAACGTATCCGCACAAAATTTTGACAGGGCGCAGAGACCGCATGTCCAGTTTGCGTCAGCTGGGTGGTCTGTCGGGCTTTCCGCAGCGTGCGGAGTCACCCTACGACGCGTTTGGTACGGCGCATTCGAGCACCTCGATTTCGGCGGCTCTGGGCATGGCGGTTGCTGCCAAGTTGCATGCCAAGCAGTCGGGCAAAGAAGAAGCTTTTTCGATTGCGGTCATTGGCGATGGTGCAATGAGCGCGGGTCAAGCCTTCGAGGCGCTCAACAATGCGGGCGTAGAGATGTGCCGTTTGATTGTGATTTTGAATGACAACGACATGAGCATTAGCCCTGCTGTGGGTGCGCTCAATCGCTATTTAGCGCAACTGATGAGCGGTAAGTTTTATGCGGGTGCCAAACATGTTGGCAAAGCAGTGCTGCAAGTCGCTCCGCCATTGTTTGCTGCCGCTAAGCGGTTTGAGAAGCAGATGAAGGGCATGGTGGTGCCTGCCAATTTATTTGAAAATTTTGGGCTCAATTACATCGGACCCATTGATGGACATGACCTCGATTCACTGATTCCAACCCTAGAGAACATTAAGCAGCTCTCAGCCGATGGTGCGGGTCCGCAGTTTTTGCATGTAGTCACCAAAAAAGGACAGGGCTACAAGCTGGCTGAGGTTGATCCTGTGGCATACCACGGGCCTGGAAAGTTTGACCCAGCTGAAGGTCTTAAAAAGGCGGCCTCGCCACCCAAGCCAACGTTTACCAGCGTCTTTGGACAGTGGTTGTGCGATATGGCCGAAAAAGACTCGCGGCTAGTTGGCATTACGCCTGCCATGCGTGAGGGTTCTGGACTGGTGGAGTTTGAGCGTCGCTTCCCAGAACGTTATTTTGATGTGGGCATTGCCGAGCAACATGCCGTGACCTTTGCGGCGGGTTTGGCCTGCGAGGGTTTGAAGCCCGTGGTGGCGATTTACTCGACGTTTTTGCAGCGTGCATACGACCAGTTGATTCACGATGTGGCGATTCAAAATTTGCCAGTCGTCTTTGCCCTCGACCGCGCAGGCATTGTGGGTGCAGATGGCGCCACGCACTGCGGTGCTTACGACATCGCGTTTTTGCGCTGCATCCCGAACGTCAGCGTAGCGTGTCCAGCGGATGAAGCGGAAGCAAGAGCTTTGCTCAGCACGGCTTTTTCGCAGTCACATCCTGTGGCGGTACGTTATCCAAGAGGTAGTGGTGTGGGTGTAACCATTCCTGCGCATTTGGATTTATTGCCGTTTGGCAAGGGGGAGTTGCGTCGTGTATCGAAACAGGGACAAGGCTCAGGAAGAAGAATTGCCATTCTTGCGTTTGGTACTCTGCTGTATCCAGCGCTTGAGGCGGCTGATAGCTTGGATGCAACTGTGGTCAATATGCGCTGGGCTAAGCCACTCGATGAAGCGTTGCTGCTTGAAGTTGCCAAGTCCCACGATGCCATCATCACGCTAGAAGACGGTACAAAAGAGGGTGGTGCTGGCAGTGCAGTGTTGGAATGCCTTTCACGCGAAAGTTACCTCAAACCCTTGCTGGTACTGGGTTTGCCCGACGAGTTTATTGAGCACGGTGATCCTGCTGTTTTGATGGGCATGCACGGGCTAGATGCTAAGGGTATTTCCGCATCGGTTCAAAGTTTTATAGAGTTGCTGGGTAAACGATAATTGTTGCTATGACTATGACAATTGATACGCTGGCAACGCTGCTGGCGCTTATTCACGAGCAGCATCACCTTGATGTCAGCGGTGTGACGCGTGCGACTGGCCTTGCGGATGTGGGGCTCGACTCTTTGGCTGTTGCAGAACTATTGTTTTCCATTGAAGATACGTTCAAAATTAATCTTGGCGAAGTCGCCCATGATGCACTGCCGGCAACAGTAGGTGAGGTCGTGGACATGATTGAGTTGCATCAGTCAAAGCTTGCTTAATTCGCAATGAATCATGCGGTATGGATTACAGGCGTAGGCAGCTTGACCAATCTTGGGTCAGGTTTTGAGTCGATATTGTCTGCCGTCAAAAAACCACAAGCCAACTTCTCTTCTGTACCAAGTGCGTGGCTTGATTTGCCGCATGCACCCGATGCCTATATTGCTCGTTTAGATGCAAAGGCTGAGGCTGAGCTTAAGATTTTTGAAACTATTAGCACTGATCGTGCAACCGCCATGGCATTGGCGACGGCTGCGCAGGCGTGGCAATCTGCAGGTTTGGGGGAGGCTTTAACACCTGATCAATCTCCTGAGCGGTGCGGCGTTTATTGGGGCACTGGCATGGGCGGGCTGGATACGACGGAGACGACGTATCAGCGGTTACTGGTTGATCGTGCACCCTTGCGCCCTATGACCGTTGTGCGCATTATGGCCAATGCATCGGCTGCGCAAATTGCACTGAAGTACGGCTTAAAAGGCTCGAATCAAACCTATAGCGTGGCCTGCGCTTCTTCTGCCATGGCTTTGGGCGAGGCAATGTGGGCGATTCGCTCTGGAAGGCTTGATCTTGCTGTTGTAGGTGGCTCAGAAGCGATGCTTGCGCCAGGTGTTATGACGGCTTGGGGTGCGCTGAGGGTTATGGCGACGAGGTTACATACAAAAAATAGTGATTTACCTTGCCGCCCATTTTCTAGTGATCGCTCTGGCTTGGTGATTGGTGAAGGATCAGCTGCGCTTATTTTGGAGAGTGAGCGTCACGCCAAGGCGAGAGGCGCTTTGCCAATAGCCGTTCTAGCAGGTTATGCGACGACCTGCGATGCAGCCTCTTTAGTTCATCCTGCTGTCGAAGGTCAAGTCAGCGCGATGCGGCAGGCGCTGCTGGATGCAAATCTGCAACCTAGCGATATTGATAGCCTTAACGCGCATGCAACTGGTACGGATACTGGCGACGTTGTTGAAGTGCAGGCTTTTGCGCAAGTTTTTGGTGAGCAGATGCCGCCTGTTGCAGCAACAAAGGCCATGCACGGGCATCTGCTCGGAGCAGCTGGTGCTATTGAGGCGGTTATCAGCTTGGCAGCACTGCAAACTCAGATGACCCCTGCAACGCTGGGTTTGGGAGTGGTTGATCCAAGGTGCGCTGGCGTTAATGCTTCAGATCAGCCTCGGAGCTCGAATATTCGAGCTGTTTTATCGAACTCATTTGCTTTTGGTGGTTCGAATGCTTCGCTCGTTTTCACATTACCCAATTAGCCGTTAGCCTTATGAAAATTTTATTGACTGGTGCAACTGGCTTCATTGGTGGCGCGGTTGCTGTCGAGTTGGCTAAGCGGGGTTTGCTTGCGCAAACTGTTTTCATGGTGCGTTCGCCCAACCCGACTGGGGCATTGGAGCGTATTCAAGCGTCGTTATCGACTTTCCAGTTTAGCCCTACCCAAGAAGATTTAACCGAGGCACAAATGATTTGTGCAGATTTGGCAGATGAGGCCTCTTTGAGTCAAGCGGATTGGACAGGTGTCACACATGTTATTCACTGCGCTGCTCTAGCCACATTTTCTAATAACCCCAAAATTTGGGCGCTCAATGTCGAGGGAACATTGGCTCTGGCTAAGGTCATCTATTCAAACGGCAGCTTGAGGCGCTGGATTCAAGTTGGTACGGCTATGAGTTGCGGGCCAGGCCTAACGTCGCCTGTCAGTGAGTCATGGGATATGGGATTGGTGCAAGAGACGCATTTGGTACCGTACACAAAATCCAAAATTGCTGTCGAGTTAGCTCTTCGAGCAATCCCCAACTTCCCTTTAATTGTTGCAAGACCTTCCATCGTTGTGGGTCATAGCAAGTTGGGTTGTGCACCATCACCGAGTATTTTTTGGGTCTTCAGAATGGCGTTTGCCTTGGAGCGATTTACCTGCGCCGCATCCGAATGCATTGATATTATTCCTGTGGATTGGTGTGCCAATGTTTTGGTACATCTTTGCTTGAAATCCGAACTAAATCATGATCTCTATCATGTGAGTGCGGGCACAAAAAGTTCTAATTATTTTTCTGAAATTGATGTTGCGTATGCGAAGGCCAGCGGTTCTGAGCCGATTGCGAATCGCTATGAGCAAGTCGCAGTTGAGAATTTACGCAGCTTAGTGCCGTTGTTCGAAGCCAAGTTGGGTAAGGTTAATCGGATTCTGATCTTGCGCGCGTTGACGCTTTATGGTGCGTTTGCGCAACTGAATTACGTATTTGAAAACCAGCGTTTGCTGGATGAAGGTGTAGACACATCGCCGACCTTCGCCTCCTATATCGAGGCATGTGTTCGAAGCAGTGCGCCTGTGCCCATGCTCGAGCAAATGGCTTACGATTTCAAGTAGTGTTTACTTACGGGAAAACCCCCGTGCAGAACAAGCAGTAAATTCCTAAAATTAAGATTCCTTTTTACTTGGAGTCTTAATCATGGATCGTCGTTCTCTTATTGCTGGCGCAGGCACCGCTGGTGCAGGCCTAGTTGGTATTTTGGCTGCGGGCGTAGCGCCTGCTGTTCACGCGCAAGCCGCCGTGCGCTGGCGTTTGTCGTCTAGTTTCCCTAAAGCTTTGGACACTATTTTTGGCGCATCAGAAGTTTTTGCGAAGCACGTGAAGGCGATGTCGGGAGGCAAGTTTGAGATTTCTGTCCACGCAGGTGGCGAGATCACTCCGCCGTTTGGCGTGGTCGATGCGGTGCAGCAAGGCTCAGTCGAAATGGCGCATACAGCACCGTATTACTTCTTTGGTAAAAACGAGGCGTTTGCTCTGGGTTGCGCGATTCCGTTTGGCCTCAATAGCCGTCAAATGAGTGCTTGGATGTACGAGGGCAATGGCTTGAAGCTCATGCGTGAGTTTTATGCTAAATACAACATCGTTAATTTCTTGGGTGGCAATACGGGCGCGCAGATGGGCGGCTGGTATCGCAAAGAAATCAAATCCGTCAAAGATCTCAAAGGTTTGAAAATGCGTATCGGCGGTTTTGCTGGTAAGGTGTTTGAGCGTATTGGCGGCGTCCCGACCAATATTCCTGGTGGCGAAATCTACACGGCTTTGGAAAAGGGCACGATTGATGCTGCTGAATGGGTGGGGCCGTATGACGATCAAAAGCTAGGCTTTAACAAGGTTGCGCCGTTCTATTACTACCCAGGTTGGTGGGAAGGCGGTCCACAGTTGGACTTCTACATCAACGACAAAGCTTTCAATGCACTATCTGCAGAAAATAAAGCGATTGTGGAAGCTGCGGCGGCTGTTGCGCATAGCGATATGCAGGCTAAGTACGATGCACGCAACCCAGCAGCATTGAAAGAACTGGTGGGCAAAGGTACTAAATTGCGTCCGTTCTCAAATGACGTGTTGTCAGCAGCCTTTAAAGCGGCGCAAGGCCTTTATAGCGAGCTGAATGAGAAGAACCCAGAATGGAAGAAAATTTACGCAGACTATTCTAAATTCCGCGCAGATTCGAATCTCTGGTTTAGATTTACAGAAGCTAAATTTGATAGCTTTATGCAATCACAGAAACTTTAAATATTAGAGTCAATCAATAAAAAACCACCTTCAGTGATGAAGGTGGTTTTTTTATTGTGCAGGTAGACCAAATACGGTAGACATATTACGATGCTGAATAGTCACAACCAGTTTGCGATAGGCCTCAATCATTTCGGGATCTGTTGCGTAGAAAACAGTGAACTTCCCCATCACCGTTCGTACATAGAGGCGCGGCGCAATGAGCCAATCAAAACCTCTGGCACGAATCAGCTTGGCATAGGCAATCTCTTTCAAGCTCACCTCTTTATCCCAAATCCAAGTTTGGCGTAGCATGCCCCCCGATTCAAGGTCACCCTCTAGCGTGGTTTTGCTGGTGTAGATGCTGACTAAGGTATAGACCATTAGCATCAATCCGCACAGTAGCCAAATCAGACCGTTTGAAGGAGCTAAGTTACTGTTGGCAGCTAGCTTACCGCTAGACCAAAGCTGGTACATCCAACTGGCGCTAAAGGTAACAATGCCTAGCGTCAGCAGTTTGAATGTTTTTGAGAATGCTGAGGAAATCACTTCTTAAATAACTCATCAATGCGTTTTTGCTCATCTTCGTTGGAAGATTTTTGCACTGCGGCATCTTTAACTGAGTCAGCTTTACCATCTGTCAATAATGCTGAAGGGTCAGGTTTGGTGTCGTCGACAGGCATCTCAATCACAACTTTATCAAGATCAACGACGATTTCTTTATCTAGAAAAACAGTGACTGTTTGTGGGATAAATATAACAATGGCGACCAGCATGATCTGCATGATGACCCAAGGAATAGCGCCCATATAAATATCGTTAGATAAAACGGGTTTTGGGATGCGTTTTTCTTTAAACAAGGTGTCAGCAATGCCGCGCAAGTAGAAGAGTGCAAAACCAAATGGCGGGTGCATAAAACTGGTTTGCAAGTTGACACACAGAATCACGCCAAACCATACTAAGTTGATTCCCAATTTTTCTGCAACAGGCGCAAGCATCGGAACGATGATGAACGCGATTTCGAAAAAATCTAGAAAAAACGCTAAAAAGAAGACAAAAATATTCACGACGATCAAGAAACCGACTTGTCCGCCAGGTAGGCCTGTAAGCAAGTGCTCTACCCAAACGGCCCCATCCACACCTTGAAACACTTGGCTAAAGACGCGCGACCCAATCAAAATAAATACCACCATGGCAGTCAGCCGCATGGTGCCGTACATCGCCTCCCATAGTAAATCCTTGGTGAGGCGCTTGTACATGGCAGCCAGCAGCATGGCACCGACCACGCCCATCGCCCCCGCTTCAGTTGGTGTCGCAATCGCGTGGCTTTGTAGTGGGAGTCCACCCATGGAGCCTAGAACCGTAAAAATCAGAATAGCTGAGGGCACAATACCTTTTAAGCATTTTTTCCATAGTGACCAGCCTTGCAGCGTACGCGCTTCTCTGGGGACACCAGGAACGTGAGAGGGTTTGAACACACCAAGCGAATAGGTGTAGAGCGCAAAAAGCGCAATTTGAATCAGAGAGGGCCCCCAAGCGCCTTTGTACATATCGCCAACAGGCTTACCTAGTTGATCGGCCAGTACCACCAGTACCAAAGATGGCGGCACTAATTGGGTGATCGTGCCTGAAGCGGCGAGAACACCTGTTGCATAACGCATGTTGTAGCCGTAGCGGACCATGACGGGCAGCGAAATCAGCGCCATGGCAATCACTTGACCGGCCACCGTACCTGTAATGGCACCCAAAATGAATCCCACAATGATGACGGAATAGCCAAGGCCACCTTTGACAGGGCCAAAGAGCTGCCCCATTGAGTCCAGCATGTCTTCTGCCAATCCACACTTTTCAAGAATAGTTCCCATAAAAGTAAAGAAGGGGATCGCAAGCAATAAGTCATTACTCAAAATCGAGAACATGGCTAGCGGCAAGTTGCTCATGTACTGGGCTGGAAACCAGCCCTGTGAAATCGCAAAAAATCCACTCACTAAACCCAGTGCAGCCAAAGAAAATGCGACAGGAAAACCTATGAGCATGATGACGACCAAGCCTGCGAACATGACAGGGGCAAAGTTTTGCATTTCCATTTTTTATCCTAAAAATCTATAAGCGAGGTGCTGTAGTAATACGTCTTACTTAAAAAAGCGGCTTATTGAAGCGGTTTTTCGTAATGCGTGTCCATTTGGTACTTACCTTGCAGGTAGGCGACACGTTTGACGATTTCTGCCAAGCCTTGCAAAAACATCATGCCAAAACCAATGGGTAAGGCCAGAATGACCGGCCAACGGATGAGACCACCTGCGTTTTGACTCATTTCACCCGTCACCAGAACTTTCACAAAGTAAGGCCAGCACATGTAGGCCATCATTCCCATCACAGGAAGTAAAAAGAAAATCAAACCAAATATATCAACGTAAACAGGGCGATTGCCTGTGAGTTTCCCATAAATCAAGTCCACGCGGACATGTTCGTTGAGTTTTAAAACCAGCGGTGCACCAATCATGACCATCCAAGCAAACATGTACCACTGTATTTCAAGTAGCGAGTTGGAGCTCCAGTCAAAGCCATAGCGAACGAATGCGTTGCCTGCAGAAATAAGCGCCGCAAAAAGCACGGTCCAAGAGGCAAGCTTGCCGAATTTTTCAGACACAAAGTCCATCCATTTCGCAAATTTGATTAAAAAATTCATTGATATTCTCCGATAACTACGCCACTACAATTTCTAAATGTAACCTATGTGCGGCAACTATGGCATGTGAGTTACCCCTATGTAAATACACTTAAGGGACAAGCTTTCTTTTGCTATAGATGCTTCGCTTGGCATCTTCTGGGTAGGCGAACGTCACCACGCCCTTTTGCACTTTCCCCATCACAAGCATGTTTGTCGTGACGGCATCTTTATCAGATTGGCTAAATGGTCGCTCGTAAGTGGACACGACACCATAATAAACACGCGGTATGGACTCAAGCGCCAGCTTAATGGCTGAGCCTGCAAGTGGCGTATCGCTTTTCACGCTAAGCAGTGCATACATGAGCAGATAGGTGGAGTCGTAGGCTTGCGCTGCAGCCATGGGCACTTTGAGCGGCTGCTTATAGGTGCGCCTATAGGCGCTTAAAAATGCGCGGCGACGCTCATTATTAGGCTCGGCGATAAAGGTTTGCGCCATGAGAGCGCCTTCCGCCGCATCTTTTGCACCGTCGATAAAAAACGGAAAAGAAAGCGGCCACGCGCCTACCTGGGGGACTTTCCAATTTAAGCTGCTTTTCCCTTGAGCGATGACGGCATTTTCAGAGCCAACCGTGTAACTAAACACGACATTCGCGCCAGTATCACGTGCCGCTTTGAGTTCATTTCGTAAGTCTTTCACGCCAAGTGGGAAGCGCGCAATGTAGATGGGCGTCAATTTTCTTTCTGCCAATGCCGCCACGACGTCGGCCAGTCCAGCCTCCCCGTAACCTGTTGTATCTGCAAAGATAGCAACTTTGCGCCAGCCACGTTTGATAATGTCTTGAACGACAAACGGAGCCTGGATAGCATCACGTGCCGAGGTTCTAAAAATATAACTTTCTGGCGCAGGAAATTTGGATGTAATGGGTGTGCCCGTTGCGCAAGGCACGATAAGCGGAATCTTCGCTGTTTGGAATACTGGAAGCGCTTTCATCGCTACGCCTGTATTGCAAAAACCAATTGTTGTCAGCACCTCCTCAGCAGCCAATTCCTGCGCACCTTTGAGACCCATCTCGGGGTTGCCCTGATCGTCTCGAATGACTAACGTGAATGGGCGCCCTAAATATCCTCCGACTGCATTGATCTCATCTATCGCAAGCTTGACACCATGAAGCATCGGTATGCCAAAGTCAGAAGAAGGGCCGGTAAATGGGCCGATGACGCCAATTTTGATGCTTGGTGCTGCCACTATTTGGGCAGCTGCATTGCCGGTTATTGCGATGAGTAATAAAGCGCTTAGCCATTTGGATATTTGAACAGCCATCATAGTTTTTGCAAAATTTCAAGTATCCAAATTTCGCCAAATAATGGCATTGGTGTGTTCTTTATTTTTCCATATGTGTGAATACATACTGGTTTTCCCTTTATGTAGATATTGCAAAATGAGCACATGAAATACACCAACAAAGCACCTACTAGCCTGCGACTTACGCTCGTGCTGGTTGCTGCTTTGCCGCTTCTTTTGGCATTGATTGCAGTGGTTTGGGTGGCGCGTTATCAGTTTGATGATCTGGCTCAAACGCAAAGCGGAATCATTCAGTCCGTATTCCTTCAGGCGCGCAAAGAGGAAATATTGGACTTTGTGCAATTGGGGCGACGTACGATTGCGCAGATTGATACCAAGGCAGCTGGCTTAGAGCCAGCCAAACGCGAAGCCCTTGCGGTACTTAGGCAGATAGATTTGGGTGATGACCATTACTTTTTTGTCTATGACTTGCAGGGTAACAACCTCATGCATCCAAGGCTACCTAACTTAGAAGGCAAAAACCACTGGGAGATGCGCGACAGTAGCGGCAGTCTCATCATTCAGCATTTAACCAAACAAGCCCTAGCAGGCGGAGGCTTTGTCGATTACATGTGGCATAGACCTTCTACTTCAAGAGAGGAGCGCAAGCTTGGATATGTTGAAGTTGTCCCCGAATTTGGTTGGATGATGGGTACGGGGCTGTATTTAGATCACTTACAAGAAACGCAAGCGCTTGTGATTCAGTCGACGACGCTTGCTATGGAAAAAACTCGCAACCAAGTGCTATTGATTGCTTCTGCAGCTCTGCTGCTAGTCACAGTGGGAGGTTTATTGCTTAATCTGCGTGAGCAGCGCAGTGCCGATGAAAAGCTTCGTGTGATGGCGCACCGTGTCGTGAGTTCTCAAGAAGATGAGCGCACACGTGTATCGCGGGAGTTGCACGATGGCATTAGTCAAATGCTGGCATCCGCCAAGTTTTCGCTCGAGACGGCGTTGGTGCAGATCGAGCAAAGCCAACCCAAAGTCGTTGTACCACTCAATAGCTGTATGACGCTTTTGCAGCGGCTGATGAAAGATGTGAATCGCATTTCGCACAATTTACGACCATCTATGTTGGATGACCTAGATATAGGCAGAGCCTTGACACAGATGGCGCGAGAATTCACAGATCGCACTGGAGTTGCTGCGGATGTCAAAATCTCGTCATTGCCGCCAATTTCACAAAATGTTGCAACGGCTACTTTTCGAGTCACGCAAGAGGCTCTATCCAATATCGAGAAACATGCAGGAGCACATCAAGTGCATGTGCAGCTAACGCATAAAGCGCCGTATTTAGAGTTATTGATTCGAGATGACGGCAAAGGCTTTGATTTGCAAGATACGCTGCGCCCTGTCCGCTCAGGGCTGGGCTTAATCAATATGCGCGAGCGCGTGGAAATGCTCGGTGGACACTGCGTGCTGGAGTCCTCACCCAGCGGCACGTGCTGGTTTGCTGAAATTCCACTAAACGATATCACTGAGGACTCACCCAATGGCGCTTAACCCGATTCGCTTACTCATTGTGGACGATCATCCCGTGCTGCGGGATAGCTTGGTCAACCTGCTTACGGCCTGCAGTCCCAGAATTCAAGTGGTGGCGCAAGCAGGCAATGTTCAAGACGCACTCGCGTTAGCTGCGCAACATGCCCCCGATATTGTCCTCACCGATTTGCAAATGAAGCCGCAAAGCGGTATCGATTTAATCAAATTGCTCAACCAGCGCCAGCCCGCTATTCGATATGTCGTCTTTACGGCTTTGACGGATACGGAGTCGCTGCTACAGGCCTTCGATGCAGGGGCGCAGGGCTTTTTAACCAAAGACGCGGAGGCGCACGAACTGGTCAAAGCGATTGAGTCTGTGATGGCGGGAGCGACGCATTACCCTGTTGATTTAAAATTTTCGATTGACCAGCGGCAAAAGCAGCCCGTTATGACACCGCGTGAGCGTGAAGTCTTGACTTTGGTTGCCCAAGGCTTGACCAGTAAAGAGATTGCGCGAAAGCTAGCGATTGACCCCAGAACGGTGGACGTGCACAGAGCCAATATCAGGCAGCGCTTTGGCCTAGAGAGCAGCGCCGCACTGCTGAGGTTTGCTATTGAGTCAACAGGCTCCTAAAAGAAGCTCAAATTACAATAGACGGTTGCTCTTGTAGCGTCAGCGCTATTGAAATGTGCGTTATTAACCCTACTTCGGTAGGGTTATCAATTTTTAAATCTTGCCTTTGCTATGTCTGAATCCAAAAATCCTGAAGATCAAACCCCCAATCCTCTGTCGCCAGAAGATCAACTTGCTGCTGATTTGCAACAAGACAGCCCCGTGGACGAGCTCTCGCAAGCGCTAGGTGAAATCGTCATTTTGAAGGCGCAGGCTGAGGGTCTCAAAGATCAAATGCTTCGGGCAGCAGCCGACGTGCAAAATGCACGCCGCCGCGCCGAAGAGGATGTCTCCAAAGCCCGAAAGTTTGGTATTGAGAGCTTTGCTGAGTCTTTGCTGCCTGTGCTTGATAGTTTGGAAGCGGGTCTCGCGCTCAAAGATGCGACCGCAGAGCAAATCCGCGAGGGCAGCGAAGCGACGCTGCGCCAACTCAAAACGGCACTAGAGAAGAATAAAGTCATTGCCATCGACCCGCCTGCTGGCGAGAAGTTTGAACCTGCGAAACACCAAGGTATCAGCATGGTGCCGTCTGCGCAAGAAGTCAACACTATCGTCGCCGTGCTACAAAAAGGGTACCAAATTGCCGAGCGCGTGATGCGCCCCGCGTTGGTGACCGTTTCTGCGCCTAAGTAAATAAAGTCAAAAAATTATCCAGATAGCCCTTGAAATATAAGGGTTAATCGCCAACTCTCATTCATCGGCCTGAAACTCCATTTCTAGCCTTTTTTAATTTAAGGAAAACACATCATGGGCAAAATTATCGGCATTGACCTTGGCACCACAAACTCTTGCGTCTCCGTTATGGAGGGCAACACTACCAAGGTGATCGAAAACTCTGAAGGCGCTCGCACCACACCGTCTATCGTGGCGTACATGGAAGATGGTGAAATCCGCGTGGGCGCACCTGCTAAAAACCAAGCGGTCACCAACCCAAGGAACACCTTGTATGCCATTAAGCGTTTGATTGGCCGCAAGTTCACTGAAAAAGAAGTTCAAAAAGACATTGGTCTCATGCCATACACCATCGTGCCAGCCGATAACGGCGACGCGTGGGTGGAGGTGCGCGGCAAGAAACTGTCGGCACAGCAAGTCAGCGCGGACATTCTGCGCAAGATGAAAAAAACCGCTGAGGATTACCTCGGCGAAGAAGTCACCGAAGCCGTGATTACCGTCCCTGCGTACTTCAATGACGCACAGCGTCAAGCGACTAAGGATGCAGGCCGTATTGCGGGCTTGGATGTCAAGCGGATCATCAACGAGCCAACAGCTGCGGCACTCGCTTTCGGCCTAGACAAACACGAAAAGGGCGATCGTAAGATTGCCGTTTATGACCTTGGTGGCGGTACGTTTGACGTGTCCATCATCGAAATTGCTGACGTGGATGGCGAAAAACAATTTGAAGTTCTCTCCACCAATGGCGACACATTCTTAGGCGGCGAAGACTTTGATCAGCGCATCATCGATTTCATCATTGCCGAGTTCAAAAAGGATTCAGGCGTTGACTTGTCCAAAGACGTGCTCGCCTTGCAGCGTCTCAAAGACGTGGCTGAGAAGGCAAAAATCGAACTGTCAAGCAGCTCACAAACTGAAATCAATTTGCCGTACATCACGGTGGACGCATCAGGTCCTAAGCACTTGAACATGAAGCTCAACCGCGCCAAGCTGGAGCAGTTGGTCGAAGATTTGATCGAGCGCACGATTGCGCCTTGCCGCATGGCGATTAAAGATGCTGGCGTTGCTGTTGGCGACATCCACGACATCATCTTGGTTGGCGGTATGACGCGTATGCCTAAGGTGCAAGAAGCAGTTAAGGCCTTCTTTGGCAAAGACCCGCGCAAAGACGTGAACCCTGACGAAGCCGTAGCCGTTGGTGCTGCGATTCAAGGGCAGGTGTTGTCTGGCGACCGCAAGGACGTGCTGCTCTTGGACGTGACTCCGTTGTCGCTGGGTATCGAAACCCTTGGCGGCGTCATGACCAAGATGATTACCAAAAACACGACGATTCCGACTAAGCACGCGCAAACGTTCTCTACAGCGGACGACAATCAGCCTGCGGTGACGATCAAGGTGTTCCAAGGTGAGCGTGAAATGGCATCTGTGAATAAGCTCTTGGGTGAGTTCAACCTAGAAGGTATTCCACCCGCAGCGCGCGGCACACCACAAATTGAAGTGAGTTTTGACATTGATGCCAACGGTATCTTGCACGTCGGCGCAAAAGACAAAGGCACGGGTAAAGAAAACAAGATCACCATTAAGGCGAATTCGGGTCTTACTGAAGAAGAGATTCAAAAAATGGTGAAAGACGCCGAGCTCAACGCCGAGGATGACAAGAAAAAACTCGAGTTGATTCAAGCGCGCAATCAAGCCGATGCACTGATTCACAGCACGAAAAAATCGCTGACTGAATACGGCGAAAAATTAGACGCAGCGGACAAAGAAAAAATTGAAGCAGGTTTAAAAGACTTGGAAGCGGTGCTGACCAGCGACGACAAAGCTGAGATCGAAAAAGCGCAAGCAGCACTTGAGCTGTCGAGCCAAAAGCTAGGCGAAAAAATGTACGCTGATATGCAAGCTGAGCAAGCGGCGCAGGCTGCTGCGCAAGGTGCGGCTGGTGCAGCGCCAAACGCTGAGCAAGCAGCGAAGCCAAAAGATGACAACGTGGTGGATGCTGAGGTGAAGGAAGTGAAGAAGGGGTAACCTTCCATTTAAGTTGCAATCTCAATAGCGATGGTGCTTTTAGCGCCATCGCTTTCTTAACTTTTAAAACCTACATTTCGCATCATGGCTACCAAGCGCGACTTCTATCAAATCCTCGATGTTCCTAAAAATGCATCTGATGAGGATATCAAAAAATCTTATCGCAAGATGGCGATGAAGTACCACCCTGACCGTAATCAGGGCGATGCCACGGCTGAAGGCAAATTCAAAGAGGTCAAAGAAGCCTGCGAAATGCTGTCTGACCCTGACAAGCGTGCAGCTTATGACCAGTACGGCCATGCGGGTGTGGATCCTAACCGTGGAGGTATGGGCGGTGGTGGTCAAGGCTTCGGTGGTTTCTCGGAAGCCTTCGGCGATATCTTTGGCGATGTCTTTGGTCAGCAGCGAAGAGGAGGTGGTGGTCAGCAGGTTTATCGCGGTAACGACCTTAGCTATGCGATGGAGATTACGCTGGAAGAAGCTGCCGCTGGCAAAGATGCACAAATTCGTATTCCTAGCTGGGATGCGTGTTCCACCTGCAATGGCTCAGGTGCAAAGCCTGGTACCAAGCCCATACAGTGCACCACTTGCCACGGGCAAGGTCAAGTGCAAATGCGCCAAGGTTTTTTTAGTGTGCAGCAGACCTGTCCGCAGTGCCGAGGCACAGGAAAAATTATTCCTGACCCTTGCGTGTCGTGTCACGGCATTGGCAAAATCAAAAACAACAAAACGCTAGAAGTCAAAGTGCCAGCGGGCATTGACGACGGTATGCGGATTCGCTCTACAGGCAACGGCGAACCCGGCACTAATGGTGGCCCAGCGGGTGACTTGTACATTGAAATTCGCGTCAAAAAACATGAGATTTTTGAACGCGAAGGCGACGACCTCCACTGCGAAGTACCCGTGTCCATGACGACGGCTGCGCTTGGTGGGGAGATTGATGTCCCTACGCTGGCAGGTAAAGCCAGCATTGACATTCCAGACGGTACGCAGCATGGCAAGACGTTCCGCTTGAAAGGTAAAGGGGTCAAGGGCTTGCGTGGCTCTTATCCTGGCGATCTGTATTGCCACGTGCAAGTGGAAACGCCCGTCAAACTAACCGAACATCAACGTAAATTGATGAAGGAGCTAGACGAGTCGCTCAAAAAAGGTGGAACCAAGCACTCACCCAACGAAGAGTCGTGGGGTGATAAATTGAAAAAGTTTTTTGCTTAGCCAGAATTAACCAAAATGGCAGATGTAGTGATAGCTCTCTGCCACTTTGATCTCAAAGCTAGAGTTGGCAGGCACAGAAAACTTGCTTCCAGCGCTAGACGTAACCCACGCGTCCGAGCCTTTGAGTTTGTACTCGCAAGAGCCGCCCGTGCATTCCATGATTTCCGCTGCGCCCGTGTTGAAGGTCAACGTGGATGGCAGCACCACGCCTACTGATTTCTTTGTTCCGTCCGCTTGTGTGAAGCTGTGACTGACGCACTTGCCGTCAAAGTAAACGTTGGCTTTAGTCGTGATGGATACGTTGCTGATTGTTTCGGTTGTCATGTTATTTGGCTTTCGATTTTTTCTTTGCTATCTTAGCTTTGCCAGCAGCTGCGCGTTCTGCCTTGAGGTTACCCGCGATACGGAGTCGCAGCGCATTCAGTTTGATAAATCCACCCGCATCGGCTTGGTTGTACGCGCCGCCGTCGTCATCAAATGTGGAAATTTTCATGTCAAAGAGGCTATCGGTTTTGCTCTCGCGACCCACGCACATGATCGTGCCTTTGTAGAGTTTTAGGCGCACGATGCCATTGACAGTGGCTTGCGATGCGTCAATCAAACCTTGCAAGAGTTCGCGCTCAGGGCTGAACCAAAATCCGTTGTAAACGAGTCGTGCATAACGCGGCATCAAATCGTCTTTGAGTGCTAAGACTTCGCGGTCTAGTGTGATGGACTCAATCGCGCGGTGACCTGCCAGCAGCACTGTGCCGCCTGGGGTTTCGTAGCAGCCGCGTGACTTCATACCGACAAAGCGGTTTTCGACTTTGTCTAAGCGACCAATGCCGTGCTTGCCTGCAACGGTGTTGAGATGGGTGAGTACGGTGGCGGGCGACATCTTTACGCCATCCACGGCAACGATGTCACCTTTGGCATAAGTGAGCTCCACGATTTGTGGCTTGCCAGGCGCTTTTTCTGGCGAATTGGTCAAGCGCCACATGCTGTCTTCGGGTGCGAAGTTGGGGTCTTCCAAAATGCCGCCTTCGTAGCTGATGTGCAAGAGATTCGCGTCCATCGAGTAGGGTGCGCCGCCCTTACGCTTTTTAAAGTCAACAGGAATGCCATGCTTGTCGGCATAAGCCAGCATCGACTCACGGCTAGAGAGTTCCCACTCGCGCCAAGGCGCAATCACCTTGACGTTTGGCATGAGCGCATACGCACCCAGCTCAAAACGCACTTGGTCGTTTCCTTTGCCAGTAGCGCCGTGGCTGATGGCATCACCCTTGGTTTTTTTGGCAATCTCCACTAAACGCTTGGCAATCAGTGGACGTGCAATCGACGTGCCCAGCAAATACTCGCCTTCATAAAGCGCATTGGCGCGGAACATCGGGAAGACGAAGTCGCGCACGAACTCTTCCTTCAAATCTTCGATGTAAATGTTCTCAGGCTTAATGCCCATCTTGATCGCTTTGGCACGCGCAGGCTCAATCTCTTCGCCTTGGCCAATGTCAGCGGTAAACGTCACCACCTCGCATTGGTATTCGTCTTGCAGCCATTTGAGAATGATGGAAGTGTCGAGTCCACCCGAATAAGCGAGTACGACTTTTGTAGGTTTTAATTTTGCTGGGGTTACCATAGGAATATGAGAGACAAATGAAAGAATGAACCCTAGATTTTAGGCTACGATAAATTCATGAATAACAAACTCAAATCAGCACTGATTCTTACAGTGCTAGCAACGCTTGCAGCAACAGCTGGCGCTCAAACCTATCCTAATAAACCCATCCGCTACATCGTCCCCGTTGCCGCAGGCGGCGGCTCCGACATGGTGGGGCGAACCGTGACGGAGCGCTGGGGCAAGGCGCTTAATCAAACTTTTGTGGTGGACAACCAAGGTGGTGGAGGTGGGGTCATTGCTTCGCAAAACACGGTTAAGGCTTCGCCGGATGGTTACACCTTGATGCAGGGCTATGTGGCAACGCATGGCACATCACCTGCCACGCGCAAGCTGCCGTTTGATGCAGTCAAAGATTTCACGCCAATTGGCATGATTGGCGGCACGCCCAATGTGCTGGTGGTCAATAGCAATTTGCCCGTTAAAGATTACAAAGAGTTCATCACCTATTTGAATGCGAACAAAGGGCGCTTGAGTTATGGCTCAGCAGGGCAGGGCTCGCTGACGCATTTGTCGATGGAGCTGCTCAAATCGCAAACCAACACTTTTATGGTTCATATTCCGTATCGTGGCATTGCGCCTGCTTTTACAGATTTGATTGGTGGCCAAACACAGGCGATGTTTCCAGGGCTTGCTGCTGCGATGCCGCATTTGCGCGGTGGACGGATCAAGGCGCTGGCGGTGACAGGCAAAACGCGCCATCCGCAATTAAAAGATGTTCCCACACTCGATGAGCTAGGCCTCAAAGGCTTTGATGCGCAGCAGTGGTACGGCGTGGTCGGACCGGCGAACATGCCGCCCGCCATCGTGAAGACGCTCAATGAATCATTGGCCCAAATTTTGAAAGCCCCCGACTTGCGAGAAAAGCTAGCGGTGGAGGCCATTGAGCCGCAAGTGATGTCGCCCGAAGCTTTTGGCGCATTCATTAAAGAAGATGTGGCACGCTGGACAAAATTGGCAAAAGACAAAAATATTCAACTCGACTAACTTCTGCGTCATTCCCGCGTAGGCGGGAATCCACACATTTATCAAACAAGACAAGCACACCATGGCAACCAACACCAAAGTCATCGCTGACCACAACCCACCCGCAATCACAAAGATCCTCGCGGAATTCATCGTCAATCATCCTACTCACGCCAACGGCGGCTGGGATGCCAAAGTACAGCACGAGGGCGAACGCACCTTTTTTAATTGGCTAGGTTGTGCCGTGGGTGCGTCGCATCACGAGGCGCCAAGTGCCGCACTGGCTGCCGCACAAATATTGCAGCCTAGCCCGCAGGCCACGCTGCTTGGGCGTTCCGAGAGGGTCGATATTGCCAACGCAGCGCTCATTAACGGAATTAGCTCACACACGTTTGATTTTGATGACACGCATTTGAAGACCGTGATTCATCCTGCAGGCCCTGTTGCTTCCGCACTACTGCCGCTGGCTGAATTGAAAGGTCTTAGCGGCGCAGCCGTGATTGACGCGCTCATCATCGGCATCGACGTGGCTTGCCGCGTGGGCAATTGCATGTACCCGACGCACTACGACAAGGGCTGGCACATCACGGGCTCCACGGGCATGCTCGGCGCGGCGGCGGCCTGCGCAAGGCTTCTCAAACTCGACGTACAACAAACCATGATGGCGCTTGGCATAGCGGCTTCGCAACCAGTGGGACTGCGTGAACAATTTGGCACGATGAGCAAGCCGCTACATCCTGGTGCTGCGGCGCGAACGGGATTGATGGCGGCTCTGATGGCGCAGCAAGGCTTCACATCCAGCGTTCGCGCTTTGGAAGCCCCTCGCGGCTTTATTCAAGTGGCAGCGCCGCAATTTAATTGGAATGAAATTACTGATGAACTCGGTAAGCGCTTTGAGATTTCGTTTAACACCTACAAACCTTTTGCTTGCGGCATCGTCTCGCAACCCAGCATGGATGCTTGTGTGCAGCTTAAAAACTTAGGCGTTAAGCCAGAAGACGTTGAGAGCTTGGAGCTCAAGGTTCACTCGCTGGTGTTGGAATTGATGGGCAAGAAGACTCCGACGATTGGACTAGAGGGCAAGTTCAGTGTCTACCACTGCTGCGCTGTTGCGCTGATCTTTGGGCAAGCAGGCGAGCCCGAGTACAGCGACGAAGTGGTGAATCGCCCTGACGTATTGGCGATGCGCGCCAAGGTGAATGCGGTGGTGACCGACGGTATCGACGAAGCGGCGGCCGACGTAACGGCGGTGATGAAGGACGGCCGCCGTATTCACATTGAGATTGAGCACGCGATTGGTTCGTTAGAGCGCCCCATGAGTGATCAAGATTTGGAAGCGAAATTTCATTCGCAAGCGGATGATGTTCTAGGCGCAACCAAGACGCAAGCCTTGATAGATATGGCTTGGCGTATGACGACTATCGGAGACGTCAATGAGCTGACTCAATTGGCTGTCTAAGCGTAGCGCACCGCCACAATTTCGTAGTGCTTGGTGCCACTAGGCGTGACGACTGCCACGCTATCGCCTTCGTTTTTACCAATCAACGCACGGGCGATGGGCGATGAAAAATTGATGAGCCCAAGTTTGATGTCGGCTTCGTCTTCGCCCACAATTTGATACTTCACCTCGGCACCGCTGTCCTCATCTTCTAGCTCAACGGTCGCGCCAAATACCACGCGTCCACCTGCATCTAACTCAGCAGGGTTAATCACGGAGGCCGCGCCCAGCTTGCCTTCAATGTCTTTGATACGCCCCTCAATAAAGCCTTGGCGCTCTTTGGCTGCGTCATAGTCTGCGTTCTCGGACAAGTCGCCTTGTGCGCGTGCTTCGCTGATGGCGTTGATGACCGCAGGACGCTCGCGGGTCTTGAGGTTGATGAGTTCGGCTTTGAGTTTCTCTGCGCCGTTTTTTGTAATGGGATAAGTGCTGCTTGTCATAGGGGGGTGATTCTAGCGTTGAAAGCAAGGGTAATTCCGAATATAAGATTCGAAGTCTAGATATAAAACAGAATTTGCTCATTCACTATTCATAAAGGTATCCATCATGATTTCACGTCGTCAAACATTTAAAAATATGATCGGCTTTGCAGCCTTAACCACCGCGGCGGTTAGTGCCGTTCAAGCACAAGAGAGCTGCGCCGTCCTGACCAAAGACAGTCAAACTGCCACTACCCCCGATGCAGCGTTGAAGCGGTTAGTAGACGGCAACGCCCGTTTTGTTGCAGGAAAAACCGTGAACTGCGATTTAATGAAACAAGTTAAAGAGACTGCCTCTCAGCAGTCCCCTACGGCCGTCATCGTTGGTTGCATTGACAGCCGCGTTCCACCAGAGTTGGTTTTTGATCAGCGCATTGGCGACATTTTTTCAGCGCGCGTGGCGGGCAACTTTGTCAACACCGACATTTTGGGTAGCCTTGAGTTTGCAACTGCTGCAGCGGGGTCTAAGCTGATTGTGGTGCTGGGTCATTCTGAGTGCGGAGCAATTAAAGGTGCCGTTGACGATGTGAAACTTGGTAATTTGACATCGATGCTTGCCAACATTCGCCCATCGCTTGCCAAGCTGAACTATGTCGGCGTGCCTAGCTCTAAAAACAAAGAGCTTGTACAAAAAGTAGCCGACCAAAACGCCAAAGATGCAGCAGCCATGATTATGAGCAAGAGCCCTGTCATCGCTGATTTAGTCAAAGCAGGCAAAGTCAAAATTGTCTCTGCCATGCATGACATTGGCACAGGAAAAATTAGCTTCTTCGCTTAATCTTTCCCGACTGAGTTAGGTCGTCAATCTCGCGTGCATTTCTTGCACCGAGATGACACTTAGGCTGTCCAGATACTCCATCCCCGCCACAGCAGCTTCAGCGGCTGCAATCGTCGTGAAAGTGGTAACACGCCCCAGCAAGCTGCTCACACGAATCGCACGTGAGTCGCTGATGGCATTGCGCTTTTCTTCCACGGTATTAATGACCAAACAAATCTGATTATTTTTGATGCTATCCACGATGTGTGGACGGCCTTGTGCCACTTTGTTCACTACAGCGCATGGCAAGCCTGCTGCGCTAATAGCCGCTTGCGTTCCACCTGTGGCAACCAAGTCGAAGCCCATATCCAGCAAGGCTTTGGCGACTTTGACGGCACGTGGTTTGTCGTTATTTTTAACCGTCATAAAGACGGTCTTCACTGCGTCTGTAGCGCGTGGAATCCGAGTTCCCGCACCGATTTGACTTTTGATAAAGGCTTCGCCAAACGTGTCGCCCACACCCATCACTTCGCCAGTTGATTTCATCTCGGGTCCAAGAATGGTGTCCACACCTGGGAACTTGACGAAGGGGAATACTGCTTCTTTCACGCTGAAATAGGGTGGTGTCACTTCCTTCGTGATGCCTTGCTCGGCAAGCGTTCGACCCGCCATACAACGCGCCGCTACTTTGGCCAGTTGAATGCCTGTTGCCTTGCTCACAAACGGCACAGTACGGCTAGCGCGTGGATTGACTTCCAGCACGTAGATGACATCTTTGCCCGCACGGTGTTGGATGGCAAACTGCACATTCATCAACCCCACCACGTTTAAAGCACCAGCCATTGCGACGGTTTGGCGTTTGATCTCAGCGATCGTCTCGCTGGATAGTGAGTATGGAGGCAATGAACAAGCCGAGTCACCACTGTGCACGCCCGCTTGCTCGATGTGCTCCATCACGCCGCCAATCAGCGTCGCGCCCGATGCGTCGCGGATGCAGTCCACATCACACTCAATCGCATCATTCAAAAAGCGATCCAGTAGTACGGGCGAGTCGTGGCTGACTTTGACCGCTTCTTTCATGTAGCGCTCAAGATCGCGCTGCTCGTGCACGATCTCCATCGCGCGGCCGCCCAGCACATAGCTTGGGCGCACGACCAGCGGGTAGCCCAAGCTGGATGCGGCTTCCAAGGCCTGTGGCTCGGTACGCGCCGTGGCGTTTGGCGGCTGGAGCAGGCCTAGTTTGTGCAGCAACTTTTGAAAGCGCTCGCGGTCTTCGGCGGCGTCAATCATGTCGGGTGTTGTGCCGATGATGGGCACGCCGTTGGCTTCTAAATCCAGTGCCAGTTTGAGCGGTGTTTGACCGCCGTATTGCACGATCACGCCCATCGGTTTTTCAATCGCCACGATTTCCAGCACGTCTTCCAAAGTCACAGGCTCAAAGTAGAGGCGGTCGCTGGTGTCGTAGTCGGTGGAGACGGTTTCGGGGTTGCAATTGACCATGATGGTCTCGTAGCCGTCTTCGCGCATGGCGAGTGCCGCATGTACGCAGCAGTAATCAAATTCGATACCTTGCCCAATGCGGTTAGGGCCACCGCCCAGCACCATGATCTTTTGTCGATGTGTCGGCTGTGCTTCGCACTCGGCTTGCACGCCCAGTGTTTCACTGACTTCGTAGGTGGAATACAGATACGCGGTTTGCGTAGAAAATTCTGCGGCGCAGGTGTCTACGCGTTTGTAAACGGGACGCACTTTCAGGGCATGGCGATACTCGCGCACCGCAGTAGGTGTGGCCTGCAAGAGTTTTGCCATGCGGCGGTCAGAAAAACCCTTCATCTTTAGCGTGCGCATTTGCGCCGCATCAATATCGCCAAGCTTGGACTTTTCTAGCGCCAATTCAATCTTGACGATCTCTTCGATTTGCACCAAGAACCAAGGATCGATTTTGGTGAGTGCAAATACTTCATCCACGGTGTAGCCCTTGGCGAAGGCATCGCCCACGTACCAAATACGCTCGGGGCCTGGGTGACCCAGTTCCTGCTCAAGCAGCTCCAAGTCTTGCGTCTTTTCGTTCATGCCGTCCACGCCAACCTCTAGGGCACGCAGTGCTTTTTGGAACGACTCTTGGAAGGTGCGCCCCATCGCCATGACTTCGCCCACGCTCTTCATTTGCGTGGTGAGTCGGCTATCTGCTGTCGGGAATTTTTCAAATGCAAAGCGTGGGATTTTGGTGACGACGTAGTCGATGCTTGGTTCAAACGACGCAGGTGTTGCACCGCCAGTGATGTCGTTTTTGAGTTCATCTAACGTGTAGCCCACAGCCAGCTTGGCCGCGACCTTGGCGATGGGGAATCCCGTCGCTTTGGAGGCGAGCGCCGAAGAGCGGCTCACGCGTGGATTCATTTCAATCACCACCATGCGCCCGTCTTTCGGGTTGATGGAGAACTGCACGTTCGATCCGCCCGTATCCACACCAATTTCGCGCAGTACGGCCAAGCTAGCGTTACGTAGGATTTGATATTCCTTGTCCGTGAGTGTCTGCGCAGGTGCAACGGTGATGGAGTCACCCGTATGCACGCCCATCGGGTCTAAGTTTTCAATCGAGCAGACGATGATGCAGTTGTCTGCCTTGTCGCGCACGACTTCCATCTCGTACTCTTTCCAGCCCAGCAGCGACTCTTCAATCAGCAGCTCGTTGGTCGGTGACGCTTCTAAACCGCGCTTACAAATCGTTTCAAACTCTTCGGCGTTATAGGCAATGCCGCCGCCCGTGCCGCCCAGCGTAAAGCTGGGTCGAATCACCGTGGGGAAGCCCAGCGTTTTTTGAACGGCCCAAGCCTCATCCATCGTGTGTGCAATGCCCGAACGCGCTGAGCCAAGGCCAATTTTGGTCATTGCATCTTTGAACTTGAGGCGGTCTTCGGCTTTGTCAATCGCTTCAGGCGTTGCGCCAATCAGTTCTACAGGCTTGCCCGTGGCTGCGCCCATGTACTTCTCTAGCACGCCGTTGTGCCATAAGTCGAGTGCGCAGTTCAGTGCCGTTTGTCCGCCCATGGTTGGCAAAATGGCATCAGGTTTTTCAATCGCGATAATTTTTTCAACCGTCTGCCACGTAATCGGCTCGATGTAAGTCACGTCCGCTGTAGCGGGGTCGGTCATGATGGTGGCTGGGTTGCTGTTAATTAGCACCACGCGGTAACCCTCTTCGCGCAGGGCTTTGCAAGCCTGCACGCCCGAGTAGTCGAACTCGCAAGCCTGTCCAATGATGATGGGGCCCGCGCCGATGATGAGGATGGTTTGAAGATCTGTTCTTTTCATTTTTTCTCTTCTTTTAGTTTTTGCTTGCCATCATGGAGATGAATTTATCAAATAGCGTGCCGATGTCTTGTGGGCCTGGGCTTGCCTCGGGGTGACCTTGAAAGCTAAACGCGGGGCAGTCTGTGCGCTCAATACCTTGCAGCGTGCCGTCAAACAGGCTGATGTGTGTGGGCTTCAAATTCGCGGGTAGTGTTTTTTCATCCACCGCAAACCCGTGGTTTTGGCTGGTGATGGCAACGTGGCCTGTTGCTAAATCCTTCACGGGGTGGTTTGCACCGTGGTGACCAAACTTCATTTTGAAAGTTTTAGCACCGCTGGCAAGCGCCATGATTTGATGGCCTAAGCAAATACCGAACAGTGGCAAGCCGCTCTGCATAAGGGCTCTAGCAGCATTCACTGCGTAATCGCAAGGCTCTGGGTCGCCAGGGCCGTTGGATAGGAACACGCCGTTTGGCTTTAAGGCGAGCACGTCTGATGCTGGGGTTTGCGCGGGCACGACAGTGACGCGGCAGCCACGTGCGGCGAGCATGCGCAGGATGTTGTGCTTGACGCCAAAGTCGTAGGCGACAACATGAAACTGCGGCGCTGACTGCGTGCCAAAGTCTGGCTTGTTGCTTGCGCCAAACAAAGCCCATTCCGTTTGCGTCCACTCAAAGGCGGTTTGGGTACTGACGACCTTGGCCAAATCGAGCCCCGACATGTTCGGCGCAGCTTTGGCGAGTTGGATCGCTTGGTCGATATGGGCTTGCGTGACAGATGTGCCAGCAGCCAAGCCCATGATGCAGCCGTTTTGCGCGCCGTGGGTGCGTAGGTGGCGCGTGAGTTGGCGTGTGTCGATATTGCTGATCGCCACGGTTTTAGATTCAACCAAATAGTCGCTGAGGCTTTGCGTGCTTCTGAAGTTAGACGCAATCAGTGGCAAATCTTTGATGATGAGACCCGCAGCATAAACCTTGCTGGACTCCACATCCTGCGTATTGATGCCGTAGTTGCCAATGTGCGGGTAGGTCAGGGTGACGATTTGCTGGCAGTAGCTGGGGTCAGTCAAGATTTCTTGATAACCCGTCATGGAGGTGTTGAAGACGACCTCGCCAACCGTGTGACCTGAGAATCCAATGGACTGACCCACAAAAACAGTGCCGTCGGCAAGGGCAAGAATAGCGGGCGGGTACTTGGGCGCGAGCAAATCGGCGAGTGAGGCCGAGAGGGCGGTTTCAGGGGAAATAGAAGGCATCAGTGAACTCCAAAAAGAGTGCGGCTGGCCTTGTGGGATACGCCCGAAAAATCGTGTTTCTCGGGAAATCTGCTGGTAGTGGATTTTTAGTTGATCCGCACTTGGCTAGCGGTTAACAGCTAAA
>JANPAS010000009.1:0-13044 GCA_031430035.1 Comamonadaceae bacterium | reverse complement strand
TCGCCCACCAGCGTGGTGAGTCGCGCTTCGATGTTCAGGTGAACGTCTTCTAAATCTAACTTCCATTCAAACGCACCCGATTCAATCTCGGCCTTGATTTGCGCCATGCCGCGCTCAATGGAGGCGAGGTCGTCCTTGCTGATAATTTTTTGCGCACAGAGCATCTCGGCATGTGCTAGCGAGCCCGCCATGTCGGCTTGCCACAGGCGCTTGTCAAAAAACACGCTGGAGGTGTAGCGTTTGACGAGGTCGCTCATGGGCTCGGAGAACAGCGCCGACCACGCTTGGGATTTTGTGTCTAATTGGTTCATGCCGTTATTATCCCAGCCTATGAATCTGACCCGTCCCACGACCCACATCACCATTGCCACCCGCGAATCGCGCCTTGCGCTGTGGCAAGCCAACCATATTAAAACGCTATTGGAAGCCAAGGGCTGCACGGTCACGTTACTTGGCATGACGACGCTCGGGGACCAAATCTTGGACAAGACGCTCTCCAAAGTGGGTGGCAAAGGTTTGTTTGTGAAAGAGCTAGAGACTGCGCTGATGGATGGCCGCGCCGACCTAGCTGTGCATTCGCTGAAAGACGTGCCAATGGAGTTGCCTGAAGGCTTTGCCTTGGCGGCGGTGCTGGAACGCGAAGATCCGCGCGATGCGTTTGTGTCGAACGACTTTGCTTCGCTGGCTGAGTTGCCGCAAGGCGCAGTGGTGGGTACGTCCAGCTTGCGCCGCACCGTGCTGATTAAGGCACTCAGGCCTGATCTGCAAATTGAACCGCTGCGTGGCAACTTGGATACGCGTCTTGGCAAGCTGGACGCAGGCAACTACGCCGCCATCGTGCTGGCTGCAGCTGGACTGAAACGCCTAGGCTTAGGTGGTCGCATCCGCACCGTTTTTGAAACCGACCAGATGTTGCCCGCTGCCGCGCAAGGCGCACTGGGATTAGAGGTTCGCTCTGATCGAAGTGATTTGATGGCGCTTCTTGCACCGATGATTCATCAGCCGACGTTATTGGCAGCCTACGCCGAACGGGCGGTGAGCCGTGCCATGGGCGGCAGTTGCTCAATGCCGTTGGCTGCCCATGCTGTGCTGTTGGGTGATGAGATGCACCTTCGCGCCGCGTTTGGCGATGAAGTGACGGGCGTGATCAAGCGTGCAGAAGGGCGCGCCAATGTGCGGACGATTGACGAGGCAGAGACTTTGGGAATGGCAATTGCCAAGCAACTTCACCCCCTCACCCCAACCCTCTCCCACGAGGGGAGAGGGAGTAAGTCGTAGTGATGCGCGTCATCGTCACTCGCCCAGAGCCCGAGTGCTCCCGCTGGGTCAGTGCGATGCAAGCGGAAGGCTTATCCGCTGTGGCTTTGCCACTGATTGAGATTGCCAGCGTCCCGTTTGCCTTTGATAAATCTCAAAGCTACGACGCGTTTGTGTTTGTCAGTCGCAGTGCCGTGGACGGATTTTTGAAAATTGTCAAAAAAGAGACCCTGCAAGCCAAGCGCTGCTTGGTCTCTGGGCTTGGCACTCGTGCAGCCCTTATCCAGCATGGCTTGCAGGCCGATGTTATTGATGCACCTGATGCAGCCTCGACTCAATTTGATTCTGAAGCGCTGTGGGCAGTCTCTAGCCAGCGTGACTGGAGTGGTAAGCGCGTACTGGTTGTTCGAGGCGCGAATAACTTGGGCGAGCAAGAAGGCAGGCCGTGGTTGGCAGATCAGTTGACAAATGCTGGGGCTGTGGTTGATTTTGTGGCGACTTACGAGCGCCGCTTGCCTCATTTGACGGATGAACAGCGCGCCCTGCTGCAAGCCATGCCAGATAAGGCTTCCCACGATGTTTGGCTGTTTAGCAGCAGTCAATCTATCGCTCATCTCAAGCTGTTGAAGCCATCCGCTGATTGGAAGACTAGCCGCGCTATTGCCACGCACGACCGCATTTTTATTTCGGCTATGGGCGCAGGCTTTGGCGACGTCACGATCACGCGCCCTGTACTCACGGATGTGATCGCTACGCTTAAGGCGCTGTGAGCGGATAAAGCTTGCAGCCATTCGCTGCGCCAGGGCTTTTGTTGCAACTGGCGAGTGCGCTTTGCTCGGCTTCGGCTGTACTTCGAGCACCCGTAATCGTGTTCCAACTCCAGCCATTGCCCACGTTGCTGTAAGCCAAGGCGCTATGCGGCCTTGCACCGCGCAGTGTGAGCGCCTCGTCAATGAGCTGCTTGGGGAAGACGACTGCCGCAGCGGGTCGGCTCGCCAGCCAAGCTGGACTCATCAAAAACTCGCGCTGCTCGGTGCTGGGATGCGGGCCTTCGTGCCGTACGATGACCGTTGCTGTGCAGTCACCTTGGCAGCTGGCTGGAAAGGTGATCTGCATCTTGCCAGTTCCGACGCTTTTGGCTTCAATGACCACACCTTGCGGAGCGCTGATTTGTGTTTGCCAGTTCCAATTGCCTTGCAAGCCTTGCAGTTCAATGGTTTGCGGTACGCCTGGCATTAGCTGGGTCGTGGCGGATGCTGGCAGAACAGCAAACGGGTTGGGCGGCGTTTGAAATGACCAGCGCAGATTTTTTGCTGTTGCACCTACGCTAATGTCGACTTGCACTTCATAGCGGGTACCGTATTGCAAAGGTTTGTCTGGCAGAAAAAAAGCTTCGTTTTTAGTGATCCTGGCGTCTGTTCTCGCCTCTAGCAAACGCCCAGCCACCTTAGCGCCGCGGCTATCCATCACATCAAACTTGACTGTTTTTAGCGTCTGCCCCGTCGCGGCGTGAATGCTGATAGGCAAGCCAAGCCATTGGCCAGGTCTGTCGGGCGCGGGATCGGGGAGTTCGTTACGAAAGGCGACGCGTGCCGTTGTCGATTGATCGGCAGGATAGACGCCTAGCCAATCCACAGCCACGCGGCCTTTAGCAGCACCTTCGCCCATGACCAGTACGGCGTCTGGCGTATCGACCGCTGTGCCCAGTTCCGTCCAAGCAGGATTGAAGAGGCCAGAGCGGTGATAAACCGTAGCGATGAGTTGCTCTACCGCACCAGCCCCCGTATTGCCTTTGTCACTAAAGACGATTTGCTCGCCAGCACTGTAGGCGTAGCCGAAGCGCTTGGTGCGATCGCCAATGGTGACGCCAATAAATTTGGGGTAACCCACGCGCTCGCGGTGCATTTCAGGTGTGCCATCAGGCGCTAGCTTGTCAAGAATCGAGCGGTCAGTGAGCGCCGATAAATACTGGCTATGCCCCAGCGCCGTTTGGTTGAGCTTCTCGTTCGGGGTGACAGCGCTTAGTCCCATCGCGGTGCGATAGCGGCTTAAAGCTTGCACCGCCTCGCTACCCGTCTGGGCCAATACCGCGTGGGTGTAGAACCCAAGCAGGACGAGTCCTGTTGCTAAAAACGAATGCTTCATACGTTAAATGCGACGCGGATCGCCTCGATACGTGCACGGTTGACACCAAAATCTTTACGTCCTAAGCGGCTGGCAGAGCGCACCTGAATGACGTGATTGGCCTCATCCATCGCAAACTCAACATCGTCGGTAAAGCGCAGCACTAGCGTTGTGCATTGCGCATAGAGGTAATGTTGCCCAGTATCCAGCTTCTTATTGGTAACGACAGACGTGCGGGGCAGTGTCGCGATCGCACGCTCCAGCTTCGCCCAAGCCGTAGCCGCGTCGCCCGTATAAGCGATGGGCGCGATCTCGGCATAGGCTCGCATCGGGTGGGTCGGATAGAGTGATGCTTGACTTGAAACGCTGTTCTCGGTTGAGGAGGGCGCTTTTAATTTGCCATCTGTTAAACCTAGGTTTGTGGGGGGTTTGCCACTAAGCAAGCCCCATTGACCTGCTAAGAGCAATAAACCCGCTAAAAATGCGACGATCAGTAATATGATGCGAATCAACATGATTATTCTCCAAGTTTTTGAAACTAATGAAATTTACCCTAATTTGAAGTGCTCCACAATATAATCCAAAGCTAAATGAAATTTAGAGCATTCATAGACTATTACCTGCGCCTCGCCATCGGTGGCTTGGCCACTGGTTTTTGCGCCATGACTATTGTCGCTTGCGGCGGTGCGGCGGGTAGCAGCAGTAGCAATACACCAGGCATCACACTCACGTTGATCAATGCTTCTGGCGCTACTGTCACAACGATGGTGGTGGGCACCAGTTATACCTTGGTTGCCACGGCATCGCAAACAGGTGGCGCAGCTGCCAATGTCGTTGTGACTTTCTCTGCGGGTAGCTTGGGGACATTAACGCCATCGACTGGTACGGCGCTTACCAATAGTTCTGGCGTGGCAACGATAGTGATCGTGCCAAGCACGGCGGGCGCTTCAACGGCCAGTGCCAACGCAACAGTGAGCAAAATTACCACAACGGCAGCCACAGCGACTACTGCCGCCACAACGACAACGACCAATGTCGCGGTAACTGCGAGTACAAATTACGCTGTCAGCACGCTGGGCGCATCGGGTACGCCTGCGGTTGTGACATTGAGCGCTTTAACGGCGACCTCGGGGTCGACTCTGGGCACATCGCTCACCTCAGGCAGCTCGACAGCCCTCAGTTTGACGGTTTATAACAATGGTGTCGCAGCGACCACACCTGCTAGCGTGGCTTTTACGACAACGTGCGGGCAGGTCTCGCCTACGCCTGCAACCAGCAACGGTAGTGGCGTCGTCTCCGCGACTTACTCTTCGGTGAATGCCGATGGCAGCTTATGCCAAGGTTCTCCAGCTGGGACAGTGACTGCCACCACGAGCGCGGTCACCAGTCAAGTTTCGATGTATGTGAGTGCTCCCACAACTGGATCCGTGACGTTTATTTCGGCATCACCCACGCAAATTTATTTAACAGGTTCGGGCGCAACGTCACAGGCCACTTTGACATTTAAAGCGCTATCCAATACAGGGACGGCGCTTTTGAATTGGCCCGTCAATTTGACGTTAACAGGCAATCCAGGTGGCGTCACCTTTGGCACACAAGGCAATACCGCACTGGTGGCGGGCACAACCAATGCGTCGGGCTTGGTGACGGTCACTGTATTTGCGGGCGGGACGCCAGGGGCGGTGACCATTCAAGCAACTTGGAATGCCAACTCAGCGATTTTTACGACCTCGAGTGGTTTTTCTGTCGCCTCGGGCCCACCACGACAAAGTGCGATGAGCTTGTCTATGACCAACCCGAACATTGAAGGTTGGAATATTGATGGCAACACAACCCAGTTGACGGTACGAGTTTCTGATGCCAATGGCAATGCAGTTCCAAATGGCACAGTGGTTAATTTTGTGAGTTCTGGCGGTCAAATCAACAGCACTTGTACGACGGCCCTCGTGGCTACTTTTTCGCAGTGTAGTGTCAATTTTTCGAGTCAAAATCCTCGACCTACCAATGGTCGAGTGGCCGTATTGGCGTACCTTGAAGGCGTCAAAAATTACACCGATACCAATGCCAATAATCAATACGACTCTGGGACTGACACGCTCAGTGATCAAGGCGATGCCTACCGCGACGATAACGAAAACGGGGTGTATGACAGCGGTGAGTTTGTTGTGAGTAAAGGCGGTGCGATAGCATGCGCAGGCGCGGGAGGGACAACTCCGAAGAGGATCAACACTTGTACGGGGTTGCTTCCCACTACGGTGCGTGCTCAGGGAATTATTTTGCTGTCATCCAATTTACCTTTGGTGGCTGCTGTGGCTAGTCAAGCAAGTTTTACTGCTATTACTGCGCGCGGCTTTAACTTCACCTTAAACGGCACTTTGCAGACTTTGCTACCTATGCCTTCGGGCACATCGATTTCAATTACATCCTCAGTGACGGGTTGCACGGTAGGAACGATATCGCCTAGCGCTGTGCAATATGTGGGTGGCGGCACCGATCCAGCGGCTAATTTGGGTTCTGTGCACTCGGTCACCTTGACTGGCACGGCGGCGGTTGGCGCTACACCTGCTGTCACTTGCAACGGCGCTGTATTAACAATTAGTACGGCAACCCCCTCGGGTCGGCAAGGATCTGCCACGGTGACCGTTCCTTAATCGTCCCCTGATGCGACAATCCCCACTTTGAAAATTTAGGAGTTAGTGGTGGCAGGTCATTCCAAGTGGGCGAACATTCAGCACCGTAAAGGGCGGCAAGACGAAAAGCGGCAAAAGATTTGGACGCGTGTGGTGCGTGAAATCATGGTCGCCGCCCGCGTGGGCGGGGGCGATCCATCTGCCAATCCGCGTCTTCGCTTGGCGATGGAGAAGGCCAAGGCATCCAATATGCCAATTGATACCGTCAAGCGCAATATCGACAAAGCTACGGGCAATTTAGAGGGCGTTCAGTACATTGAGGTTCGCTATGAAGGTTATGGCATTGGCGGTGCGGCGATTATGGTGGACACCATGACGGACAACAAAGTGCGTACGGTGGCGGAGGTGCGCCATGCGTTCTCTAAGCACGGCGGGAACATGGGTACTGAAGGCTCGGTGGCGTTTCAGTTTAAGCACGTGGGGCAAATGATTTTTGCGCCTGGCACGGATGAAGAAAAACTGATGGATGCGGCGCTAGAGGCGGGTGCGGAGGACATCATCACCGGTGACGATGGTGCGATTGAGGTGCTCACAGCGCCGCTAGATTTTGAAGCCATCAAGCTTGCGTTAGAGGCACTTGGCTTTCAAAGTGAAATTGCCGAGGTCACGATGCGTGCGGATAACGCGATTGACATGTCTGAGCTAGACGCTGGCAAGATGCAAAAGTTATTGGACGTTTTGGAAGACTTGGATGATGTGCAAAATGTCTTTCACAACGCGGTTTTTTAAACAGTTTAATTTATGAATATATTAGTAATCGGTGGCGGTGGACGTGAGCACGCCTTGGCTTGGAAATTGGCGCAATCGCCGCGTGTGCAAATGGTTTATGTAGCGCCTGGTAATGGTGGAACGGCGCTAGATAAGCGCTTGCAAAATCTCCCCATCACAGACATACAGGCGCTAGCCGCGTGGGCGATCGAGCACAAGATCAACCTCACTGTTGTCGGTCCGGAAGCACCATTGGCTGCAGGCGTGGTCGATTTATTTAGAAGCAAAGGGCTGCGCATTTTTGGCCCTACGCAAGCGGCTGCGCAGTTAGAGAGCTCTAAGGCATTTAGCAAGGCATTTATGGCACGGCACGGCATCCCGACGGCGCACTACGATGTGTTTACCGATGCAAATGTCGCTGCAGCGCACGCCTATGTTGACAAGCACGGGGCGCCGATTGTGGTGAAAGCGGATGGCTTGGCTGCTGGCAAAGGCGTGGTTGTTGCCATGACTTTAGAAGAGGCACATGATGCCGTGGACACCATGATTGGCGTGGGCTGCGAGGCAGGGTCGCGTATTGTGATTGAAGAATTTTTGAGCGGCGAGGAGGCTAGTTTTATCGTGCTGTGCGATGGAAAAAACGTCACGGCGTTAGCGACATCGCAAGATCACAAACGCATTGGCGATGGGGACACGGGTCCGAACACGGGCGGCATGGGCGCCTATTCGCCAGCGCCTGTGGTGACGCCTGATGTGCATGCGCGCGCGCTGCGTGAGGTGATTTTGCCAACCATTCGCGGTATGGCCAAAGATGGCATTCCCTACACGGGCTTTTTGTACGCAGGTTTGATGATTGGTAAGGATGCGAGCAATAAGACCACCATCAAAACCTTGGAGTTCAATTGCCGTTTGGGTGATCCCGAAACGCAGCCGATTTTGATGCGCCTCAAATCCGATTTGGTGGGCGTGTTGCTCGCTGCAACCGATGAGCGCTTAGATACCGTGGAGTTGGACTGGGATAGGCGCACGGCGCTGGGAGTTGTGATGGCCGCGCATGGCTATCCCGCAACGCCGCGCACAGGCGACGTGATTACGGGCTTACCTCAGCTGCCCGCGGACGGAGAGGTACAAGTCTTTCATGCGGGCACCAAGCAGCGCGAATCGGGTGAGCTTGTGAGTACGGGTGGACGCATCCTTTGCATCACGGCGCTGGCGCAAACGGTGAAGGCGGCGCAAATGCATGCGTATGCCGTTGTGGATCAAATCAAAATTGATGGTTCTCAACACCGCACTGACATTGGCCATCGAGCAGTCATCGGCTGAAATAGTGGAGAAACATCCGCTTCAATTTAAAGGCAATTCGCTTGCTAGGTGGGTGCTATCGATTTTCGGATGGAAAGTTTTGTTTGATGGCTTACCTGGCCCGCACGGTGTGATTGCCGTTTATCCGCATACAACGAATTGGGATTTCCCTTTAGGACTGCTGGCTAAATGGGCAATGGGCATTCCTGCTCGGTATTGGGGGAAACATAGCTTATTCAAAATTCCGCTTCTGGGGCGCTTTATGCATTGGACGGGCGGCATTCCAGTCAATCGGACATCAAAAAAAGGCATGGTGACGGATACGGTTAAGGCCATGCAGGCTGCAGATTTTTTTTGGCTAGGACTTGCCCCCGAGGGGACGAGACGTCGCATTGCGGGATGGCGTAGCGGCTTTTACCGCGTGGCCTGCGCGGCAGGCGTCCCTATTTGCGTGACGTATTTTGATTACCCCAGTAAGACCATTGATGTGACGCATTTTTTTATTCCAACGGGCGATGAAGCGGCTGATTTTGCGTTTATGGCAAATGTGCTGCAAGGTAAGCTAGGGCTCAAGCCGCACAATATGTCTCCCATTGTTTTACTGGACGATAAAGTAGTCAGAGATAAAAATTTAACCAGCACATGAAACCAGATTCCACGTATTTCACAGGTTTGCAGCAGCGCATCACGGATGCCTTATCAGCCATTGATGGCAAGGCATTTTTGCGGGACGAATGGAAAAAGGACGCCCATGAGCCGCTGCAAGGTTTTGGCACGACTTGCATCTTGGAGGGCGGCGAAGTCTTTGAGCGCGCGGGTGTTGGTTTTTCGTGCGTTAGTGGCCAAAAACTACCACCATCCGCCACTCAGCATCGTCCCGAATTGCAGGGCGCACCGTTCGATGCGATGGGCGTGTCGCTGGTCATCCATCCACGTAATCCGCATGTGCCGACCGTACATATGAATGTGCGGATGCTGACCGCTAAGCCACAAGGAATAAGCCCTGTGAGCTGGTTTGGCGGCGGTATGGATCTGACGCCGTATTACGGTGAGCAAGAAGATGCCGTGCATTTTCATCAGACATGCCGCGCGGCACTGGCGCCGTTTGGTGACGATAAATACCCACGTTTTAAAAAATGGTGCGACGAGTATTTTGTGCTCAAACATCGCGGTGAGCAACGCGGTATTGGTGGCGTTTTCTTTGATGATTTTTCTGAGTTGGGTGCGGATAGCCACAAACTCATGCAAGCCGTTGGCGATGCGTTCTTGTCCGCTTATCTGCCAATCGTGAATCGCCGCACGGATACGCCCTACGGCGAGCGCGAGCGGGCGTTTCAGCTTTATCGCCGTGGCCGCTACGCTGAGTTCAATTTGGTGTGGGATCGCGGCACGCACTTTGGCCTCCAGTCAGGTGGGCGCACCGAGTCGATTTTGATGTCTATGCCACCACTGGCCTCATGGGCGTATCAGTACAAACCAGAGGCTGACTCGCGCGAGGCCGCCCTGTATACTGAATTTTTGACCATCAAAGATTGGCTATCGAAATGACTACCAAACCCAACGACGCGCACCTCCACATCGGCATCTACGGCGGCGCATTCGATCCCCCGCACCGCGCCCACATCAACCTTGCCGAATCGGCGCTCGCGCAGTTCAAGTTCGACGAAATGCATGTCATCCCCACGGGAGACGCTGTCCACAAACGTCGTCACCTTAGCCCAGCAGTCCACCGCATTGAGATGGCGAAATTAGCGTTTCATGGCGTCGCTAAAACAGTGATCGACGAGCGCGAAGTCAATCGGGGTGGGGCTTCCTACACGATTGACACCTTGCTCGAGCTGAAAGCTTTGTATCCAAAGTCTAAGTTCACGCTCATCATTGGGCAAGATCAACTGATGGTGTTTCATACGTGGCATCGCTTTGATGAAATCTTAAAACTGGCCACGCTGGCTGTTGTTGTACGTAGCGCTGGTGCGGCGGTAAGCGCTGCCGAGGCAGCAAGTCCTATTCCGCACACAGTTATTCCGTTTGTGCCGCGCAACGTCAGTTCTAGTGACATCAGGCAGATGATTCGAGCCAAAGAATTGGATTCTGCTTTTGCGACGAAAATGAAGCCATCGGTTCTCGCCTACATCCACGAGCATGCGCTCTACCTTGGCAATCCTTAATCTCATACTAAAAAATAATGGCCACTACTAAAAAACCTACTTCATCCAAAAAAATAGTCGAAGAATTTGTCCCTGTGCCGAAAGCACCGCATTCACCCGTGCGCGTGGCGATGGACAAAAAAGACGTGCAGAAACTGCAGCGCGTGATTGTCGATGCACTCGAAGACGTAAAGGCTGCTGATATTCAAGTCTTCGATACCGAAGACCAAACCGCGCTGTTTGAGCGAGTGATGGTGGCGAGCGGCACATCGAATCGCCAAACCAGAGCTCTGGCCGCCAGCGTGCGCGATGCTGTGCGCGAAGCGGGCTTTGACAAGCCACGTATTGAAGGCGAAGACAACGGCGAGTGGATCATCGTGGACTGCCACGCCATCGTGGTGCACGTGATGCAGCCCGCCATTCGCCAGTATTACCACTTAGAAGATTTGTGGGGCGAAAAGCCAGTGCGTATGAAATTTGGCGCACCAAAGCCTGTGGCCGTGGTCAAGGAAGTGAAAGAGAAGAAGCCGAAAGCCGACAAAAAGGCGGCTGCTAAAAAGTCTGCGCCAGCAAGCAGCGGCAAGCCACGCGGTTTTACAGGTCGTCCACCTGCAAAGAAAGTGCCGGCAAAAAAAGTAGCGGCGAAGAAAGCTGTTTCTGCTAAAAAAGCAGTGGCTTTAAGCACGCCAGCTAAAAAGGTTGCCGCTAAAAAAGCATGAAGTTAGTCACGGAATGAAGCTTGTGGTCATCGCAGTCGGGCAAAAAATGCCTGACTGGGCACAGACGGCTGTTGACGATTACGCCAAGCGTTTTACCAACGATTTGCGGCTTGAAAGTAAAACCGTTAAGACGGAAACCCGGACAGGACAAGGCCTAGAGGCTATTTTCAAAGCTGAGCGCACACGCATTGAAGGCGTGCTGCAAACTCTTAGAAATCCAAGAATCGTCGTGCTGGACGAACGCGGTGCCAATCTCACCACCATGCAGTTGGCGAGCAAAATCAAAGACTGGCAATTAGGCGGTGACGATGTAGCGCTGATTTTGGGCGGTCCTGATGGGCTGGAGCCTGCGTTCAAAAAAGCCGCGCACGAGCGCATCAAGCTGTCTGATCTCACGCTACCCCATGCGATGGCTCGCGTGCTGCTGACTGAGGCGCTGTACCGTGCTTGGTCGGTTAACGCGGGACATCCTTATCACCGGGAGTAAGCGTGAGCGCTGGTGCTCACTGAGTCAGCATCACTCGCCACCAAGTCTGGTCTGCGAGTAACGCACACGCACCGCCGCTTATAGGCGTGAGTCGTTGCACCTTGGCTGGTAAGGGCATGACATCGGATAGCTCCATCCACCGCCCATTGGCTTGCCAACGTAGCGCGTGCAAAGCTTTGAGGCTCATGTCGGGCACGATGACTGTGGGGCGTACCTTTGGCTCTAGCGCGATGGCGGCTAGCTGTTGCTCGGGGCTACCCATCAGGTGATTCGATACATCCATGCTACTGGCGTACGCCACAAGATGCGGCGGGCGATAGTGATAGAGCGTCAGCGTGCCGCCAATGTGCGGCGTGAGGACGGCAGCTAGGTCTAATTTGCCGTCACCGTCAAAGTCTGCCGCGCCCACGATGTTGAGCCATCTAAAGGTTGAGCCTGTGTGCGGACCACGGGCTAGCTCGACCAATTTGCCAGCACGCATGCCTAGCACCACAACGGCTGAGCCACGCAGGGCATCAGATTCGATCAGGATCAGCTCGTCCTTTCCGTCTTTGTCCAAATCAAGCAATCTTGGGGTTAAGTCTTCGAAAACTCGGTTGATCGGTAGCTCGTACACCAGGGTTTTGTTGGATGCCAGCTGTATCGTCACGCTGCCCGCATGGGTTGCCGAACCTAAGGCGCTATGCGGATAACGCAGTGTGGGCGAAGTGAGCCAAGCCGATTGAATGTCCTGTTTGCCATAGGCGATAAGGCTGCCTGCCAAGCGTGAGGCCATGTTGGATGTGGCCTGTGGGGCGATTTCGGGAGGTGCGGCGCATTGCGTTTGTGCAGGTTCAATATGCAGTCCCATCGCCAAGGATGGACTTGCAAGTAAACAAAGCAGCAAGATAGACGTCATTTGAGACGTGATTCTGAAAATCATAAAGTTTGTCGTCAGTAGCAGGTGAAGCTTACACGTCCTTCTAAAATGAGCCACTGTGACCCAAACCTCAACTACGCCCTTTATCTATCTCGCTTCTCAAAGCCCACGCCGCGCAGAACTGCTGGCGCAGCTGGGTGTTGCGCATCGTTTACTTTTGGCGGATGAAGCTGAAGACGCAGAAGGTTTGGAGGCGATCCGTGGCCTAGAAGCGCCAGCCACCTATGTGCAGCGCGTCACGCGTCTCAAATTAAGCGCAGCGGTGGTACGTGCCAAGCAGCGCGGTCTGTGGACGGGGCAAACCGCACCGCCGATTCTGTGCGCCGATACCACGGTGGCTATGGGGCGTATGATTTACGGCAAGGCAGAGGATGCAAAGGCCGCGGCGCAGATGCTGCAAGCCTTATCTGGCAAAACACACCGCGTGTTGACCAGTGTAGGCGTGGCTTGGCGACTAGGCAAGCAAGTCAAAACTGGCTTTGCAATCTCTGAGTCGCGTGTCACGTTTGCACCGTTATTTAATGCCGATATCGCTACATATATTGCCACAGGCGAGCCTTTTGGAAAAGCAGGTAGCTATGGCGTGCAAGGCAAAGCGGCGGCGTTTATTTCCAACATCGCAGGCAGCTACAGTGGCATCATGGGATTGCCGCTGCATGAGACGGCGTTGCTTTTGAAACAAGCGAAATTT
>JANPAS010000008.1:0-2628 GCA_031430035.1 Comamonadaceae bacterium | reverse complement strand
TCGGTCAAGCCGTCGTTGTTGACATCGGCAAACTGCGCATGCCAAGCCGTCGATGGGTGGACATCGCCGCCCACATAAGGGCGGTGTGCCGTCACGCCGCGCTTGTAGGCGATGTCCACATATTTGGGCTGCGGATTGCTTTTGGACGGCGCATCCAAAACCTGCAACTTGTTATCTGACATGCTGGTTAAAAACACCTCGGGATAGCCGTCGCCTGTGATGTCATGACTGGCAATGCCCATACCCCAAATTTGCAATGGCTTCCAGCCGTCCGCTGCGGTGTAAAGCGTGGGCGCATTGGGGGCTTTATCGGCATTCATTTTCCAGAGCTGCTCCGCGCCACCTTTGTAGTATTCGCGGTCGTTGGAGACGCGCAGCGACGCTTGTCCAGAGCGATTCCAATCTGAGAACAACATGGATAAGGCGCAGTACCCTGGCGCAAGCGGTGTGGGCGCTGTATAGCCGCCACCCGCTTTGGGGCGCAGCAGCAAAGTTGGTGTGCAGCTACCCCACGGGAAGTCGGGCTTGCTGCGATCCGTGTAGGTACCAAATGCGAGCGTCGGCCATGTTTGCCCGCGCTCCCAAGTGGCAGAGAAGGCCGTATGCCAGCCATTGCCTGTGTGGATATTCCAAGCGTTGTTCGCACGTTCAAATTTGCATTGCCCCAGCCCTTTAAAGACTTGGACTTCGCCCACCCGCAGTACGACTAAATCGGTTTGACCGTCGCCATCCATATCGAGTGGATACGCGCCAATCGCGTTGGTCAGCTCCAGCCCCGAGCGCTCTTCCACTAATTTGAGTGATCCGCTGCGTGTACTCTTGTTGCGGTAAAGCTTGGCCTTGTTCACCCCAGCGGTCACGTAAATTTCGGGCAAGCCGTCGTTGTCGCAATCAAAGGTCGCCACGCCCCCGCCGACCATGTATTCGTCCGTGCCTTCAAAGCGGCTTTGCAAACCAGCCGCGTCGGTTTCTTCAACGAAGCGCGGAATGGCAGGCGCTGCGGTGTCAGTGAGTGCTACTAATGGGAGGGCGCATAGCCCGAGTAGCAGAAGTCGAAATGTCATGACGCAAATCTTATTTAGTTTGACTTAAAAACTATATCGGGTTTGTCCCTATGCATCTTTTAGATGAGGTGATCTAAGATTAGTTCGCTGCCAAAACTAAATAGGCTGCATCTTTCTGATTCTTATCAATAACTGGAGATAAAAATGGCATTTAAAAAAGCACTGACGGCCTTAGCGCTCAGTATGGCAGCAGCGGGCGCATTTGCCCAAGTGGTCGGCGTGAGCTGGTCTAATTTTCAAGAAGAACGTTGGAAAACAGACGAGGCGGCTATCAAAGCTCAGCTCGCTAAATCAGGCGCAAGCTACATCAGCGCAGACGCAGGCGGTTCGGCAGAAAAGCAATTGGCTGACATTGACAGCTTGATTGCCAAGGGCGCAAAAGCATTGATCGTTTTGGCGATGGACAAAGATGCAATTCTCCCAGCAGTTGCTAAAGCCACTAAGCAAAAAATCCCAGTCGTGGCTTATGACCGCTTAATTGAAGCGCCTGGCGTGTTCTACATCACGTTTGACAACGTGGAAGTGGGCCGTATGCAAGCACGCGCGATTTTGGCAGCCAAGCCAAAAGGCAATTACGTGATGATTAAAGGATCGCCAACCGATCCAAACGCCAACTTTTTGCGCGGTGGGCAGCAAGAAGTGATTGATGCGGCAGTCAAAAAAGGCGACATCAAAATTGTGGGTGACGAGTACACCGATGGCTGGAAGCCAGAAGTTGCGCAAAAAAACATGGAGCAAATACTGACTAAAAACGGTGGCAAAGTGGATGCGGTCATCGCGTCTAACGACGGCATGGCGGGCGGCGTAGTAGCAGCACTCACAGCCAAAGGTATGAAGGGCGTTCCTGTATCAGGACAAGATGGCGACCATGCAGCGCTGAACCGCGTAGCACTCGGTACACAAACCGTGTCGGTCTGGAAAGACGCTCGTGACCTTGGCCGCGATGCCGCATCTGCTGCGGTGGCCTTGGCTAAGGGCGGCAAAGTAGCGGGCGCTGCGTCCTGGAGTGGTGGCGAAAAGAAGGTCGCACTGCAAGCGCAATTCCTGAAACCCATTGCTGTGACAGCTAATAATTTGGACGCTGTGCTGAAAGCGGGCTGGATCAAGAAAGATGCGCTTTGCAAAGGTGTGGATGCAGCCAAAGGGCCGGCGGCTTGCAAATAAGCAAGACTTGTTATTGAGTTGATGAGTTCATGAAGAGTTAACCGCGGGCTGTATCAATGGCTCGCGGTTTTTTTGGGTTCAGTTTTGGAGAATGCGTATGAGTTCCGTGTTAACTGCACTCAAGCAAGCCAGTATTGATTGGCGTTTGGTGATGATGGCCTCCGTCTTGGCGGCGATCGTCATCGTCTTTAATGTCTTGTCTGGCGGCATATTTTTATCGCCAGAAAATTTATACAACATTGCCCAGCAAACCGCTGTGGTCGGTGTCGTTGCTACCGTAGTGGTACTCATCATCGTGGCTCGGCATATTGATTTGTCAGTGGGTTCTGTGATGGGTTTTGTCGGTGTGTTGATGGCCACCTTGATGTACACCGCTGGTTGGCACTGGGTGGAGGCAAGC
>JANPAS010000007.1:0-43412 GCA_031430035.1 Comamonadaceae bacterium | reverse complement strand
AAGCGGCAATAACGCTTGCGTTTAAACAGCAAGGTTTGGGTGTTGCGCTTTGGGCGCTTATCTGCATTTTTCTTAAAACGTGATGGTCCGGCCATGATGGACTCCTATTTAAATAATTTCAAAAGATTCAATTTGAACGATCAGTTTTTTACTTTTGGCGCTGTGTCGTAAAAAACCATCTAACTTGAGTGTGCTGCCTAGCGGCGTGCTACTTAAGGTTTGTGCTACTAGTCCGAAGGCTACGCTTGAGAGGTTGACTGTTGCATCGTGACCATTTAGATCAGTTGATTGATGCTCTATCTGCATATCTAATGCGGGGACACCAGCTGGTGTGTAGCGCAAGGACTGCCTCTCTTGTAGTGTGCCTGTGACTTGGTAGCGGTTCACCTTTAGTTGCGTTCGTCACGCTGATCGCGTTGGTCACGTTGGTCGCGCTGACCAGCAAACTCTGCTTGCTGAGTTTTGCGTGCTTCTTCGCGCTCAACCGACTTCATCATCAAAGATGGTGCGGTTTCAGCTGTCTTTTTGACCACAGTCAAATGACGCAGCACAGCATCGTTAAATTTGAAAGCGTGCTCAATTTCTTCCATCACAGCTTGGTTAGCTTCGATGTTGAGGCACAGGTAATGGGCTTTTGCGAGCTTGTTAATGAGGTAAGCCAACTGGCGGCGGCCCCAATCTTCCACACGATGCACAACGCCGCCACCAGCGGTAATCATGCCCTTGTAGCGCTCCAGCATGGCTGGGACTTGTTCGCTTTGATCGGGATGGATCAGCAAAACGATTTCATAATGACGCATAGACTCTCCTTGAGGATAAAAGCTACCCACAGCGTCTAAAGTGTGGTGCAGCAAGGTTCGGCCAAAATTGACCAAGCCGATGATTATAGCTCGAAGCTATGAATCGAGCCGCTCACGCGTCTCTCTAAGCGTCCTGAATTCTCTGCTCGAAGGCTCTGAGACGTTTAAAAACGGAAATCAGCTCCACAATGTCCGTCCAGCTATTGACTAGGTATTGAAACGATGACTCTACCCGTCCGAATGCGCGAACAATTTGCTGCATCGCCCCCAGTGTCAAAGCCCCCGCAACGATGGTTGGCGCGAGCGCAATATACGGAACCAGAACCCCAAACTGTAGATAACTCCATTTAGCGACATCGAAATAGAGGTAGTGAAAATAAAGTCTAAAGTTGTTCCGTCTCACAAAGCTAAACAAGTCTGTAAGCGTAGGCGGTGACGCTCTACTTGGATCATCCTCACCAAGAACCAACTCCTTGCGGTAGGCCGCCTCGACTTTTTGGTTGTTAAATTCAAGCCCTGGCAGCTTGATACCCACCAAGGCCAAAACTACGGTGCCAAATAAGGCAAAGCCAACCGCAACATAAATCAAAGCATGATCCACTTTGCCAAAGAAAGGCAGCTCGGTCACTTTATAGGACAGTGTCCACAAAATCGGTAAAAAAGCAAATAGCGTCATCAAGCTTCGCATAAAGCTCACACCTAAACTCTCCACCAAGCGCGCAAAACGCAGTGTGTCCTCTTGCACGCGCTGCGAAGCCCCCTCAATCTGACGAACCTTATGCCAGTTCGCTGCATAGAAATCATTCATGGCCGTGCGCCAGCGAAAAACAAAATGCTTAGTAAAAAAGTCAAGTAACACGGCAATCGCAATCATCACGATAGCGATTTGAAAGAAGGTCGACAGCTGCGCCATGTAGTCTTCCATGGTGATCGAACCAGGCTTCGCGAGTGCTTTTTGCAGCAGATCATAAAAACGACCGAACCACTCGTTTATTTTGACATCTAGTTCGACCTTGTACCAAGTGGCAAACAAAATGAGCGCTGATCCAAAAATCGACCAATGCATCCATTTGCGAGCAAAGAAAAATGAGCGGAACATAGCGGCCTCCAGTTAAATTTAAAGTCCCAGCGCGGCAATGCCCGCCTTAGCAATTTGCGCGTCTTCAGTTGACTTCACACCGCTGACACCCACCGCGCCAATGCATTGACCGTCCTTCATAATGGGCACGCCGCCCTCCAACATACCCTTCAAAGTGGGCGCACTTAAGAATGAATAGCGCCCCGCATTGATGATGTCTTCGTAGATCTTGCTCTCGCGTCGGCCCAGTGCTGCCGTGCGAGCTTTAGCTGGTGCAATTTCAGCAGAGATAGTCGCCACACCATCCAAACGCTGCAAAGCTAGCAAATGCCCACCAGCGTCAGCAATAGCGATCACTACAGCCCAGTTATTTTTAATGGCTTCGGCTTCGCTGGCTGCCATGATTTTTTTGACGTCGGCTAGCTCTAACGTAAAAGTTGCTTTCATGTGTGTTCCTAATTTAGATAGATGGAGAAAACCCAGTAGCATACCGCGATGCGCTTTGACATCATCACCCTTTTCCCCGAATTGATACAGCCCTTCCTCAGTATTGGCATTACAAGGCGGGCGTTTGAATCCAAACAAATTGATGTTCATCTGTGGCAACTAAGAGATTACGCCGAAGGCAACTACAAACGTGTCGATGACCGTCCCTTTGGTGGTGGCCCAGGCATGGTGATGCTTGCCGAGCCTTTAGCCGCCTGCCTCGCGGCCATCAAATATGCTCGGGAGGCCATAGCAGATAAGGCTTGTAGCAATATCGTTCCAGTAGTTTTATTCTCCCCCATCGGTCAAACGATTGCTCAATCCGTTGTTGAAGCTTGGGCTGACTCAAAGGGTGAGTTTGGCGCTGGTGCGATCCTCATTTGCGGACGCTACGAAGGGCTCGATCAGCGCTTTATTGACGCGCACGTCACGCACCAGCTTAGTCTTGGCGACTTTGTACTCTCGGGCGGCGAGATTGCCGCTGTTGCGTTCTTAGACGCGATAGCAAGGCTTCAACCTGGCGTTTTGACTGACGAGCAAAGTCATTTGCAAGACAGTTTTAACCCTTCTATTAGCGGATTGTTAGATTGCCCGCATTACACCCGCCCCGAAGTCTGGAATGGCGTTGGCGTACCCCAAGTGCTGCTATCGGGCAATCACGCCAAAATTGAGACATGGCGGCAAGCGCAGCGGCTTGAGCTGACTGCGAATTTGCGGCCCGATTTACTCAAATTAGGCTCGATTGCAGCAAAAAAGCTATAATGCACAGTTGACTTTTCCTCTGCCCGCCGCATCGTTCTCAATATATTTGATTGCAACTGGATGCCTTTTGTGTAGCGCGCACGAACCGACAAACTTGAAAGTGATTCAAAAATGAACTTACTCCAAACTCTGGAACAAGAAGAAATTGCCCGTTTGGGCAAGGTGATCCCTGATTTCGCACCTGGTGACACGGTTATCGTGAACGTCAACGTGGTCGAGGGAACTCGCAAACGTGTACAGGCATTTGAAGGCGTCGTGATTGCCATTCGCAACCGCTCGCTCAATTCCAACTTCATCGTTCGCAAAATCTCTAATGGCGAAGGCGTGGAGCGTACGTTCCAAACATACAGCCCATTGATCGCATCCATCGAAATCAAGCGCCGTGGTGATGTGCGCCGTGCCAAGCTGTACTACTTGCGCGAGCGTAGCGGTAAGTCGGCACGTATCAAAGAAAAGCTCACACGCAAAGCACCGAAGGTTGCTGCAGCGTCTTAAGAGTTTTTGCGCAACAAAAAAACCGCCTTCGCTCCGTGCGCTGGCGGTTTTTTTATGCCTCAAATGCCAAATCCGCCCCATGAAAAAACCGCCTCTCTTCTCCACGATTGCTAACTTCGATCCAAAGCAAGCACCCATCCTGCCACGGGACGAGCGCTTTCAAGCGTTAGCTGCTAGCGCAGTCACAGAGGCGTTTCTGACTCAAAAACTGCTTGCTAGCTTGCCCGCAGGTCAAGTGCAGGATGCGCACATCCCGAAAAATCCGCTACTCAAGCCCTCCGCCGTTTTAATTCCCATCATGCAGCGTGGCACCGATGCAAGTGGATTCACCGTACTGCTCACCATGCGCTCAACCAAGCTGCGCAAGCACTCGGGGCAAATCGCATTGCCTGGTGGCAAGATTGATGCAGAAGACGAAAACGCCATCGCCACCGCGCTGCGAGAGGCCAAGGAAGAGATTGGCTTACCGATTGCCAACTGCCAAGTGATTGGCGCATTACCCTTGCATGAAACAGGTACGGGGTTCGAAATCACGCCTGTCGTGGCATTGGTTAATCCCAACTACGTGCCAGCGCTCTCAGAAGATGAGGTGAGCGAAATTTTTGAAGTCCCGCTCTTACACATCCTCAATCCCAAAAATCACAATCACCACGAGCTCACGTGGACGAATGACGACGGCACGCACACCCGCGATTGGTACGGGATTCCGTCAATTGACCAGGACGGCAAAGAGCGCCATATTTGGGGCGTGACGGCACGGGTACTGCGCCATTTTTACGAACACTTGCATGGAAAACCGCTATGAAAAATTTACTAAAAACGCTCGCACTTGCGACTGCCTGCCTCAGCGCATCATTTGCTTTTGCCGCCTACCCTGACAAACCCATCAAACTCGTCATCGGCTTCCCTGCGGGAGGTCCGCTCGATCAGCATGCGAGATTGCTGACCGACAAGCTCCAAGCGGCACTTGGGCAGCCCCTCATCGTGGACTACAAAAGCGGCGCGGGCGGCGCGGTGGGCGCGGAGAGCGTGGCCAAATCAGCGCCCGACGGCTACACCATCATGCTGGCCAATACGGGCGTGATGGTGATTAACGGAGCGCTCTACTCAAAGCTCTCCTACAACACACTCAAAGACTTCGTGCCGCTGGCTAGAACCGCCATGCAGCCGCTGGCATTACTGGTCAATCCCAAAGTACCAGCGAACAATTTAAAAGAATTTATGGCCTACGCCAAAACACGTCCAGGCCAAGTGAACTATGGATCGGCGGGCAATGGCGGCATCTCGCACCTCGTGCCCGAGATGTTTAAAAACGCGACTGGACTCTTCATGGTTCACATCCCCTACCGAGGCAGCGCCCCCGCGTTTACCGACCTCATGGCAGGGCAAGTGCAGTTCATGGCCGAAAGCATTCCGCAAGCTGCCAACTACCACAAGCAAGGCAAAGTACGCGCCCTCGCCGTGACGAGCAAAGAGCGCAACCCTGCCCTGCCCGATATACCCACAGTCATCGAAAGCGGAATCAAAGGCTTCGAAGTCGTGGGTTTTTACGGCTTTCTAGCTCCAGCAGGAACGCCCAAGGATGTGGTCGCCAAACTGAGCGATGCATTCAAGCAAGTGCTAACAAGCCCAGAGATCAAAACCCGCATGATCAGCCAAGGTGCAGACCCCGCATTTTTGGGCAGCGAAGACTTTGCGAAGTTTTTAGCCAGCGAAACACCTCGCTGGGCCGCAGCGGTTAAGGCTTCTGGCGCTAGGATGGATTAAAAAATGACGACGGCACTTGCGCAGCTAACAGTCATCAAAGCCAAACTCTCGCAATTTCAAGCAGGCGAAATCCGCACCACAGAATTAACCAATGCCGCGCGAGCCTCACTGGTATTGGCTTCCAGCCTGCCGCCTCAGTTTGGCGAAGTGCTAAATAACATCCTTGATCGGCTCGAATCGAGCGCCTTATTCACTGAAGAAAGCTGCTCGTTTAGTCAAACGGGTTTGCTAGAGAACTTAGAGGTTTGGATAAGCAAAGCCGAATCTCGACTCTCGGAATTAAGCCGATGTTCCCCCTAGAATCCATCCCATGAAATTACTTCTCGACTTCCTCCCCATCGTGCTATTTTTTGGCGCTTACAAAATGTACGGCGTGTACGTTGCCACTGGCGTTTTAATGGCCGCAACGGTGGTGCAGATGGCGTACATCTACTTCAAAGAGGGTCGCTTGGAGACGATGCAGAAGGTGACACTGGCAATGATCTTGGTGTTTGGCGCGCTCACGATTGGCCTGCACGACGATCGTTTTATCAAGTGGAAACCTACTTTTTTATACGCTGGCATGGCAATTGGTTTAGCTGTGGCGCTTTGGATTTACAAAAAGAATTTCTTGCACTTGCTGCTGGGCAAACAGCTCACGCTACCCACGCCAGTTTGGATGAATTTGAACGTAGCGTGGATTGCTTATTGCGTCTTCATGTCGGCAGTCAACGGTTTTGTTGCCGCTTTTTACAGCACCGATGATTGGGTGAACTTTAAGCTCTGGGGCTACATCTTCCCCGTCGTGTTTTTGGCCGCGCAGGCGCTCTACATTGCCAAACATGTTGAAAAGTCGGGTGAGTAGTCAAATGAGTAGTTTGGCGATCACGGCAGGAAACATCACTCAAACGCTGCAAACCACCCTAGAACCAAGCAAACTAGAGGTAATTGATGAGAGCTATCAGCACGCAGGGCATGTAGGCGCTAATGATTCTGGCGTGGGAACGCATTTTCGGGTTCGGATAGCTTCACCTTTATTTACTGATTTATCCCGAGTGAAGCAGCACCGCCTTGTGTATGATGCGCTTCGTCCCTATATAGACCAAGGCTTGCATGCCTTAGCCATTGAAACAAATTTTTAATCGATCATTTTTGCAACTCTAGGAAACTCATGAAGACAAAACTTCAAACTCTCGCAGCGGTCGCCCTCATCGCTATCAGCAGCGCAGCAAGCGCGCAAAACGTGGCTATCGTCAACGGCAAAGCCGTACCCAAAGCACGTGTGGATGCGCTGATAACAATGGCTTCCGCACAGGCCAAAGCACAGGGTCAACAATTACCGCCCAACTTTGAGCAGCAAGCCAAAGACGAAGTTATCACGCGCGAAATCTTTATGCAAGAAGCTACCAAACGCAGCTTGGACGCTAGTGATGATTTCAAAACACAAATGGAATTGGCTCGCCAGTCCATCTTGATTCGTGCTTTGGTTGAAGATGAAAAGAAAAAAAGCAGCGTGACCGATGCTGAAATCAAAGCCGAATACGACAAATACGCCAAAGAAAACGGCGGCAAGGAATACAAAGCACGTCACATCTTGGTAGAAAAAGAAGAGACGGCAAAAGCCATCATTGCTCAACTCAAAAAAGGCGGTAAATTTGAAGATATCGCTAAAAAACAATCCAAAGACACGGGCTCTGGCGCCAATGGCGGTGACTTAGATTGGGCCAATGCCGCTAGCTACGTCAAAGAGTTCTCGGATGCCATGGTGGCATTGACTAAAGGCAAAACAACCGAAACCCCAGTCAAATCACAATTTGGCTATCACGTCATCCGCTTAGAAGATGTTCGCGAGGCAAAACTGCCGTCTATGGATGATGTCAAGCCGCAAATCAAGCAACAGCTTGAGCAGCAAAAAATGACCAAGTTTCAAGAAGACTTACGCAAGTCTGCAAAGGTAGAGTAAGCCAATCAAAATGGGCTGATGCAGCATGTAGTAGCGCAGGCTGTAGCGACCTAAAAATGCAAATGACCGTAGAAAGGGATTGAACCTCATGTTCAGTCCCTTTTTCTTTGTCGCTTTTATTCGCAGACCAAACGCATATCCCCAGCAAACCACAGCCAGCCATGGCAAGACCGGCACATAGTCCCCGGTTACGGGCTTTTGTGAAATCAAACCCAGCACATTCCAAGGCGCACTATTCGCGATGAAGGGCGGATAGAAAAACAGCAGTAAACACGCCGCGCCGACCAGCCACAACCATTGCCCCAGCGGTTTAAGCATCCACAGCACCAGCAACATCACGGCAATGCCATGTAACACGCCAAAGTAGATAAAGCTCTTGGGATACATCACATAAGAGCTAGCTGTGACGAGTACGGCGCAAAACGCAATTTGCAACCAACGTTTCCAAGAAAAATGCACGCCCAAAGCCTGCGACCAACCCACGCAAAACAAAAATAAGCCGACGATACAACTGCGTTGCCATGTCCACACCGGATCGGTATAAAAATCTTGATGAATCCATCCAAAGTGATTCAAATCGAAGGAAAAATGAAAAATGGTCATCCAGACCATCGCCAAGCCGCGCAAGGCATCCAGTAGGGGCAATCGATCTGTCTTCATGCACCTACGATAGCCGATAATCAGAGGTTATGGAAAACAAGAGTAAAACTGCAACGCCCATCTCTTCAGTAGAGGACATCGTGGCGGACATGGCCGCAGGTCGCATCGTTATTTTGGTAGATGAAGAAGACCGCGAAAACGAAGGCGATTTGGTGCTGGCTGCCGATCACGTCACCCCCGAGGCGATTAACTTCATGGCCAAGTATGGGCGTGGCTTGATTTGCCTCACTTTGAACCGTGAGCGCTGCGAAGCGCTTAAGCTCCCGCCGATGGTGCCTAAAAACGGCGGGAAATACAGCACAGCATTTACCGTATCGATTGAAGCTGCCAGCGGTGTCACAACAGGCATCTCCGCCGCAGACCGTGCTCGCACTGTGCAAGCAGCCGTCGCCAAAGGTGCAGTGGCGACGGATCTCATCCAGCCCGGACATATCTTCCCGCTGCAAGCAGTCGATGGCGGCGTATTAATGCGCGCGGGCCATACAGAAGCGGGCTGTGACTTGGCCAGCATGGCTGGCTGCTCGCCTGCTTCGGTGATTTGCGAAATCATGAAGGACGATGGTGAAATGGCACGTTTGCCTGATTTGCAAATTTTTGCAGCCGAGCATGGGCTCAAAATCGGCACGATTGCTGACCTCATCGCCTACCGTAGCCGTACCGAAACCTTGGTTGAGCGCCGCGCCACACGTCAGCTCAAAACCACTTGGGGTGAGTTCACGGCGCATGCCTATGTCGACGCGCCTAGCCAATCGCTGCATTTGGCACTGGTGAAGGGCACATGGGATAAGGCTTCCAGCGTGCTGGCGCGTGTGCACGAACCACTGTCGCTGATGGATGTATTAGAGGTGGATCGCACGTCGCATTCATGGAGTTTGAACGCAACGCTCTCCCATATTGCTGAGGCGGGCGCGGGCGTAGTTGTGCTGCTCAATTGCGGGGAAACTAGCGCTGCCTTACTGGCTGAATTTGAACACATCAATGGCCTGCAGGCCAAGCCACATGTGGCTTCTAGCAGTGCCATGGATCTACGCACTTACGGTATTGGCGCGCAAATTTTGCGCGACTGTGGTGTACACAAAATGACCCTCATGGCCAGTCCACGCCGCATGCCCAGCATGACTGGCTATGACCTTGAGGTGACGAATTACTTACAAAGGACGACTTAAATGTTTGGCGCAGACAAAGGCGTGGCAGTCAATGCACACAACCTACTCGACGGGAAAAGACTCTACATCGGCATTGTGCAGGCGCGCTTTAACGCTAGCATCACCGATACCTTGTTCCAAGCTTGCTACAACGAGCTTTTGGCTCTTGGCGTGCAAGCTAAGCACATCGAACACGTCACCGTACCTGGGGCACTAGAAGTTCCTACTGCGCTGCAAGCCATGGCGGAGCAAGAAAAATTTGATGCACTCATCGCTCTGGGATGCATCATCCGCGGCGAGACCTATCATTTTGAGCTGGTGGCTAATGAATCGGGTGCGGGCGTCACGCGCATTTCGCTAGACAACCAACTGCCTATTGCCAACGCCATCCTCACGGTAGAGAACGAGGCACAAGCGATTGCACGTCAAACCGACAAAGGTGTTGATGCTGCCAAGGTTGCCGTTGAAATGGCCAATTTATTGAATGGCTTGGCATGAGCGACATGACAGTTGTGGCAGCAAAGCCAATCAAAACACGCGGCACATCACCCCGAACGCGCGCGCGCGAGTTTGCCTTGCAAGCGATTTACCAATTCATGGTTGGCAAGAACGAGATGTCATCGATCGATACGTTTACACGAGACTTGCTGGGTTTTAACAAATGCAATGCGGAGCACTACGACGCGCTGGTTTACGGCTGTGCACGCGAAGCGTCCGAGCTAGATACCCAAATCGCCAAATACCTCGATCGTGGTTGGAATGAAATCTCCCCCATCGAACACGCCATCATGTGGATTGGCACATACGAGTATTTGCATTGCCCCGATGTACCATGGCGAGTGGTGCTTAATGAGTGTATTGAGCTTGCTAAAACATTTGGCGGCACGGATGGACACAAGTACGTCAACGGTGTGCTACACCAATTGGGCGGGGCGCTAAGGCCCAATGAATTAGACCAACGACAAGGGAAAAAAGCATGAACCAAGATCTCTCCATCGTCCATTTGTTTTTGAATGCCAGTTGGGTTGTTAAAGGGGTCGTTATTTTGCTGCTGTTCATCTCCGTCATGAGTTGGGCAGTCATTTTTGGTAAATTATTTTCGCTCAAGCGAACTAGCAATTTAAACGAAGGCTTTGAGCGTGAATTTTGGTCAGGCAAGGCGCTATCCGAGCTCTTTCAAACGGCCGCGCAAAACGCCAAATCAAATGGACCCATGGAGCGCATTTTTGCCAGCGGTATGCGTGAATTTCAAAAAATTCAGCAATCACTTGCCGCACGCCGCGCCACCGATAGCGGGCTCTTATTAGATGGCTCACGCCGCGCCATGCGAGCATCCCTTCAGCGCGAGTTAGATGTCATCGAGTCCAACCTATCTTTCCTCGCCTCCGTGGCATCGGTATCGCCTTATGTGGGCCTGTTTGGCACCGTCTGGGGCATCATGCACGCGTTTACAGGCCTTGCAGCGTTGCAACAAGTGACGCTGGCCACTGTCGCACCTGGCATTGCCGAAGCCTTGGTTGCCACGGCTATTGGCCTGTTTGCGGCCATCCCAGCCGTTGTCGCCTACAACCGTTTTGCACGTCAAATTGACCGTATCGCGAATCAGATGGAGACCTATATCGAAGAGTTCTCGAACATCCTTCAGCGATCGGTTGCGATGCAGTCTGCACCGCCAGCCGCAGCGCCCATGACGGCTTCAGGTCACTAACCATGGCTGCACTGCAAGGTTCATCCAGAGGCAGTGGACGCCGTGGTCGCCGCACCATGGCAGAGATCAACATGGTGCCCTTTATCGACGTGATGCTGGTGCTACTCATCATCTTCATGGTGACTGCGCCGCTCATCACACCTAGCATGATCGATCTGCCGAGTGTTGGCAAAGCCGCCAAGCAGCCCGACAAAATTGTGCAAGTCATCATTGGGCTGGATGAATCCATCAAGCTCAAAGTCGATAACGCAAGCGAGCAGGTCGTGGGCAAAGATCAACTCGCCCTCTCGGTGAAGGCTGCCCTGCAAGCCGCACCAGCTGCAGCGAGCGCGGCAGTCGTGATTAGTGCGGACAAAAACGTGAAGTACGAAACTGTGGTTCGCGTCATGGACACGCTACAGCGTGCAGGCGTGCCGCGCGTCGGTTTATCCGTTCAACTCGCACCGTAAAACATCACCGGGCATCATGGCCAAGACTATTTCCTCCGCCCAAAGCTTTGCACCACCGCGTGCAGATCTCGGTATGGGCGGCATGATGCTGGCGCTCATGGCACATGGGTTTTTGGTTGCTGCGCTGACCTGGGGCATCAGCTGGCGCAGTAGCGCGGAGATCGTCACCGCATCGGCCGAGCTGTGGGGTGAGCTGCCCGTAGAAGCCGCACCGCCATTGCTCTCCCAGCCATCTCCAACTCCGGAGCCAATACCCACACCACCAGCGGTCAAGGCACCCGATATCGTGACGGAAAAAGCCAAGGCCAAAGAGGCCGCAGAGCTACTGGCTAAAGAGAAAGCTGACGCGGCTAAGCGCAAAGCAGAGGATGCCAATAAATTACGTGAACAAATTAGGCAAGACCAAATCAAACGCATGGCAGGGCTGGCAGGCGCTACAGGCTCTCCCACCAGCACAGGTTCTGCCCTGCAAAGCGCTGCACCATCAGCCAGTTATGCAGGCAAAGTCAAGGCCAAAGTAAGGCCCAACATCGTATTTCAAAATGCAGAAGCTGTTGAGGGTGATCCTACGGTCGAAATTGCCATTCGCCTCGCCCCTGATGGCACAGTCACCCTGCCACTCAAAGTGACCAAGTCCAGCGGCAATGCTGCTTGGGATACCGCTGTACTGCGCGGGATTGAAAAAACCGAGACATTTCCAAGGGACAGCGATGGCAAATTCCCCGCTCCCTTTACCTTGGCTTGGCGTTTGAAGGAGTAATGACTTATGAATTTCGCGGCACGCAAAGTCGGCGGTTGGCTCAGCAGTTATCTCAGCCGTGAAAACAAACGCGATGCGATTGGTATTCCCACCGATATAGAAGCCATGCGGCGCTGCCTAAAACCTGGCGATGTCGTTTTAGTTGAAGGCAACACCAAGTTCAGCACGGCCATCAAATATTTGACCCAGTCCACTTGGTCACATACTATGCTCTACATTGGAAATGGTCAGTTCATTGAAGCCGACGTATCCAAAGGCATCATTCGCTCGGATATGGAAGAGCTACGCGACTATCACACTCGTATTTGTAGACCTGTCGGACTCACCCAAGAGGAGTTAGATAGTGTTTGCTATCACGCGGTGAGCAAATTAGGCGGTACCTATGATTTGCGCAATGTTTTTGACTTGGTTCGATACTTAGTCCCCGTACTGCCCTTTCCCACAAGGCATAGACGCAAACTTTTAGCGTTCGGTAGCGGCGATCCAACCAAAGCCGTGTGCTCTACTTTGGTCTCGGAATGCTTTGAAAGCGTGGGTTACCCCATCTTGCCCGAAAAAGGGCGTGCGATGCGTTTGCTCAAAAAGCACTACAGCCTCATTACGCCGCGTGATTTTGATTTGTCGCCCTACTTTGATGTGGTCAAACCCACCGTGATCGAGGGGTTTGATTTCCGCACATTTGAGTGGAACAAAAACGCTCAATAAACCAGCTTCAGCCGCTGTGCGTCCACGGCGGCGTACCAGCTGGCCAGCGCCGCATCGCTTGGAAAAAATCTGGCGTTCTCACCTAACTGTAGTTGTGCTGTTGCCGTTAGTTCATCGCTTGATTTTTCAATTTCAAAGCGAATGCCAACGCCTTTAAAAAATTCGCCCTGATCGGTCAGTTCGCGCTTAGGCGGGAAGTCTTTGATGATTGTTCGCATCGCTTGCGAAAGGGCCTGCAGGCCTTGCTGGGTATGGCCTGCAGAGGCATCATTTAGATATTTTTGTTGTACTTTAATTGCCAGATATTTACCAAATCGGCAGCGTGCGCTCGCCAAATCCCACATCTTGTTAATGACTAACCTGAAACCGCCCGAAAAACGGTCGGGCTGCACTTTGGCTTGCACAATGATGAGCGAATCGTCAGCGAGTAAATCCTTATTCGCGTTGATAAGCGTCTCATCTGCGGTCGCCTCCATCACGCCCGATTTATCGTCTAACTTAAAGATGGCTAGCTTGCCGCGCTGCCCATTGATCACACGCATGTCGCTCACAATACCAGCCAGCAAAACAGCCTCGCGCGAGTAGCCGTCCGCACTTCCTTCCAATTCGGCAATCGACTTGGTCACGAACTGCCGAACTTCTGCAGCGTTTGCATCAAACAAATGCCCCGACATAAAAAACCCAAGCGCTGTTTTTTCTTGTGTCAATTGATGACCAATACCCCACGGAATCGCCTCTTCCAATGGCGGTTCTTGATCGCTCGATCCATGGTCATCGTCCCCCATATCGAAGAGTCCAACCTGATTGGCATTTTTACTTTGTGCATCAGCAAAATCAAACGCCAAGTCAACACTGGCAAGGCTTGCAGCGCGGTTCGGGTGCAGCGTATCAAACGCCCCCGCTTTAATCAGCGCCTCCACCGTGCGCTTGTTCAACTTGCTTTTATCCACGCGGCGCATGAAGTTAAAGAGGCTGGTAAATGCGCCTTCGCCGTCTCCACCCACGCCATCAAAACCACGCGCTGCAACAATGGCTTCAATCGCTTGCCTGCCTGTGCCCTTAACGGCACCAAGGCCATAGCGAATCAAGGTATCGGTCACAGGCTCAAAGTCATGCCCACCGCGGTTTACATCAGGCGACTCAAACATCACGCCATTACGCTGTGCGTCTTCAAACAGCACTTTGAGCTTATCCGTGTCGCCCATTTCCACCGTCATATTGGCGCAGTAAAACTCCGCTGCAAAGTGAACTTTGAGCCAACCCGTGTGATACGCCAATAACGAATAAGCGGCAGCGTGCGATTTGTTAAAACCGTAGCCTGCAAACTTCTCCATCAGATCAAAAATTTCATCCGCTTGCACCGTGCCAATGTCGTTTTTAGCCGCCCCTTCGCGAAAAATCGCACGGTGCTCGGCCATCTCTTCGACCTTCTTTTTACCCATAGCGCGGCGTAGCAAATCGGCGCCGCCAAGGCTATAGCCACCCAGAATCTGCGCAGTCTGCATCACCTGCTCTTGGTAGACCATGATGCCGTAGGTCTCGGACAGCATATCGGCCACTAGCGGATGCGGATAAATAACCTCTTCTCGCCCGTGCTTACGTGCCACAAAGCTGGGGATGTTGTCCATCGGGCCTGGACGATACAAGGCGTTCAGCGCGATCAGATCTTCAAAGCGACTGGGCTTGGCGTCTTTCAAAGCGCCTTGCATGCCGCGACTTTCAAATTGAAAAATCGCCTCAGTATTACCGTCAGCAAAGAGCTGATACACGCGCGCATCATCCAAAGGAATGGTGTCAAAAATAAAGTTTTCTTGTCCCTTGTGACGCGAGCGAATCAGGGTCTTGGCAATCTCCAAAATCGTGAGCGTCGCCAATCCCAAGAAGTCGAACTTCACTAAACCAATGGCTTCGACATCGGTCATGTCGAACTGACTGACCGCTGAGTCAGTGCCTGGTTGCTGGTACAACGGGCAAAAATCAGTCAGCTTGCCTGGCGCAATCAGCACGCCGCCCGCATGCATACCAACGTTGCGCGTGAGTCCTTCTAACTTTTGCGCGAGCTCGATCAATGTTTTAACGTCCTCTTCGGCTTCAATCCGAGCTTTTAATTGAGGCTCCATTTCAATTGCGTAATTATTTTTGTCACCCGCAGGTTTCGGATTTGGAGGGTACTGAATCGTGACACTCATTCCTGGCTTATTCGGTATCAGTTTGCTGATGCTGTCCACAAAGTTGTAGGACAGATCAAGCACGCGCCCCACATCCCGAATGGCCGCACGCGCCGCCATCGTGCCGAAGGTCACGATTTGGCTCACGGCATCGAGGCCATATTTGTGCTTGACGTAGTCGATCACGCGGTCACGGTTATTGCGACAAAAGTCGATATCAAAGTCGGGCATCGACACCCGATCAGGATTCAAAAATCTCTCGAAGAGTAAGTTGTATTGGAGCGGATCAAGATCGGTAATTTTGTGCGCGTAGGCCACTAGCGAACCCGCACCAGAACCGCGTCCTGGTCCCACGGGGCAGCCGTTATTTTTTGCCCAATTAATGAAGTCACCCACAATCAAAAAGTAGCCAGGAAAGCCCATGCCCAAAATCGTTTTGATTTCAAATTCAAGGCGCTCTACATACCGTGGGCGCTGCGAGTCACGAATCAAATTGTCTGGGTACAGCAGTTCAAGGCGCTCTTCTAAACCCGCAAACGAGAGCTCGCGGAAGTAATCGCTAATCGGCGTTGGCAAACCATCCGCACGCACAGGCGTTGGATAGTTGGGCAACTGCGGCTTACCGAGCACCAGCGTGATGTTGCAGCGCTTGGCAATTTCAACCGTATTGCTAATCGCACTGGGAATGTCGGCAAATAGCGCCTCCATCTCGACGCTAGATTTGAAATACTGATCTACCGTGTATTTACGAGCGCGACGCTGGTTGCCCAAAATGTCACCGTCCGCAATGCAGATACGCGCTTCATGCGCCTCGTAATCCTCTGCGGTCATAAACTGCACAGGATGCGTTGCAACGACGGGCAGCTTCAATTTAGCAGCTAACGCCACAGCAGCAGCAATATAGGCCTCGTCATCCCCGCGCCCTGCCCGCTGTAGCTCGATATAAAAGCGATTCGGAAAAGCTTCTGAAATACGATTCGCAATGACCTCGGCACGCGCCAAGTCATTCTGGAGGAGGGCTTGCGGCAAGGCACCGCTGGAAGCGCCTGTTTGCGAGCCTCCCAGAACGATCAAGCCTGCAGCGCCCTTTGCAAGCCACTCCCAGCGCATCACGGCTTGATTGGGAACAAGATTTTCCGTCCAAGCGCGGCTGAGCAACTCACATAAATTCAAATAACCTTGTGTATTTTGCACCAGCAAAAGTAAGCGCGAAAGTGACTTTTCATCCGCTCCCAAGCCTTGCACCCAAACGTCTGAGCCCAAGATGGGTTTGATACCCGCGTCGCGAGCCTCTTTGTAAAACTTGACCGCGCCGTAAAGATTAGAGAGGTCGGTCAGCGCCAGCGCAGGTTGGCCGCTATCGGCTGCGGCTTTAACTAATTCGTCGATGCGGGTCGTGCCATCGACAACAGAGAATTCGGAATGGGTACGTAAGTGGGCGAACATTCAAACGAGTTTACTTGACGGAGAATTTGGCGGCGCGAGCAATAGCGCCAACAAAGGATGTAAGACCTTCCTAGCGGCATGAATCAGATGCCACTGCTCCTCGACTTCTGGAAAAGCCGCTACTTTTTCGAGCCCATACTTTGCTTTGAATTCGTCGCCAAGCGACTCTGGCGCTGGAAAAACACCCATTCCTGCCGAGCCAAATGCGACCAATAAGGCGCTATCTTCAAACTCACCAACTAGGCGCGGTTTTATTCGTTCACGCTCAAACCAATGATCTATCCTACCGCGGGTTGCCGAGTGATGAGTTGGCAATAGCATCGGGATTTCAGACAAACATTGTGGAAAGTTAGCTGCCGACTGCGGGGCCCACTTCGCATGCGCATACCAAGCAAGCGGACTTCTGTCGAGTAGGTGACTCACCAAGCGCAAACCTGTCTGCGGCGTGACGGGCCGATCTGACAAAACGACATCGAGTTTATGCATGGCCAACTCGCCTAGCAATTGCTCGAACTCCCCCTCATGGCAAAGGAGTTTTAAATGCGGCTCACCAAGCACATTGGCAAGTAACCGGTGGACGGCAATTTTTGCTATGCCATCAGAAATTCCCACATTGAAGCGAAGCGCTTTTCCTGATGTCATTTCCCGTACGCGGTGAGGCAAATTCTCCCCCAGTGCAAAAATCATATCGGCTTCTCGCATGGCGGCCACGCCAGCCTCCGTGAGCACTAAATTTCGTCCCTGTGGTTTGAGCAAGGTGCAGCCCAAGTCTTTTTCTAAAGTCCTCACTTGCGCGCTAATAGTCGGCAATGAAATATTCAAACGCTCCGAAGCTCGCGCCAATCCGCCTTCTTTTGCGACCACCCAAAAATAAAAAAGATGTTTGTAATTAAAACTTTGGCTCATTGTTACCCCCCCTTAATAGTTAGTTATTTTCTTACTATTTGTTATAAAAAATGATCTTTTAATCTTTCTTTAATTGATTTAAAGTCTACCAGTTGCCAATTTATCGAGTCAATCGCTCGCTCACTTAAAAATGCCATCTCAATATCAACCCAGTTCTTTTTTTTCACTCATAGCGGCTAGCAGTATTTTTTTTAGCGGATTGGCACACTCCCAAGCCTACGACTCAGATTCAGAAGCTATTTTGTCGTTGGAGTATGTGGTTCAAACCGTGGTGCGATTCAATCCCGCCCTAAAAGCGGCGCAAAGCAGTCGTCAAGTTGCGGCAGCTTCCATCAGCAGCGCCAGTGCATTGCAAAACCCAAAAATTGAGTCGACGATGGGTAGCCACAGGCCGATTCAGCCTGGTATAGGCGCTGGAAATGCTGGCGGTTGGGCCGTTTCGCAGCTCATTGAGAGTCCAAGTCTTCGGCGCGCTCGCATCGAAGCGGCAACTTTTGGAAGTGATGCGCAAGAGCAAATTGTGGAGTCCACTGTCAATGATTTAGTTGCTCAGACGCGAATCAAAGCCTACGAACACTTGCTAAGAAGAGCTGAAGCAAGGGCTGCTGGGGATACATTGAAGTTACTCGAAGAGATCCGCAATCGGGTAAAGATTCGTGTTGACAGCGGCGAAGCCGCTCGCTACGAACTCATTAAAGCCGACGCCGAGGTGATTAATGCACGTCAAAAATCTCAAACTGCACTCCTGCAATCAGAGCAAAGTATCCTAGCGATCAATCGGCTAGCCGCAGGTCAATTACCCACCAAATGGCGGATGGCAGACAGTTTGACAGATCCCATCGAGCCTTTGTCAATTGAAAAAATTCAACTCGCAGCAAGGCAAGGTAATCCAGAGATTAAGGTCTTAGAGGCCGACGTGCTAAGGCGCGAGGCCAAAGTACGAGAGGCTAAATCTGGTAAGTGGCCAGGGTTAGAAATTAGGTACGGTCAAATGCGCGAGCCCGATGCTCGTCAAAACCTCCTGACGGCCAGTCTGCAGATTCCACTCTTCGATCAAAGAGAAGGTCCGATCCGTGAGGCCGTCTTCGAGCTAGAACGGGCACGCATCTTGCTCGAGGGTCGTACAGCAGATCTTGAGCAGCAAATTTTTCTCGCCTGGAAAAACCTAGAGATAGCGAAGCTAAGAGTTGACGCATTGAGCACGGGCTCGATCAGAGAAGCACAAGCGGCACTGAGGGTTGCTGAAGCGGCCTATCGTTTTGGTGAGCGTGGCATTTTGGACGTGTTAGATGCGCAGCGACTACTGCGCAGCGTGAACGCCGATCTCTTAGACGCCCGTTTTCAATCGCAAACAGCTGTCGTGAGTCTTAATTTCCTGAGTGGGCTCTATTCCAAAAGAAACTCGTCTGCTCCTTAGCCACTGTTCAATTCATAAAACACGATCTTAAAAAATGATTCGCCTCTCCCCTTCCAACACCGCCGCACAGAGCATCAAATGCATCTTGATGCTTTCAATTTTATTTTTGTCTGCCTGCAATAAACCCAGCGGCACGGTGCCAGCTGAGCAGAGCGCACAAAAGCAAAAAGCAGATCCTTTTGCTGTCGAAATTAAACCCAATATGGCACAAAGCTTTAAGGTGTCAGCGCTCGAGCAGATTGAAATGACAGCCATACAAGTGATTTCTGGGCGCATTGATACCAATGAACGCCTTGTCACCCGCATTGGGGCCGCCGTGACTGGCAGGGTCACCGAGATACTTGCTGAGGTCGGTGACTCTGTTCGCACTGGTCAACCACTGGCACGGCTAGCCAGCCCAGAATTAACCACCGCTCAACTGGCTTACCTGCGATCAAATGCCAGCGTATCGTTAGCCGAGCGTGCCGTTGAGCGTGCTCGTCAATTGATACAAGCTGATGTGATTGGCTCTGCAGAACTGCAGCGCCGCGAAACTGAGCTCACGATTGCGAGAGCTGAATACCGTGCATCCACAGACCATTTACGTCTGATGGGCATTACCGCAGATGGCATAACTAAACTGCGCGATCAAGGTAATTTGCAGTCAGTCGCATCCATCACAGCCACGCAGTCAGGAGTGATCACGGAACGAAAAGTAAGCCAAGGACAAGTTGCACAGCCCGGCGATCAGCTGTTCACCATCGCTGACTTATCCAGCGTATGGGTGATTGGTGCCCTGCCTGAACAGGCTGCGCGAACCGTTCAACTCGGGCAGAAAATTGAAGTCGATATCCCTGCCATCGGCGAGCGAACACTTGTTGGCAAAGTGGTATTCATTAGCGATACCGTTTCACCAGAGACGAGATCGTTGACTATCCGAACCCAGGTTGACAACCCAAAGCGTGAGCTCAAACCGCAAATGCTAGCGAGCTTGCGTATTGCAGGAGCTACGCGCTCCCAACTCGCCGTGCCCATAGCAGCCGTCGTACGTGAGAACGACAAGGACTATGTTTACGTCCAAACAGCGCCACTGCGCTTTCGTTTAACGCCTGTTGAGCTAGGTGCTGCCAACGACGGCCTTCGCCCTGTTTTAAAGGGTTTGATACAGGGCACTCCTATCGTCGTGGATGGCGCATTCCATTTGAATAATGAGCGTAAGCGCTCTGAGTTGGAGTAAGCCAGTGCTGCAATCACTCGTACGCATGGCGCTTTCACAGCGCTTATTAGTTATTATTTGCGCCCTTGCCCTTTGCGGATTTGGGCTGCGCGAAGCCACAAAACTATCAGTCGATGCATTTCCAGATGTCACTAATGTTCAGGTGCAAGTCGCCACCGAATTTAGTGGTAGATCGCCAGAGGAAATTGAGCGCTTCGTGACGGTTCCGCTAGAAATCGCCATGACTGGATTGCCAGGGCTGGTTGAAATGCGCTCACTCAACAAAAGTGGTTTGTCCATCATCACACTTGTGTTTACAGACAAAACGGATGTCTACTTTGCGAGGCAGTTGGTCACCGAGCGGCTTATTGAGGTTAACCAGCGTATGCCTGCAGGCGTTACGCCAGTTTTAGGACCTGTCACCACGGGCTTAGGCGAGGTGTATCAGTACACATTGGATCATCCAAATGATGGGAAGCGTGCCCTCACTCCGCAGGAGTTAGCAGACCGCAGAATCGTACAGGACTGGGTGCTCAGGCCGCTGCTTCGATCCATACCAGGCGTTGCAGAAATTAACTCGCAAGGTGGCTACGTCAGGCAATACCAAGTACTCGCAAGTCCTGAGCGCTTAAGACATTACAACTTATCGGTGCAGCAAGTCGTTCAAGCGATTAGCAACAACAATGCCAACGCAGGCGGAGGCATATTGCCACAAGCCACAGAACAGTTTTTGATACGCGGCGTGGGGTTGATCAAAACGGTAGAAGACATCGGCAATATCGTGGTTAAAGAACAATCAGGCGTGCCCGTATTTGTGCATGACTTAGCCGAAGTCAAGATCGGGCATGAAGTCAGGCAAGGTGCCATTATTAAAGGCGGGTACACAGAAAGTGTGTCGGGCATCGTGCTGATGGCGCGTGCTGGGAATGCCAAAGAAATTGTGACCCGCGTGAAGAAGAAGGTCGATGAGATCAACACGAAAGGACTACTGCCAGGTGGCCTAAAAATTGTTCCCTACTACGACCGAACAGAATTGGTGGACTCGGCGCTTTGGACCGTAGGAAAAGTGTTAATTGAAGGCATATTTTTAGTGGTCATCGTGCTCTTCATCTTCTTGGGTGATGTGCGATCTAGCTTGATTGTTGTGGCCACCCTCGTCATCACACCATTGACGACTTTCATTTTGATGAATCGTTACGGTATCTCTGCCAATCTCATGTCATTAGGGGGGTTGGCCATTGCTATCGGTTTAATGGTGGATGCAACGGTGGTCGTCGTAGAGAACGTCTTCCATCGGCTAGGAGAGGCATCCGCGACAGGGGTTGCGCGTGTACGCGTCATTTTTCAAGCCACGATGGAGGTAGCTACCCCCACCATTTTTGGCATCATCATTATTATTTTGGTGTTCCTCCCACTCATGACTTTGCAGGGCATTGAGGGGAAATTATTTGCCCCGCTCGCGCTCACCATCGCCATGTCTTTGGGTGTTTCACTGCTTGTATCGCTCTTCTTATCGCCTGTTCTATGCGCCTACATTTTGAAAGGTGGCGCAGATCACGATACAAGGGTCATTGGATTCCTAAAACGCCACTACCTACGCTTGCTTGACAGCGCGCTAGCTAGGGAGCGCGTCACAGTGGCAGTAGCCGTCACGCTACTGCTTAGCTCTTTGGCTTTGTTTCCATTCTTGGGCAAGTCTTTTATGCCAACGATGAAAGAAGGCGCACTGACTCCTCAAATCAACCGCGTGCCAAGCATTTCGCTTGACGAATCCCTCCGAATGGAGATGGCAGCGATGAAGTCGATTGCTGAAGTCAAGGGTGTTCGTATGGTCGTCTCTAAGCTTGGTAGAGGCGAATCCCCTGCAGATCCTGCAGGTCCAAATGAGTCAGATCCTGTCGTGCTACTCGATCCAGACTCTGGCCGCTCGCAAGATGAAATCGATGAGGAGATTCGCAAGCGACTATCGAACATCCCAGGGGTGCAAATTGTTCTATCGCAGCCCATTGCGGAGCGTGTCGACGAGATGGTGACAGGTGTTCGCTCGCAGCTAGCCATTAAAGTTTTTGGTGACGATTTATCCGAGCTTCGTCAAATTTCAGAGCAAGTTGCACGCATCCTAAAAAATGTACCAGGCTCAAAAGATATACGTATTGAGCGCCTATCTGGACAACAGTCTTTAACGATCGATGTTGACCGAAAAGCTATTGCTCGGCACGGAATTAATGTTGCCGATGTGCAGGCCTTGATAGAGACCGCCATTGGGGGCAAAGACGTCACCGTACTGTACGAAGGCGAACGCCGCTTTGGCGTCGCTGTTCGTTTTCCTGAAGTGGCCCGAAACTCTATAGAGTCCATACGCAATATCATGCTTCGCGCCCCAGATGGCGCTATGGTTCCGCTGTATTCAGTCGCACGTATTGAATTGCTAGATGGACCCGCACAAGTCAGTCGTGAAAGTGCTAAGCGCCGCGTCGTTGTAGGCGCTAATGTTGAAGGGCGTGACTTAGCAGGTTTTGTCAAAGAGGTCGAAGAGTCGCTTCAAACAAGCGTCAAGCTACCCGATGGTTACTATTTTGTCTTCGGTGGCCAATTTGAAAATATGCAACGCGCCATGGGTACATTAGCCATCATTGTTCCTATCACTATTTTGGCCATATTTTTCCTGCTGTTCATGCTCTTCAAATCGGTCAAATTAGCCACTCTCATCATTTTGGTGCTGCCATTCGCATCGGTAGGCGGCATCATCGCCTTGTTCTTAACGGGTGAGTATTTAAGCGTTCCTGCCTCTGTTGGTTTTATCGCTTTGTGGGGTATCGCCGTGCTCAACGGGGTGGTTCTGGTGAGCTGTATCCGCCGATTGAGAGAAGAGGGGAAAACTGTTGCCGAAGCAGTCCGCGAGGGCTGCGTGATGCGGTTTAGACCTGTGATGATGACGGCAACGGTGGCACTTTTGGGTTTGATTCCGTTCTTATTTGCGACTGGACCTGGCTCTGAAGTTCAAAAACCCTTGGCCATCGTTGTGATTGGCGGCCTGATCTCATCAACCTTGCTCACGTTGGTCATGCTGCCAACCTTGTTCCGCTGGTTTGATGACAAGCCTATAGAAGCTTAAACAGGAGATTTGTCATGATAGAAATTCGCGCCATTATTCGCCCCAATCATTTAGAGCAACTGCGCACTGCACTGCGAGCACTACCAAATTTTCCTGGTATGACGGTCTTAAATGTCGAAGGCTTTACTGCGCCCTCTTTAATATCTAAACGCACGGCCGCCGAGGAGTTAACCGATTTCACACCGAAACTGATGTTGATTATCTTGACACCCAAATCGGGCGCTGACACTATTCAACAAATCATTAGGGATGAATGCAGCACTGGTGTCATCGGCGATGGCTTAGTTTGGACAATACATGTCGACAAAGCGCTACGAATAAAGGACGGGAGTCGGTTGGATATTAAGCCGTCACCTTCACCTTAAACCAAGCTGCATACATGGCTGGCAAACTGAGCAAGGTCAGGAACGTCGCCACCACCAAGCCTCCCATAATTGCCACGGCCATCGGTCCCCAAAAGACGCTACGCGTCAGTGGAATCATCGCCAAAATTGCTGCTGCCGCTGTCAGAACAATAGGTCTCGCACGGCGCACGGCGCTGTCCACAATCGCTCGCCACGGCTCATGACCTTCGGCAATATCCTGCTCAATTTGATCAATCAAAATCACCGAGTTGCGCTGAATCATGCCCATCAGCGCGATCACACCGAGTAATGCCACAAAGCCAAACGGACGATTGAACAGCAAGAGCGCGCCTGCTGCGCCGATGATGCCAAACGGTCCTGTGAGGAACACCAAAAGCGATCTTGAAAAGCTCTTGAGCTGAAGCATCAACAGCGTGAAGGTGATGAACAGCATCACAGGCATACCCGCCGCAATCGAGGCTTGGCCTTTGGCGCTCTCCTCTTGACTGCCTGCCACCGTGATGTTGTAGCCCGCAGGCATCGCAGTTCTGATGGGGGTCAGTAATGGATCAATCTGCCCCGTCACCGTTGGCGCTTGCACAGCGCCTTTGATGTCGGCGTTCACGGTGATGGCGTAGTTGCGGTTTTCACGCCACATCACGCCTGGCTCAAACACGAGCTCTGGCTTGGCAATTTGCGTGAGCGGAACGGCCTTGCCCGTACTGGTGAAGACATTCAACTGCGTCAGCTCGTCCAAGCTGTGGCTTTTGGGCACGCCGCTTTGCGCGTTACCACCAAAGAGCCGCATCACGATATCAATTTGCTTATCGCCGTCTCTGAACGTCGCCACAGGTGCCCCGCCGCCCAAGGTGGCTGTGGCCTGCGCGATGGATTTACTGGTCACGCCCAGCGCGCGGGCTTGGTCTTGATCGACATTGAGCTTCACACCATAAATCGACTCGTTCCAGTTGTCATTGACACCGAGCGTGCTCTCGTTTTTAGCGACGACGGCTTTGACTTGATCGGCAATCGCGCGTACTTGCGCTGCATCAGGTCCCTCCACGCGGAACTGCACGGGATAGTTGACGGGTGGTCCATTGGGCAGCAGTTTGGCGCGGCCTCGCACGCTGGTCAGCTCGGTGCGGAAAGCTTGCTCCAAGCGATCCCTTAGCGCATTTCGCTGCACCAGATCTTTCGGCATCACCACGATTTGTGCGACGTTACTTTGCGGGAAGATTTGGTCGAGTGTCAGCACAAAGCGCTGGCTACCTGCACCCACATTACTGGTGTAGCTGGCGACTTCGGGTTGCTTGGTGAGCCAGGCTTCTACTTTGCGCACCTCGGCATCGGTTTTGTCATAGCTAGAACCTTCTGGCAACCAAATATCGACCATTACTTCTAAACGAGACGAATCGGGGAAGAACTGCTGCTCAACCTTACCCATGCCCACAATACCCAGCGCAAACGCTAATACGGTTGCGGCAATCGTTTTCCACGGGTTTTTAACGCACCACGTCACCGCGCGGCGTAGCGCATTCAGTGCTGGCGTATTAAAAACATCATGGATGGAAGCCATATCTGGCGTGGCCTGCAGGCCTGTTTTTGGGTGCTCTTTTAAGATTAAAAAACCAAGATATGGCGTAAAAATGACAGCAGCAATCCACGACAAAATCAGCGCCATCGCCGTCACCGAGAAGATAGTAAACGTGTATTCTCCCGCCGCAGACTTCGCCATCGCAATTGGCAAAAATCCGACTGCTGTAATCAAAGTACCCGTCAGCATAGGGAATGCCGTCGCTTTATACGCAAAGGTCGCCGCCTCAAACTTGCTCATGCCCTCCTCTAACTTGCGAACCATCATCTCAACAGCAATGATGGCATCGTCTACCAAAAGACCCAGCGCAATAATGAGCGCCCCCAAGCTGATTTTGTGCAGATTGGTATTCGTCATACCCATGACTAAAAACGTCATCGCCAGCACCAGTGGAATGGTCAAACCCACCACCAAACCTGGTCGCCAATCTAGAATAAATGGGAATCGGAATTTGCCAAATTTGCCGTTCGTCAATTTTCCATCTGTTTTTGGCGCTTCGTTTTTATGCAATCCAAGCGCTAAGAAGCTCACGGCCAGCACGATGAGCACCGCTTCAACCAAGGTGCGCAAAAACTCATTCACCGAACCAGCAACCACTTTAGGTTGATCTTGCACTTTCTCCATCTCAATGCCGACAGGCAGTGCGGCTTCAATCTTCACCTCGGCAGCACCGAGTGATTTCCCCAGCGCAATGATGTCGCCACCCTTGGCCATCGACACGCCCAACAAAATAATGTCCTTGCCGTTTTGCCTAATTTTTTGCTGCGTTGGCTCGACAAATCCACGCTTGACGCGGGCTAAATCGCCAAGGCGCAAAGTGGTTGTCCCGACCTTGATGGGCATATCTTCTAAAGTTTTAACCGCATGGGTCTGGCCGCTCACGCGCACAGGCACATTACTCGCTCCAGTGGCAATCGACCCGCTGGGTGCTACATCCAGTTGCCCCGTGATTTGCGCCAATACAGCGTTGATATCCACGCCTTGCTGGGCAAGACGTTGGTGATTGAAATCAAGAAACACTTTTTCGTCTTGCGCACCAAAAACCTCCACCTTCGCCACGTCTTTCACACGCAGCAACTGCTGACGTGTTTGCTCGACGTACTCTTTGAGCTGAGCATAGTTATAGCCATCTGCACTAAAGGCAAACATCACGCCATACACATCACCGAAATCATCGTTAAAGAAAGGACCAATCACGCCAGTAGGCAATGTGGATTTCATGTCGCCAATGGTTTTGCGCGTGGTGTAGAAAGAATTTGCAACTTCCTTAGGCGGAGAGCTGTCTTTCAATTGCAAAATTGTCAGCATCTCACCCGGCTTGGTGTAGGTGCGGATCTTGTCTGCATGAGGTACTTCTTGCAGCTTTTTTTCAATCTTGTCTGCCACCTGCTCGGCCATTTGCTGCGCCGTTGCGCCTGGCCAGTACGAGCGCACCACCATCGCGCGGAAGGTAAATGGCGGATCTTCGTCTTGTCCTAGCCCGAAGTAACTAAACACACCGCCCAGCAGTAGCACGGCAATGAGATAGCGCACGAGGGGGCGATGATTAAGCGCCCAAGTTGATAAATTGGGCATGGTCAGTCCTTGCGCACTTTTTGGCCTTCGCTAAGCGTGTGTACGCCAGCCGTGACCACGATCGAACCTGCGGCCAAGCCCGATGCCACAACGACCTGTGCATCAGTGCCCGCATCTGGCAGCGTGGTTGCAAGCACGATCAATCGCTTTTTAACAATACTCACGTTGTTAGCTGTTTCAACCACCCAAACAGCTGTTTTTCCTTGTGCTTCCACCACACTAGCCAGCGGAATCACCAGCGCTGATGCGCCCGCACTTGCTTTGCTGGCAGCCGATGCGCTTAGTAACACCGTCGCTGTTGACCCCAGCGGCGCAACATTGTTTACGTCATTCAATGCCGCTTTGATGGTGAATGTGCGCGTCAGCGGATCGGCAATAGCCGCCACATCGCGCACCGTTGCCGCTATCGTGACACCTGATTTAGACCATAGCTGAACACCAATCGGCACACCACGTTTCAGCATGCCAACCACACCCTCTGGCACAGAAAAAACGACATCTTTTTGCGAGCCCGCTGACACCTTGAGAACGGGCGTTCCTGCCGCCACAATTTGCCCCACTTCGGCTGAAAGCGCCGTCACCACGCCATCAGAATCGGCACGAAGTTCGCCGTACTGCGTCGCATTCACGCCAAGATTGCTAGTGGCTTGCGCGGCAGCAAGTGCGGCACGCGTCACGTTGGCTTGTCCCGTCGCTTGATCTAACGCGCCAGCGCTAATAAAGTTTTGCCGCGCCAGCTCTTGTGAGCGCTTGAGTGCCGCCTGCGCCACGTCGTCATTGGCCTTGGCGGCAGCCACCTGGGCGAGTGCCGCATTAGCGGAGAGCTGCAAATCGGCAGGATCAAGCTTCATCAAGACTTGATTTTTACGCACCACAGCGCCAATCTCCACTAGCCGCTCCACTACTTTGCCGCCCACGCGAAACGCCAATTGCGACTCGATACGCGGTCTGATTTCCGCCGAATACGTACTGGAAGTCGTTGCCGATGCACTGCCGACGGTCGCAGTTTTAACTGGGCGAATAATCTCGGGGGCTGGGGTCGCTGCCTTGGGACTGCATGCGGACACAATGGCGATTGCGGCAGCCGTGGACAATGAAACCGCAGTTAGACGAAGGAAGAATTTATTCATGAAAACCGTCTCAATATGAAAGAAAATGATTCTAAGTTGCAGTGCAGCAAAAATCAGATCGATGCGACGAAATAGCTAAAACCAGACGTGACATGACATGACAAGCCCAGACCATTCCTCTCAAGCGCCTTCAAAAATTCTCAACATCGCGGCCTACCACTTTGTGGCACTGCTAGGTGCGGACGCCCTGTGCCAAAACCTCAAAACCACGGCTGAAGGCTTAGAACTTAAGGGCACGATCCTCGTGGCGACCGAAGGCATCAATTTATTTTTGGCTGGCAAAGAGGCACGCATCGATCAGTTTGTGCGCCAATTGCTAGAAGACAGTCGATTTGCAAATCTAGAAATCAAACGTAGCTGGTCGGCGACGCAGCCATTTAGAAAACTGATCGTTAAAGTGAAACCCGAAATCATTCGGATGAATCACCCCACGATCAAGCCTAGCTTTGATCCAAGTGCCGAAGTCCGTGCGCCCGCGGTCGATGCAAAAACACTCAAGCGCTGGCTAGATGCAGGAGTGGACGACAACGGCAAGCCCGTCGTCACGCTCGATACTCGCAACGCATTCGAGGTGGATTACGGCACGTTTGAGGGCGCAGTCGATTGGCGTATCGATAAGTTCACGGAGTTTCCTGCTGCATTTTTAGCGCACAAGGCGGAGTTGACAGGCAAAACAGTCGTCAGCTTTTGCACAGGCGGCATCCGCTGCGAAAAAGCGGCCATCTACATGCGCGAGGCGGGTTTGGAAGACGTGTATCAGCTGGACGGCGGCATTCTCAAATATTTTGAAGAGACGCACACCGAGGGCGGAGAAACAGACGGCAATCACTACAACGGCACTTGCTTTGTATTTGATGAGCGCGAGGCGCTGGGTGGTGACTTAAAGCCCAAAGACTTGGGCGAGGAGAGCCGATTTGCTGCACATCGCTTTGCAGCGCCGACTAACCTTCCAAAACCTCAAGCACCTCAGATTTAAATTCGCGCCTGTACAAAATGAGCACCACGATTGCCGTAGCGCAAGCAAAGGCGAGCGGTGAGACAAACCAAGCCGCAACAGCAAACGCAAAGTAATAAGCCCTAAGGCCATCATTAAAAGACTCTGCCGCCAGTGCAACCAACTTGGCAGCCCTTGTGGCATAAGCCTCGCGATTATTTTCACCTGAGACAAATGTCTCTGGTGGCGGCATACCGCCAATGACCAGCGCGACAAAGGTGTATTGCCGCATGCTCCAACTAAAGCGAAAAAAGGCGTACACAAAAATCACGACAAGCGTGATGATCTTCACGTCAAAAATGAGCGTGGTCGTGCGGGCAACAAACGGAATATCCTTCACCAGCTCACTGGCTTTGTCGGTCGTGCCGAGCAAGGCCAGTAATCCACCAATCACCAGAATCGTGGTGTTGGAAAAGAAGGACGGTGTCGTTGATAACGCCTGCGTAATAAAACCATCGACCACGCGAGGATCCCGCGCAGTCGTCTGAAACAACCAGTCAAATCGATACCGATTCGTTGCTTGCAACAGCGATGGCCTAGAGTTTGCCGTTCGCCTTGCGTACCAAGCGTAAGCCATCCAAGCTACCACAAACCAGACTAAAGCAGCCCAATCAAGGGCAGGAAGAATGTTAAAAATGTTCATCGCCCAATCCTAGCATTCTCCCCAGCCCTAGATTTTTAAGTTGCCAACTTCGCAGCCACTTCAGCTACGCGCTTGCCGTAAGCCTCCGCGGTATCTAAGTCACCTTGTGGAATGTCAGCCGCAGGACTAGTAGGACCAACCTGAGCCATCACACCAGAGTTAGAGCCGATGCGGTTGATCGTGCCGTCGTTCATAGAAGGTTGTCCCACCCAAATCATGCCTTGCTGCATCGACAGCGTAATGAAGTATTGCAGCGTCGAGAGCTTGTCACCACTAGGGCTAGCCGAGCAGGTAAAGCCGCCAGCGACCTTGCCAGCCCATGCGCCTGTAAACCATTTTTTGCTAGTTGCGTCAGCAAACTTTTTGAACTGCCAGCTAGCCATGCCCATGTAAGTTGGCGAGCCCATGATGATGGCATCAGCGGCATCTAGCGTTGCCCACTGCGCGTCGGTCAAATTACCGTCGGCATCAATGACAACCAGCTCTGCGCCAGCGCCTTTAGCCACAAACTCAGCCACACGTGCTGTGTGACCATAACCTGAATGAAATACAACTGCTGTTTTTGCCATGAGAGTTTCTCCTTGAAGGCGATTAAAAATAAAACGAGATTTAAATAAATTATTTAGCCAATTTGTTGTCTAAGCTGAAAGCGCCCGCGCCCCACGCGACCACACCTAGCAAGCCTCCTGCGATAGCGAGGTTCTTCATGAACATGATTTGGTTGACCATGACTTGAGCCGCTTCCATTGCCCAAAAATTATGAAAAATGATGCCTGAAACGACCGAGAAGATGGCAAGCACCAAAGCCGAAGCGCGTGCTTTGAAGCCAAACGCAAGTGCCAAACCAAGACCCACTTCAACCAAGATGGCTATCACTGCGCCCAATGATGGCAGCGGCAAACCCTTGGAAGCGATGTAGCCGACCGTGCCGTCAAAGCCACCAATTTTGGAGAGTCCTGCGGGCACGAAGAGTAGCGCGAGTAGCAAACGACCGACGAGTGCATAAGCGTTTTGAAATTTAGACATGATGAGTTTCCTTAAAAAAATAAAAAGTTAATGAGCTGCCAGATCGAACACCAACACCTCTGCACCCTTGGCTGATGTCAGCCGAAGCAGCGTCTCAGCCTCTAACAGTGCAGCATCGCCGCCTGCTAAAGATTGACCGTTGACCGTCAGCTCACCTTTGACTAAGTGAACATAGGCCTTGCGGGTCGGATCCAGCGTCAACTGCGCTTCTTCCGTCCCGTCAAATAATCCCGCATAGAGCTTGGCGTTGGCGTGAATCGTGACCGCGCCTGCATCCTGCTCCGCTTTGTTGCCACTTGCCACCAATTTCAATTGACCACGCTTCTGGGTCGGTGCAAATGTCTTTTGTTCGTAACTGGGTTTGATACCGCGCACGTTGGGCTCAATCCAAATTTGGAGCAAATGCGTGGTTTGCCCTTCGGCGTGATTGAACTCGCTGTGCGTCACGCCTGTGCCTGCGCTCATGCGCTGCACATCGTGCGGGGGGATGCCCTTCACGTTACCCATGCTGTCCTTGTGCGCAAGATCGCCCTCCAGCACATAAGTCACAATTTCCATATCGCGGTGACCATGCTCGCCAAATCCCATGCCTGCGGCAATCCAGTCTTCGTTAATCACCCTGAGTGGTCCCCAGTTCATGTGGGCAGGATCGTGGTAGCCCGCAAAGCTAAACGAGTGATAGCTCTTCAGCCAACCGTGGTCGGCATAGCCACGCTCTTTGGATTTTCTAATTTTGATCATCTTGCCCTCCTTGTGTTTTGCTTGCGATGGCTGAATTGTGAATTCAAATCATCAATTAAAATCGAATTGTTTTCACGACATCATTCAATTATTTTGAACACTACCGACCTACTCAACCCCGAAGCCATCCGCATGATTGCCGCCATTGCCGAGCACGGTAGCATGGCAAAAGCCGCGCGTAGCTTGGATTTAGTGCCCAGCAGCTTGACCTACCGCGTGCGGCAAATTGAGGATGCGCTCGATGTGCTGCTGTTTGACCGCAGCTCACGCCAAGCCAAACTCACTGCCGCGGGTAGCGAACTGCTACGTGAGGGTTCGCGCGTGATGCAAGACTTGCATGCCGTTGCCAATCGTGTGAAGCGCGTGGCCACAGGCTGGGAGCCGCAAATTGACATCGCGGTCGATAGCATCATCGTCAAATCCACGGTGCTGGAGCTAGTTGAGGCGTTCTTTGCGCTGGGTGCACCGACCCGCGTGCGTCTGCGCGATGAAACTCTTTCAGGCACTTGGCAAGCGCTGGTTGGCGGCAAAACCGATTTGGCGATTGGTGTTGTCGCAGACACGCGTGCGCTGGGCATTGCCAGCCGCCCGATGGGGGACGTGTCATTCGTATTTGCAGTTGCGCCGCACCACCCGCTTGCCCAACTACCCGGCCCTTTAACGGACGCGCAAATCAAAGCACATCGTGTTGTCGCTGTGGCGGATAGTTCGCTTGGGCAAAGTGGCGTTAGCGTCGGTATTTTGAGCGGTCAAGATGTGTTGACGGTCGCCGATATGACTGACAAACTCCAAGCCCAATTGCGCGGCCTTGGCTGCGGCAACTTGCCCGAGTGCATTGCCAAGCCCTATATCGACTCTGGGCGCTTGGTCGTCAAACAAACGAACCGCCCTCCGCGCATACCAAACGTCAGCTACGCGTGGCGCGATAGTCCTAACTTGGCTGTCACCAACCGCGCTTTGCAATGGTGGTTAAACCAACTTGCCAGCCCTAAAACGCAGGCAGCGTTATTGAATGCGCCTAGCATTTCGTGATGCATCGCTTATGACTACCCACATTGGACGCTACGTTGGTAGGTTTGCCCCCTCACCCACAGGTCCGCTGCATGCTGGCTCTTTAGTCGCGGCGCTCGCTAGTTGGTTGGATGCACGAGCGCATGGCGGTACGTGGCTGGTACGCATGGAAGACGTGGACTTGCCGCGCTGCATCCAAGGCATGGACGAGGTGATCCTTCATCAACTCGCCACATTCGGGATGACAAGCGACGCGCCTGTGGTTTATCAATCCAAACGAACAGCTTTGTACGAATCAGCATTGACTGCGCTTCAATCAGACAATCTGGTGTACCGCTGCTATTGTTCTCGCAAAGCAATCGGGCTGGGCATCTACAGCGGCACATGCCGAGAGGCCATATGGAATAAAGCTTCTCAAGGCGCATGGCCTGAGGGCCAATACGCATACCGCCTGCGAGCCGATGACCCGTTAGTAAGTTGGGCAGACAGACGACTGGGCGCTCAATCGCAAAACGTGGCACGCGAGGTGGGCGATTTCGTCATCAAGCGCGCGGATGGTCTCTTTGCGTATCAGCTCGCAGTTGTCGTCGATGACCTCGATCAAGGCATCACCCACATCGTGCGCGGCGAGGATTTAGCCGATAACACGGCGCGCCAAATCCTTGTAAAAAATGGCCTACAGGCCAAGCTGGATATGGCCTGCAGGCCGATTGATTTTCAATATTTACATGTTCCACTGGTACTGGCCGAGGACGGCGAGAAGCTATCTAAACAAAACGGCGCAGTGGCTTTGGATCTCACAGATCCGCTTTCAGAACTTAATCTTGCTGCCAGCCGCTTGGGGCTCCTTGCGCAAACTAGCTCGATAGGGGAAGCCCTGATGGCTTGGACGCGCCAGTGGCAGACAATGTATTCACTATGACCACACCCATCCTGACCGAGGCAGGCGCACCTGCCGCACCTGGCGCATTACCGCCTACGTATGCGCTCAATGCCGCGCAAAGCGATCCAAACTTACTCGGCTGGATGCAAGGCCACCCGCCGCCACTTGATAAACGCGTCCAGCAAAGCGATGGCAGTTATTTCACGTTTCCCAAAACGCGCTGGGCGTTTTCAAATACACGTGAAATCGTACCTACATCTCACATTAGCAAAGGCATAGGCGCTGTTTGCGCGTTGCCCACGGTTTTGCGAGATGATTTAGACGCGGTTGCTTGCACGGTGCTAGGCAGTGACAAACGTATGACGTGGGGCGAGGCCTTTGATGCCAACTACACCGATGGCATTGTGGTGCTGCACAAGGGCAAGATCATCTACGAGCGCTACGCGGGCGCGCTGACACCAGAGGCGCAACACTGGGCGTTTTCCGTCACCAAGTCGTTTGTGGGGGTGCTGGGCGCCATGCATGTGATGGACGGTTCGCTGGACGAGACAAAGCTCATCCCGCACTACATCCCCGAGCTCAAGGACAGCGCTTTTGGCACGGCCACCGTACGCCAAGTCATGGACATGACGACCAACTTGCAATACCTAGAGAACTACGCTGACCCCAAGGCTGAAATTTGGGAGCACAGCCGCGCGGGGGGCTTGCTTCCTAAGCCCATCGACTACACGGGCGAGCCTTCGTTTTACGACTATTTGCCGCGCGTCAAATTGGGCTCTGAGTACGCTGGCCAGCATGGGCAAGGCTTTCGTTACAAAACCGTGAATACCGACGTGCTGGGTTGGATGATTCGCCGTATGACGGGCGAACGCCTTGGCGAGCACCTCTCCAAAACCTTGTGGCAGCGACTTGGCTGCGAACAAGACGCTTACTTCACGGTCGATAGCGCAGGTACAGAATTTGCTGGCGGTGGTTTGCACACGAGCTTGCGCGATCTGGCTCGTTTTGGCGAAATGATGCGCTGCATGGGGCATTTCAATGGACAGCAAATCGTCCCAGAAGCCGTGATTGCAGGCATCCAAGCAGGTGCAGACAAGGCGAATTTCGCATCAGCTGGCTACAACTTGCTGCCAGGCTGGAGCTACCAAAGCATGTGGTGGATGTCGCACAACGAACACGGGGCTTACATGGCTCGTGGCATCCACGGGCAGGCCATCTATATCGACCCCAAGGCCGACATGGTGATTGCACGCTATGGCTCGCACCCGCTTGCCGCGAACGTGCACCTCGACCCCACATCGCTGCCTGCGTATCACGCGCTGGCTAAGCATTTGCTGGACAATCGTTCTCTATGAACGACACGACCACCACTGAACCATCCACGCCCTACCAACGCACGATAAGGAGCTTCGTCATCCGCGCAGGCCGTTTGACGACTGGACAAGCCAAAGCGCGTGAAGCGTTTGGTGAACAATTTTTAATTCCGTACAAGCCAGAGCCACTGGGACTTGCCGCTGCATTCAACCGCGCCGCGCCCACTATTTTGGAAATCGGCTTTGGCATGGGCGAAGCCACGGCGCACATCGCCAGCGTCAGATCTAACGATAATTTTTTGTGCTGCGAAGTCCACGCACCTGGCGTGGGTGCGCTGCTCAAACGTGTGGGTGAACAGGCAATAAAAAACATCCGCATCATTCAGCATGACGCGGTGGAAGTGCTGGATCACATGATTGCGGACGCAAGCTTGGACGGTATCCACATCTTCTTCCCTGACCCGTGGCACAAGGCAAGGCACAACAAACGCCGCTTGATTCAAGCTCCCTTTGTGGCAAAGTTGGCGAGCAAATTAAAAGTAGGCGGCTACCTACACGCAGCCACCGATTGGCAAAACTATGCCGAGCAAATTTTGGAGGTTCTAAGTGCCGAGCCGCAATTGAAAAACACTACGGCAAACGCAGATGGTTACGCCGAAAAGCCAGATTACCGCCCTCTCACCAAGTTTGAAAACCGAGGTCTCAAGCTTGGGCATGGGGTTTGGGATGTGGTGTTTAAAAAGATTTAGGCTTAGCTAATCTTAAAAAATCCAACCCCAGCTGAGCCACTGCCCACCTCGTCCACCGTAGCATCTCGCACGGCGTGGACTTTGAGTTCTAGGTCAATACTGATGCCCGCTAGCGGGTGATTGCCGTCGATGACGATGTGCTTGGGATAAATGTCCGTCACGGTGTAGAGCGCCTCAACTGGTGCATCTTTGAGCATTTCTTGCACAGGCGGATATTCTTCGCGCAGATCTTGCAGCGCCGTTCCGTCTAAGCTCATGCCGACTTCGACACCTTTGGCGAAATCTTCTGGGAAGGCTTCGCGCGGGATCAAAAAAATCAGCTTTTCGTTGAAATCGCCAAATCCTTGCTCAGGCTCGATGTAGAGCTTGATCTTTTCGCCTAGCAATTGCTCGCGAGGCTTATCCAGCAAGGCTTTATCGATAGGTGGCAGCAAATCATCGCCGCCCACTAAAAACTCGACGGGCTCATCTAAAACGTCTAACTCATCGCCTAAGGAGTCTTTCATGATCCAAGTGAGCGAAGCGACAAAAGTGGAATTTAGTTTGTTCATGGGACAATTGTCGCATCATGAAAATTAACGCGCCCCTCCAGTTGCTTGGCAACATCACGCCAGCCGAGTTTATGGCCACGTATTGGCAAAAAAAACCACTGCTTGTACGCGGGGCGATCGGCCTGCAGGCCATATCCAGCTTGCCTTCCCGGAGCGATCTTTTTGAGCTTGCCAGTCGCGCCGATGTGCCGTCCCGCCTTGTGGAGCTTAAAAAATCGAAGTGGCAGCTCTCGCACGGACCGCACGGCAAACTCCCCACCCTTAAAACGCCCGACTGGACGCTCTTGGTGCAAGGCGTGGATTTGCTAGATGCTGCGACTCACGCTCTGCTCCAGCAGTTCCGTTTTGTCCCTGACGCTCGTTTAGACGATGCGATGTTTAGCTTTGCAACCGCTGGCGGCGGCGTGGGGCCGCACTTTGATAGCTACGACGTGTTCCTTTTGCAGACCAGTGGCAGCAGGCGCTGGCGAATTGGTGCGCAAAAGAACTTGGACTTGGTGGATGGCGCGCCACTCAAAATTTTGGCTGACTTCAAACCGTCGAAAGAATACGTGCTGGAAGCGGGCGACATGCTGTACTTGCCGCCGCGTTATGCACACGATGGCGTGGCACTCGCTGGGGATGACTGCATCACTTGCTCCATCGGGTTTAGAGCGCCTAAAAAAGTGGAACTGGCGCGTGAGTTGATGGATCGCTTATCAGAAGATGTGGTTGATCGTATGGACGAAACGCTACTCTACACAGACAAAAATCAAGCCGCTACCGATGCACCCGCGCAGATACCCGATGCTCTGCACGCCTTTGCCCATGAGGCTTTGCAGGCAGCGCTGGGGAATAAACTGGATTTGCAAATCCACCTTGGCGAGTACCTAACTGAACCCAAACCTGAAGTCTGGTTTGAAGCGAGTGAGAAGAGTAAAAAGAAATTGGCGTGGGCAAAAATCAAAACCATCAAACTGGACGCGGCGACTCGCATGATGTTTGACGATAAACATATCTTCATCAATGGCGAGAGCTTTGCCGCCAGCGGAGCGGATGCCAAGCTGATGCGCACATTGGCGAACGAGCGCGGATTGTCGATTGCGGATCTAGCAAAAGCTAGTGACGGCGCAAAAGAACTGCTGGCCGAGTGGATTGGCGCGGGGTGGTGTCATGCCTAAAACACTCGCTGACTGGCTCAGCTACTGCGAGAGCATTCATCCCATCGGCATCGACATGGGGCTGACAAGGGTCGGTGCTGTCGCAAGCCGCATGTCGCTTGGCTTTGAGTGTCCTGTCATTACCGTGGCGGGCACAAACGGCAAAGGTTCCACCTGCGCGATGTTGGAGTCCATTTTGTCGGAAGCAGGCTTTAAAACAGGCGTATATAGTTCGCCGCACCTCGTGCATTTTGAAGAGCGTTGCCGCTTGCAGCGCCAAGTCATCAAAGCCGATTTGCTCCTACCGCATTTAGAAAAAGTAGAGCTTGCACGGCTGACAGCGCCTGCTATCTCACTCACCTATTACGAGTTCACCACGCTGGCGATTTTGTCGCTGATGAGTGCGTCTAACTTAGACATTGCTATTTTGGAGGTTGGCCTTGGTGGACGCTTAGACGCCACCAACATCGTGAGCGCCGATTGCGCGGTCATTACCAGCATTGATCTTGATCACACCGAGCTTTTGGGCAACACGCGCGAAGCCATTGGTTTTGAAAAGGCAGGCATCATGCGCGCGGGCAAGCCCGTGATTTGCAGCGATCCGCTGCCACCGCAAAGCATCAGCAAACATGCCGCAGATATTGGCGCGGACTTGTGGCTACTGGCACGTGATTTTCACTTGGGCGGAGACAAACAACAGTGGTCTTGGGCAGCGTCAACCGAACGAGGCCGTAGGCAATACCACGGCCTAGCCTACCCTGCGCTACGCGGTGCGAACCAACTGATCAACGCGGCGGGTGTACTCGCAGCGTTGGACGCGATCAGGCCACTACTACCTGTCACCGCACAAGCGGTACGAAATGGTTTTGCTTTTGTCGAGTTTCCAGGACGCTTCCAAATCATTCCAGGTCAACCCACCTTGGTGCTGGACGTGGCGCACAACCCTCACTCTGTGGCGGCACTGACGGCCAATTTGGATGCCATGAGCTACCACCCGCGCACGCATGCTGTATTTGGGGCAATGGCCGACAAGGATTTAAGCGCCATGCTGTCCAAAATCTCACCGCTTATCGACTGCTGGTACGTCTGCGACCTACCCACGCCGCGGGCGGCAACGGCGGCGGCGCTGCAATCACACATTGAGGCGATGCTAGTGATGGAGAAAAAACGGCTGCACACCCCCAGCGTCTCCTTGCACAGCACGCCGCAGGCAGGGTTGGATGCGGCGCTCTTGACCGCCGACCCCACTGATAGAATCGTCGTGTTTGGCTCCTTTTTTACCGTGGGCGGCGTACTGCAAAACGGCATTCCTTCGCTTACAGCACCTCATCTGGCCTCGTAAATCTCAATCATCATGGATTCCAACGACACCGACATCTCAACGACTACCGACCTGTCGCAATTGCGCCGCCAAGCACGCCAACGTTTTGTGGGCGCAGCGGTGTTGGTGCTGATTGCCGTTATTGCCTTACCTTTTGTGCTGGATACCAAACCACGCCCCGTCTCCGCAGACATCGCGATTGAGATGCAAGCGCCTGCCGCTACAGTGCCAGTACCAACACCAGTCCCGCAAACCGCTTTGCCAGACAAGCCTATCCAGCAGGACGTCACGCCAGCTGAGGCACCCAAGCCAGAACTCCCTAAACCTGAGCCGACAAAAGCCGATGATGGCGCACGTGCTGCAGCGCTTTTAAATGGCACAGGGTACCAAATTCAAGCAGGCTCGTTTACTGACAAAGACAAACTAGCGGCCGTGCAAGCTAAGCTTAGTCAAGCGGGATTCGAAAACTACACGCAAGAGGCCATTGCCAAAGATGGCACCGCACACACACGCATACGGCTTGGACCGTTTGCGACGCAGCAAGAAGCCAATGTCGTCGCCGCACGTTTAGGCAAACTAGGCATTAAAACGATTGTGCTAAAGCCTTAACAAACTACAAGGAAGAACAGCTATGGAAATAATCAAAACACTTTCCCCGCTCGACTACGGTTTTATTCTCGTGCTCGTGCTGTCAATGTTGTTTGGCGTTATACGTGGCTTTATACAAGTAGCTATGTCTTTGGCTGGTTGGTTTGTAGGACTCGCGGCTGCGCATTTTTTAGCCAACTTCTTAGTCCCCTATCTCACATCCACAGGTCTTGGGGAAACACCGCGTTACGCGCTCGCGTTTGTCGTGGTGTTTGCAATTGCTTTGATGGCGTGGAGCATCCTCACATTGGTGCTAAAAAATGCCATTAACTCAGTCGGGCTTGGAGGACTAGATCGTTTGCTGGGTGCAATAGCTGGGCTTGCACGCGGTGTGGTCATCGTGATTTCGCTCACCGTACTCATTAGCATTTCACCTGCTGAGCAGTCAGAAACATGGCAAGCATCCAAGGCCGTAAAAATGTCTAAAGACGCAGCTCACTCGATCAAACCTATTTTGCCGCCCACCCTCGCTGCATTGATCCCTTAAATTTATCCTAACTACTTCACTCATCTATGTGCGGCATTACTGGCATTGTCCAATCTCCCAATGACGCAAGTCCCCTTAGCCAGACGCTGTACGACGCGATGCTGCTTTTGCAGCACCGTGGCCAAGACGCAGCCGGAATGGCCACGCTAGAAGACGCCGGCGGCGGCCACCGCATCCACCTGCATAAAGGCAAAGGCATGGTGCGTGATGCGTTTCGTACCCGCAACATGCGCAGCTTAGTTGGCAAAATTGGACTTGGCCAAGTACGTTATCCAACGGCAGGCGATGCTGACAGTGAAGCCGAAGCGCAGCCCTTTTATGTGAGTGCTCCGTTTGGCCTTGTACTTGTTCACAACGGCAACCTCACCAACGCCGATAGTCTGCGCGACGAACTCTTTCGCACAGGTCATCGCCACACTAATACCACCAGCGACTCTGAAGTGCTGCTGGGCGTTTTGGCTGACGAGTTAGAAAAATCCACACGCGGCATCAACCTCACGCCCGAAGACGTATTTCGCGCTGTGCACGGTGTGCACAAGCGCATTCGCGGCTCGTATGCCGTGATCGTGCTGATTGCAGGGCATGGGCTGCTCGCGTTTCGAGACACCTTCGGCATCCGCCCGCTATGCCTTGGCACGGACTCGTTTGGCTCGTACATGTTGGCTAGCGAATCCGTTGCCCTAGAGGGCACGGGACATCAACTTGTGCGCGACATCGCCCCTGGCGAAGCCGTGTTTATTGACACCACTGGCAAGCTCCACGCCCAGCCTTGCGCAGCGGTCACTAGCCTTAATCCCTGCATTTTTGAATTCGTTTATTTGGCTCGCCCCGACTCGGTGATGGACGGTATCTCGGTCTATCAAGCTCGGCTCAATATGGGCGAGACGCTGGCCAAGCGCGTCATCTCCACCGTTGCGCCCGACCTGATTGATGTCGTCATCCCGATTCCAGAATCCAGCCGCCCAAGCGCGATGCAGCTTGCGCAACTCATTGGCAAGCCTTATATCGAGGGCTTTGTAAAGAATCGCTACGTAGGACGTACCTTCATCATGCCGGGGCAGGCGATGCGAAAAAAATCAGTACGCCAGAAATTGAACGCGATCAAAAGCGAATTTGCTGGCAAGAACGTGCTCTTGGTAGACGACTCCATCGTGCGCGGCACGACCAGCCAAGAGATTGTGCAAATGGCGCGCGAAGCAGGTGCCAAAAAAGTGTATCTGGCCAGCGCCGCGCCGCCCGTTCGCTTTCCCAACGTTTACGGCATTGATATGCCCAGCGCCACCGAACTGGTTGCCAACGGGAAATCGATTGCCAAGATCGAAGCGCACATCGGCTGCGATGCCTTGATTTATCAAGATTTAGACGCGATGCGCGGTGCGATTTCGCGCCTCAATCCCAAAGTCACAAATTTTGATGCCTCCTGCTTTGACGGCGTGTACGTGACAGGCGATGTGGATGCTGCATCCATTGCTAAACTCAATGCTGGACGAACTTAAAACATCATGACCAAACTTCACCTTGACACACTCGCCGTGCGCGAAGCCGTGGCTAAAAGCCAGTACGGCGAGAACTCTGAGTCGCTCTATCTGACCAGCAGCTTTACGCAGCCTGATTGCGAAACAGCGGCACGTCGTTTTTCGGGCGAAGAAGAGGGCTACATCTATTCGCGCTTTACCAACCCCACCGTAGACAGCATGGAGCGACGCTTGGCGGCATTAGAGGGTACGGAAGGCGCGATTGCCACATCGAGTGGCATGTCGGCGATTTTGCTTCTCGTGATGGGCTTACTCAAAGCGGGCGACCACGTGGTGTGCTCACGCTCGGTGTTTGGTTCTACCATCAAATTACTGGCTTCTGAATTTGGAAAATTTGGCGTGGAAACAACGTTTGTGAGTCAAACTGACGTGGCCGAGTGGAAGGCGGCAATCAAGCCATCAACCAAGCTGCTGTTTGCCGAGTCGCCGACAAATCCACTCACTGAAATTTGCGATATTCAGGCGCTTGCCGATATTGCGCACAACGCGAACTGCTTGCTTGCAGTCGATAACTGTTTTTGTACCCCTGCCCTACAACGCCCAGCCAGCATGGGCGCGGACATCATCGTGCACTCTGGCACCAAATATCTAGACGGTCAAGGCCGCGTGATTGCGGGCGCGCTGTGCTGCTCTAAACAGCTCATCAAAGATAAGTTCATTCCTGTCATGCGTAGCGCAGGCATGAGCCTCTCAGCGTTCAACGCGTGGGTCGTGCTTAAAGGCATGGAAACGCTCGGCATCCGCATGGAAGCCCAGTCTGCACGGGCGCTAGCGATGGCTGCGTGGCTGGAGACCTTACCTGGTGTGGCCCGCGTGTATTACCCTGGCCTGAAATCGCACCCGCAGCACGAACTGGCGATGCGCCAGCAAAACCAAACGGGGGTGGGCTTAGGCGGCGCAGTCGTCTCGTTTGATGTGAAGGCTAGCAGTCCAGCTGAGGCGAGGGCGCGTGCTTTCCACGTCATTGACTCGACACAGCTGATGTCCGTGACAGCAAATCTGGGCGACGTGAAGACTATCATTACGCATCCAGCCAGTACGTCGCACGGCAGGCTGAGTGAGGACCAGCGCCAGAACGCGGGCATCCAGCAAAGTTTGATTCGCGTAGCCGTGGGGCTAGAACATCTTGGTGATTTGCAGGCGGATTTGCTGCGCGGATTGGGGATTTAAGCCTTCGCCAACTCCGCATCCTGTAGCGCTCGCCACATGGTTTTGCCACTACCGCTCTTGGGTAGTGCGTCGATAAATTCAATAATTTTTGGTGCTTTGTAAACCGCCATATTGTCTCGGCACCATGCCGCAATGTCAGCCTCAGACACTTTGTCTTTGTGAGTGCCGCGCAGCACCACAAAAGCCTTTACCGTCTCACCGCGATACGCATCCTTTGCACCAATCACACAAGCTTCGGCAATCGCTTCGTGCTTGAACATCAGCGCTTCTACCTCGGCAGGCCAGACTTTAAAGCCACTGGCGTTAATCATGCGCTTGAGCCTATCAGTCATGAAGAAGTAGCCCTCTTCGTCCATACGTCCGATATCGCCTGAGCGGAAGAATCGTTTGCCTTCGAAATCGATAAACGCTTCGGCTGTGGCATCAGGGCGCTTCCAATAGCCTCTAAAGATTTCTGGTCCGTGCATGATGATTTCGCCCTGCTCGCCAATTGGGCACTCCTCATTCGTCTCAGGGTTCCACACCCGCGCATCGGTGCTCATAAACGGAATGCCTAGGCATTGCTGCTTAGATCTATCAGGTGGATTACTGTGACTAGGCGCAGCAGTTTCTGTCAAACCGTAACCTTCGATGTAGGACAGGCCGTAAGCGTCCAACAAACGCTGCGCCACGGCTGCAGGCATGGCAGCGCCGCCGCCGCCAATGTGGGTTAGGCTGGTGAGGTCGTAATTGGCAAAATGAGGCGAAGCAAGTAAATCCATCACCATGGTCGGAATATTCGTCCAAGTGGTGACTTTGTAGGCTGAGATCATGCGGCCGGCAAAATCTCTATCCCAGCGCGGCATGAGCACCAGCGTTGCACCTTGCAAGATGCTGGTGTGCATCACGCTGACCATGCCCGTAATGTGAAACATAGGGACGACAACCAACGTGACTGCCGCCGCGCTGGCATTGCCCCACAGTCCCGCAGCGATGCAGTTGTGCATGATGGAGCGATGCGTGTGCTCGCAGCCTTTGGGCAAGCCCGTCGTGCCGCTGGTGTACGGCAGAATCGCCAAATCAATCGGGCTGGCGGCATGCTCGGGAAGCCTTGCTAACTGGTCGTTTGTAGCCGACATCGCCTGCAGCCAGCTATGGACAAGGCTTGTGGGCATGCCTGCTCGCGAATCCAATACTGGCATGGCATGACGGGCAGATAGCCATGGCAACCATGCGGCGGGCGGTGCGTCTGCGCCTGTCACATTTAAATCAAAAGCATCACTGATATGCGTGGTGACGATATGCGCCAAACGCAGCGCAGGCTCTAATGCGTTGCTGGCCGTAGCCAAGTCCGCAGCGAGGTCGGCTGTGGTGACGGCCACGCGCGTATCAGGGTCTGTGATGTAGTGTTTGAGCTCTTCCGCCTTGTTCATTGGATTGACGGGCACAACCACCGCACCAAGCCGCAAAATGGCAAAGTGCGTGATGATGAGCTGTGGACAGTTTTGCATCGACAGCACCACGCGGTCTCCTGCTTGCACACCAAGACTATGCAAATACGCAGCCATCCGTAGC
>JANPAS010000006.1:0-9252 GCA_031430035.1 Comamonadaceae bacterium | reverse complement strand
GAAGAAAAAGCGCGCGGCATCACCATCAACACCGCCCACGTCGAATACGAAACCGCCAACCGCCACTACGCCCACGTAGACTGCCCAGGCCACGCCGACTATGTCAAAAACATGATCACCGGCGCAGCCCAAATGGACGGCGCAGTATTGGTCTGCTCCGCAGCCGACGGCCCAATGCCCCAAACCCGCGAGCACATCCTGCTTGCCCGCCAAGTGGGTGTTCCCTACATCATCGTATTTTTGAACAAATGCGACATGGTCGACGACGCAGAACTACTCGAACTCGTTGAAATGGAAGTGCGCGAGCTCCTCGACAAATACGATTTCCCAGGCGACACCACCCCCATCATCCACGGCAGCGCCAAGCTCGCCATGGAAGGCGACAAGGGTCCCTTGGGCGAAGAAGCCATCATGAAACTCGCAGACGCATTGGATACTTACATTCCATTGCCAGAGCGCGCAGTGGACGGCGCATTCCTCATGCCCGTTGAAGACGTATTCTCCATCTCTGGCCGCGGCACCGTGGTGACCGGTCGCGTAGAGCGCGGCATCGTCAAAGTCGGCGAAGAAATCGAAATCGTTGGCATTGCCGATACCCAAAAAACCATCTGCACCGGTGTCGAGATGTTCCGCAAACTGCTCGACCAAGGCCAGGCAGGCGACAACGTCGGTATCCTCTTGCGCGGCACCAAGCGCGAAGACGTGCAGCGCGGTCAAGTGCTGTGCAAGCCCAACTCCATCAAGCCACACACCCACTTCACGGGCGAGATCTATGTCCTGTCCAAAGACGAGGGCGGCCGCCACACCCCATTCTTCAACAACTACCGTCCCCAGTTCTACTTCCGTACCACGGACGTAACCGGTGCGATCGAGTTGCCAGAAGGCAAAGAAATGGTGATGCCAGGCGACAACGTGTCGATCACGGTCAAGCTGATCAACCCGATCGCCATGGAAGAAGGCCTGCGTTTTGCTATCCGCGAAGGTGGCAAGACGGTGGGTGCTGGTGTGGTTGCTAAGATTTTGGCGTAATTATTTATCAGCAAATGGAAATTGTAGGGGCGTAGCTCAATTGGCAGAGTGTCGGTCTCCAAAACCGAAGGTTGGGGGTTCGATGCCCTCCGCCCCTGCCACCAACAATAGTTGGTGGTTTTTCCTTTTAAAACACAAGAACTTCAAATGGCCGCACAACAAGTAGAAACAGTCAGCACCGGGCTCGATAGAGCCAAGTTGGGTGCGTCTGCAGCCTTGGTGGTTGCTGGTTTGGTAGCATTTTATTTACTGGCCAAGCAAGGCGCATTTGCGCAGTGGGCGGTTCTCTTGGTTGGCTTGGGTGCAGGGGTGGCGGTATTTCTCACTTCTGAATCGGGTAAAGAGTTCGTGGCCTTCGGTCGAGATGCTTGGCGCGAAGCCAAGAAGGTTGTATGGCCAGAGCGCAAAGAAGCCATGCAGATGACTGCCTATGTGTTTGCGTTTGTTTTTGTAATGGCACTGTTTTTGTGGCTCACAGATAAAACACTTGAATGGGCAATTTTTGACCTGTTCTTGGGATGGAGAAAATAATGAGCGAACTCGGTGCTGTAGTAGAAGCCCAAGCTGAAGTTGTAACCACTCCAGTGGTGGACAATGGTATGCGCTGGTATGTGGTGCATGTGTATTCTGGCATGGAGAAAGCTGCTGAACGTAATATCATCGAGCGCATCACCCGTGCAGGCATGGAAAACAAATTTGGTCGTATATTAGTTCCCACCGAAGAAGTGGTTGAAATGAAAAATGGCCAGCGTAAAACGACTGAACGCAAATTTTTCCCAGGCTACGCACTGGTTGAAATGGTGATGGACGATGAGACTTGGCATTTGATCAAGCATACAAATAAAGTCACAGGTTTTGTGGGTGGGGCAAAGAATCGCCCGGCTCCAATTTCTGAGGCTGATGTGCAGAAAATTGTGAGCCAAATGCAAGAAGGCACAGACAAGCCACGCCACAAGGTGGAGTTTGTTGTCGGTGAGTATGTGCGCGTCAAAGATGGCCCATTTACAGACTTCAACGGTACTGTCGAAGAAGTTAATTATGAAAAGAACAAAGTGCGTGTCTCGGTCACGATTTTTGGTCGTGCCACACCTGTTGAGCTAGAGTTTTCTCAGGTAGAAAAAACTTGATATTCATATTCGCGCCTTCCAACTCTGCGCGAAACAAGACCAAAGAGTTGTTCACACAAACCAATGATTCATAAAACGAAACTTTAAAGTTTTATGCGCTTCGGTTGCCCCGGGAAGCTACTGGTGTAGCGTTATGACCCGTAAGGAAGAAAATAATGGCAAAGAAAATTGTAGGCTTTATCAAGCTGCAAGTACCCGCCGGTAAGGCAAATCCATCGCCGCCAATTGGCCCTGCATTGGGTCAGCGTGGACTAAACATCATGGAGTTCTGCAAGGCGTTCAACGCGCAGACTCAAGGAGTTGAGCCGGGCTTGAAATTGCCTGTGGTCATTACCGCATTCGCTGACAAGAGTTTTACATTTGTTATCAAAACTCCACCGGCTACTACATTGATCAAAAAAGCGATCAAATTGGACAAAGGCTCACCTACGGCACATAGCGTAAAAGTTGGCAAAATTACCCGCGCTCAGCTCGAAGAAATTGCCAAAGGCAAAATCAAAGACATGAATGCTGCCAGCATTGAAGCAGCTATGCGTACCTTGGCCGGCTCTGCCCGTTCCATGGGTGTTACCGTGGAAGGCATGTAATCATGGCAAAACTCACCAAACAACAAAAGACCCAAGTGGGCAAGATTGACAGTAACAAACTTTACCCTTTGGGTGATGCTTTGGGCTTAGTTAAACAATTCGCTACTGCCAAATTCGACGAATCTATCGACGTAGCTGTGCAGCTGGGCATTGATGCCAAAAAATCTGACCAAGTCGTTCGTGGCGCGGTCGTCTTGCCAAACGGCACGGGAAAAACTAAGCGCGTAGCGGTGTTTGCACAGGGTGCTAAGGCTGACGAAGCGCGTGCTGCTGGCGCTGACATTGTTGGCATGGACGATTTGGCTGCTCAGGTCAAAGCGGGTAATATGCCTTTTGATATCGTGATTGCCGCGCCTGATGCAATGCGTGTGGTCGGCACTTTGGGCCAAATCCTAGGTCCTCGCGGTCTGATGCCTAACCCGAAGGTCGGTACGGTAACAGCTGACGTAGCAACCGCCGTGAAGAACGCCAAAGCAGGCCAAGTGCAATTCCGTGTTGACAAAGCCGGTATTGTGCACAGCACCCTGGGTCGTCGTTCATTTGATACTGACAAATTGCAAGGTAACCTGGCAGCATTGGTTGAGGCATTGGTTAAAGCCAAGCCAGCCTCAAGTAAAGGCGTTTACTTGCGCAAAGTCGCAGTGTCTAGCACCATGGGTGTTGGCGTACGCGTAGATACGCAGTCTTTGACGGCATAAAAAATCCCAGCTGACGAGTAATCGTATGCTGGGTAAAAATTCAGGTGTAGTTTAGGCTGCACTTGGTGGTGGGCTGAAAGGGGTGCAAGTCCTGATCAGGTCATCGAAGACCGTTGGTGTGCAAGGCTCTCGGGTTGAGCACTTAATACAAATCCAACGCAGATGGCGGTCCCGCTGCAAAGAATGTATTTTCTAGCAGTTGATCGCTGAACTATGGCGCACTGGGCGGGTCAACCCAAGCAGTGCATAAAAGGAGTAGATCTTGAGTCTTAATCGCAGTGAGAAACAAGCCGTCATTGATGAAGTGACTGGCCTCGCCGCAAAAGCTCAAACGCTCGTGATGGCGGAATACCGTGGCATTACGGTGGCTGACATGACCAAACTGCGCAACGCTGCGCGCGACAAAGGCGTAAGCCTGACGGTATTGAAAAATACCCTCGCTCGTCGTGCAGTGACTGGTAGCGCGTTTGAGATTGTGGCTTCCCAGATGACTGGCCCGCTAATCTATGGCTTCTCTGTTGATGCAGTTGCTGCCGCGAAAGTGGTATCTGACTTCGCAAAAACCAATGATAAATTGGTTATTCGTGGTGGTGCATTTGCAGGAAAAGCTTTAGATGTGAACGGCGTTAAGCAATTGGCTAATATCCCTTCTCGCGAAGTGTTGTTGGGTCAAATTTGTGGCTTATTGCAATCGCCTATGGCGCGTACAGCTCGTGTGCTGTCAGCGTTGGCGGAAAAAAAGGGTGCTGTTGCTGCGTAAGCCGTACACATCTATCAACTGTAAATAATTTTAGGAAATCAAAATGGCATTCGATAAAGACGCATTTTTGACCGCGCTAGACAGCATGTCGGTCATGGAACTCAATGAGCTGGTGAAAGCCATCGAAGAAAAGTTTGGTGTAAGCGCTGCAGCTATGTCAGCCCCTGCCGCTGGTGGCGGTGCTGCCGCAGCTGTCGCTGAAGAGCAAACAGAGTTCAATGTGGTGTTGACTGAAGTTGGCGCTAACAAAGTTTCGGTTATTAAAGCTGTACGCGAAATTACCGGTCTCGGACTTAAAGAAGCGAAAGACTTGGTTGATGCCGCTCCAAAGGCAGTCAAAGAAGCTCTACCTAAAGCAGATGCCGAAGCTGCTAAGAAGAAGCTTGAAGAAGCGGGTGCTAAAGCAGAACTCAAGTAATTGTTTTCGTCTTGGGCTGGAGTGCTTTGTAAGCCTCCAGCCTTTCTGCGTTTTCGCAGCGCGAACTACGGAATGCTAGAGCACATAGAAAAAAACCACCAATTGGTTTTTTTCTGTGTTCTCTGATGTGACTGCAGAGAGCCACTTGGTTCGGGTGTTGTGCAATGCAACATCGTCCGCCAACGGTTGGTAGTGGCCAACCGCCAAGGCTTTAGTCGTGGATTGTCCAGAGGGGCATCAACGTCGAAGCGCGTCAGTCGCCAAGTTGATCGAACAGCCTAGTGGCTGACAAATGGAGATCTCATGGCCCAAGTTCCTGCCTACTCTTACACAGAGAGCAAACGTATTCGCAAAAGCTTCGGCACCCGCGATGCAGTTCTCGAAGTTCCTTATCTGTTGCAAATGCAAAAAGATGCGTATATCGCATTTTTGCAAGCGGATGTGCCCTTGAAAAGTCGTACCGACGAAGGCTTGCAAGCTGCATTCAATGCGGCCTTTCCAATTGTCTCGCACAATGGCTTTGTGGAGATGAAATTCATCGAGTACAACTTAGCCAAGCCCGGCTTTGACGTACGAGAATGCCAAACTCGTGGTTTAACCTATGGCTCCGCGGTTCGTGCTAGAGTTCAGCTGATTATTTATGACCGTGAGTCATCTACTTCGCAATCCAAGGTAGTCAAAGAAGTTAAAGAGCAAGAGGTTTACATGGGCGAAGTGCCCTTGATGACAGACAAAGGCTCATTCATTATTAACGGCACAGAACGTGTGATCGTGTCGCAGTTGCACCGCTCTCCCGGCGTATTTTTTGAACACGACAAAGGTAAAACCCATAGTTCGGGTAAGTTGTTATTTTCAGCCCGCATCATTCCCTATCGTGGCTCATGGCTAGACTTTGAGTTTGACCCGAAAGACGTCCTGTATTTCCGAGTAGATCGTCGCCGCAAGATGCCCGTGACAATTTTGCTCAAAGCTATTGGAATGAATCCAGAGTCGATATTGGCAAACTTCTTTGTTAACGACTTTTTCCGTTTGATGGACAGTGGCGCACAAATGCAATTTGTGGCCGATCGTTTGCGTGGTGAAGTGGCTCGCTTCGACATCACGGATAAATCAGGCAAAGTTGTTGTCGCTAAAGATAAGCGAATCACTGCGCGCCACACCCGTGAGATGGAGCAGTCTGGCACAACGCATATCAGCGTACCAGAGGATTTTTTGGTAGGTCGCGTATTAGCTAAAAACATCATCGACGCTGAGACTGGCGAAATTATTTCCAAAGCCAACGACGAGTTGACCGAGGCGTTACTCAAAAAATTACGCTCGGCAGGCGTTCAAGATGTGCAGTGCATCTACACGAACGAATTAGACCAAGGCGCCTACATGTCGCAGACCTTGCGAAGTGATGAGACGGTGGACGAATTTGCTGCACGTGTAGCAATTTATCGCATGATGCGTCCAGGCGAGCCGCCGACAGAGGACGCAGTTCAGGCGTTATTCCACCGCTTGGTCTACAACCCTGACACATATGATTTGTCGCGTGTTGGGCGTATGAAATTCAATGCAAAAGTAGGAAGAGAAGAGTCTACTGGCTCCATGGTTTTGTCGAACGACGATATTTTAGCGGTGGTTAAAATTCTTGTGGACCTTCGCAATGGACGCGGCGAGGTTGATGATATCGACCACTTGGGCAATCGGCGTGTGCGCTGCGTAGGCGAACTAGCCGAAAATCAATACCGCACTGGTCTTGCAAGAATTGAAAAGGCCGTGAAAGAGCGTTTAGGGCAAGCTGAACAAGAGCCCTTGATGCCACATGATCTGATCAACTCTAAGCCAATTTCGGCTGCGCTTAAAGAGTTTTTTGGTGCATCGCAACTTTCACAGTTTATGGATCAGACGAATCCTTTGTCTGAGATCACCCATAAGCGTCGCGTTTCCGCACTTGGCCCTGGAGGCTTGACTCGAGAGCGCGCTGGTTTTGAGGTGCGCGATGTGCACGTGACGCATTACGGGCGAGTTTGTCCTATTGAAACACCAGAAGGCCCGAACATTGGCTTGATTAACTCTTTGGCTTTATACGCCCGTTTGAATGAGTACGGGTTTATCGAGACACCGTATCGCCGCGTTGCCGATGGCAAAGTCAGTAACGATATTGATTATTTGTCCGCAATTGAAGAAGGTAAATACGTCATTGCGCAAGCAAACGCCACCCTCGATAAAGATGGCAAACTAACAGGTGAGTTGATTTCTGCCCGAGAAAAAGGCGAATCGATTTTGGTCGGGGCGGAGCGAGTCCAGTACATGGACGTTTCGCCCTCGCAGATTGTTTCTGTGGCCGCATCACTTGTGCCCTTCTTGGAGCATGACGATGCAAACCGCGCCTTGATGGGCGCAAATATGCAGCGTCAAGCTGTGCCAATTTTGCGTCCAGAAAAAGCATTTGTAGGTACAGGCATTGAGCGTGTGTCGGCGGTGGACTCGGGTACAGTGGTTACTGCTACACGCGGTGGTGTGGTGGACTATGTGGATGCCACCCGGATCGTGGTGCGTGTCAACGACAAAGAAGCGCAAGCAGGAGAGGTGGGCGTAGACATTTACAACCTCATCAAATACCAGCGCTCAAACCAAAACACCAACATTCACCAACGCCCGATTGTGCAGCGCGGTGATGTGATTGCCAAAGGCGATGTTGTAGCAGACGGTGCCTCCACTGACTTGGGTGAGTTGGCCTTGGGTCAAAACATGCTGGTTGCGTTTATGCCCTGGAACGGCTACAACTTTGAAGATTCGATTTTGATCAGTGAGCGCGTTGTTTCAGAAGACCGCTACACCTCAATTCATATCGAAGAACTCGTGGTAATGGCGCGGGATACCAAGCTTGGCGCAGAAGAGATTACCCGCGACATTCCGAATCTGAGCGAACAACAGCTGAATCGTTTAGACGAGTCGGGCATAATTTATGTGGGGGCTGAGGTGCAGCCTGGCGACACTTTGGTGGGTAAAGTTACGCCTAAAGGCGAAACCACATTGACGCCAGAAGAGAAGCTTTTGCGTGCGATTTTTGGTGAAAAAGCCAGTGATGTGAAAGATACATCGCTGCGTGTAGACCAAGGCAGTCAAGGCACTGTGATTGATGTACAAGTATTTACCCGCGAGGGTATTGTGCGGGACAAGCGCGCCCAACAGATCATCGACGATGAGTTAAAGCGCTTCCGTTTGGATTTGAATGATCAGTTACGCATTGTTGAAGCGGATGCATTTGACCGTATCGAGAAGTTACTGATTGGTAAACTAGCCAATGGAGGCCCAGCTAAACTTGCAAAGGGTACAAAAATTGACAAGGCATACCTTGCTTCTGTTGAAAAATACCATTGGTTTGATGTGCGGCCGGCAGACGATGATGTTGCAGCACAGTTAGAGAGTATAAAAAACTCGACTGAACAAACGCGGCACAGCTTCGATTTGGCGTTTGAAGAAAAGCGCAAAAAACTCACACAAGGCGACGAGTTGCCAGCTGGCGTTCTCAAAATGGTCAAGGTGTATCTAGCGGTCAAACGCCGGTTACAGCCCGGCGACAAAATGGCAGGTCGTCACGGTAACAAAGGGGTTGTGTCCAAGATTGTGCCAGTTGAGGATATGCCTTACATGGCTGACGGCACGCCGTGTGACATAGCACTTAACCCGCTGGGTGTGCCATCCCGTATGAACGTCGGTCAGGTGCTAGAAGTACACTTGGGCTGGGCCGGCAAAGGCATCGGTCAACGCATTGGCAACATGCTGCAAGCTGAGGCTCGCGCAGCCGAAGTGCGCAAGTTCATGGATGAGATTTACAACAGTTCGGGTCGCAAGGAAGATCTGTCCAGGTTGACTGACACACAGGTGATGGAGATGGCAAGTAATCTTTCGTCTGGCATGCCATTTGCCACGCCGGTGTTTGACGGTGCATCAGAAGATGAAATCCGCGCCATGCTGAAACTCGCCTATCCTGACGATATCGCTAAGGCCAAAGGTTTGACCGCAACCCGTACACAAGCATACCTCTTCGATGGCCGTACGGGCGAACAGTTTGATCGCCCTGTAACAGTAGGCTACATGCATGTCTTGAAATTACACCACTTGGTGGATGACAAAATGCATGCCCGCTCTACAGGGCCGTATAGCTTGGTGACGCAGCAACCATTGGGCGGCAAAGCCCAATTTGGTGGACAACGTTTTGGCGAGATGGAGGTTTGGGCTCTCAAAGCCTATGGCGCTTCATACACCTTGCAAGAAATGTTGACAGTCAAGTCTGATGACGTGCAAGGCCGCACCAAGGTTTATGAGAGTATTGTTAAAGGCGAGCACACCATTCAAGCGGGCATGCCAGAGTCGTTCAACGTATTGGTCAAGGAAATTCGTTCCTTGGGTCTCGATATTGAACTAGAGCGTTCTTAAACATTAGAAGAGAAAGAATCAATATGAAGTCACTTCTAGATCTATTCAAGCAATTCACTCCCGATGAGCATTTTGATGCTATTCGGATCGGTATTGCATCTCCTGAAAAAATCCGCTCATGGTCTTTTGGCGAAGTCAAAAAACCAGAGACTATCAATTACCGTACCTTCAAACCCGAGCGCGATGGTTTGTTTTGCGCTAAGAT
>JANPAS010000005.1:0-3792 GCA_031430035.1 Comamonadaceae bacterium | reverse complement strand
GTCAAAACCGTAAACACACCGCTGCCGACTGTGCCGATACCGAGTAATCCAACTTTCAATGCTTTCATTCTTCTTTTCTTTCTAATTTTTATTTGGCGTGGCGTTTGCGGTAGCTCTCTAAGAACTTGGCAATGCGCGTAATCGCTTCGCGCAAATCGTCTTCGTAAGGCAAAAAGACAATGCGGAAATGGTTGTTGTCGATCCAGTTAAAGCCCGTGCCTTGCACCAACAACACCTTGGTCTCCTGCAAGAGCTCGTGGATAAACGCTTGGTCGTCTTCAATCGGGTATATCTCAGGATCAAGGCGCGGGAACATGTACATCGCCGCGCTGGGCTTGTTGCACGTCACGCCAGGGATCGCCGTGATGAGCTCATAGGCAATATCGCGCTGACGGCGGAGTCTCCCGCCAACATTCACCAAATCTTTGATGCTTTGATAGCCGCCCAGCGCCGTTTGAATGCCCATCTGGCCTGGCACATTGGCGCACAGACGCATCGAGGTCAGCATATTCAGCCCCTCGATATAGTCCTTCGCGCCGCGTTTGTCACCCGACACCACCAGCCAGCCTGCGCGGTAGCCACAAGCACGGTAGCTCTTGCTCATGGAGTTAAACGTCAGCGTGAGCACATCGGTCGAGAGCGAACCAATGGCAGTGTGCACGGCATCGTCATACAGCACTTTGTCGTACACCTCGTCCGCAAAAATAATGAGTCCGTGCTCTCGTGCAATTTGAATCAAGGACACCAGCATTTCGTCCGAATACAAAGCACCCGTGGGGTTGTTTGGATTGATGACGACAATGCCTTTGGTGCGCGGTGTAATCTTGGCGCGGATGTCGGCAAGGTTAGGCATCCAGCCATTCGCTTCGTCGCAGATGTAATGAATCGGATTGCCGCCAGAGAGGCTCACCGCCGCTGTCCAAAGTGGATAGTCAGGCGCTGGCACCAGCATTTCATCGCCGTCGTTCATGAGTGCATTCACCGCCATCACGATGAGTTCAGACGCGCCATTGCCAATGTAAATGTCCTCTAAGCCCACGCCTTTGACGTTTCTCTCTTGCGAGTACTGCATCACCGCTTTACGTGCGCTAAAAATACCTTTGCTATCCGAATACGCCGCGGCGCTTGGCAGATTGCGAATCATGTCTTGGCGCACTTCTTCTGGCGCGTCAAAGCCAAAAGCACCCACATTGCCAATGTTCAGCTTGATGATTGCGTGACCTTCGTCTTCCATCTTTTTGGCCGCGTCCATGACGGGGCCGCGAATGTCGTAACAGACGTTTTGAAGTTTGGTCGATTTTTGAATGGTTTTCATAGGAGGCGTTTTGATGAAAGCTAACCAGTGATTGTAAGATAGCCCCATGAAATTCCAACCCGAAAAAACAGACGCCACCTTGATTACCGCCTATGACGCAGGCGGCATCCACATTGGGCTAGAGCGGATCGAGCAAAGCATCGTGCTAGGCTCGCACGGCGAGCGCTTTGATTGGCAAGTCGCCAACTTAGAAGAATTGACCGCAGAACACTTCGAGCGACTAGGCGCAAGCAAGCCAGAACTCATTATTTTTGGCAGTGGCGCAAAGCTACGGTTTGTGCATCCCAAGCTGCTCTCTAGCTTAATGCAAGCCCGAATCGGCATAGAAACCATGGATACACCCGCCGCGTGCCGAACCTACAACATCCTTGCAGGCGAAGGACGGCATGTGGTGGGAGCGTTTTTGATTGAAAACGATTAACGCAGCGCGGCAATCACGTCGCTAGGTGCTTGCACCAGTTCAATCAAAACGCCTTCGCCTGCAATCGGAAATTCATCATTCGATTTGGGGTGTAAAAACGTAATGTCATAGCCCGCCGCGCCCGTGCGAATGCCGCCTGGCGCGAAACGAACGCCCTTGGCGGTGAGCCACTCCACGGCTTTTGGCAGATCATCAATCCATAAACCCACGTGATTGAGCGGCGTGGTGTGAACGGCAGGTTTACCGTTTGGATCAATCGGCTGCATCAAATCAACCTCGACCTTAAACGCGCCCGAGCCCATCGCGCAAATGTCTTCGTCCACGTTCTCGCGCTCGCTTTTGAAGTTACCTGTAACTTCTAAGCCGAGCATGTCCACCCACAGCTCGCGCAGTTTGGCTTTGCTTGTGCCACCAATGGCGATTTGTTGAATGCCTAGGACTTTGAAGGGACGATTGACGCTCGCGCTCATACAAACTCCACAATCGCTTGGTCTACGCAGAGCGATTCACCTTTCACCGCCAACACTTTGCCCACCACGCCATCGGCAGCAGCAAACAGCACGTTCTCCATCTTCATGGCTTCAATCACGGCTACGCGCTCGCCTGCTTGGACTTTTTGCCCAACCGTCACGGCCACGTCAACCAGCAGTCCTGGCATGGGCGAGAGCACGTAGCGGCTCATGTCTGGCGGGGCTTTGTGCGGCATGAGTTGGTGCAGTTCTGCCATGCGCGGCGACATCACTAAGCACTCAATTTGCGTGCCGTTGTGCTGCACGCGCAGTGCGAGTGGATTCTTCTGCGTGCCACGCTCCACTTGGGATGCGAAGGTTTTACCGTTCACAGTTCCCGTAATCACGATGTCGTTTAAGCGCGAATGGCTGACGATGGCGTAAGGCTTGTCATCGACCTTGACTGTTGCCGCCCACGTTTGACCCAGCGCGTCATCTACGTGCACCTGCTTGTAGTTGTGCTTGCCATCTTTATCCAAAACCACCACGGCGTAATCTTGCCCAACTGCCACGTTGTAGCCCGCTAGTTGACCGCTCATGCCCGACGTGCGAGCACGTGATTTACGGCGCACAAATGCAGCCAGCGCGACGAAGAAATTCGGGTTGTCATGCGGTACATCTTCAGCTGCAAAACCTTTACCGTAGTGCTCTGCGATAAAGCCTGTATTGAAATCACCTGTCGCAAATTTAGGATGAGCCAAAAGCGCCGCTTGAAACGGAATATTCGAGCTCACACCGCGAATCACAAAGCTATTGAGTGCTTCGCGCATCATGGCAATCGCCTCGGCACGGTCTTTGCCGTGAACGATGAGCTTGGCAATCATCGAGTCGTAAAACATCGGAATTTCGCCGCCATCCATCACGCCCGTGTCCACGCGCACGCCGTGCAGATGGTCAATATCGGACGCAAACATCGTCGTCGTTGGCGGCACAAAACGCACCAAACGCCCCGTCGATGGCAAGAAGTTACGGAATGGATCTTCGGCATTGATGCGGCACTCAATCGCCCAGCCATCGCGCTTGACTTCATCCTGCGTCAGCGGCAATGGCTCACCCGCCGCCACGCGAATCATCAGCTCCACCAAGTCGAGTCCTGTGATGCACTCGGTCACAGGGTGCTCAACTTGCAAGCGTGTGTTCATCTCTAAAAAGTAGAACGACTGATCCTTGCCCACCACAAACTCCACTGTGCCTGCGCTTTCATATTTCACGGCCTTCGCAAGCTGAACTGCCTGCTCGCCCATAGCCTTGCGCGTCGCGTCCGAGATAAACGGTGACGGCGCTTCTTCAATGACTTTTTGATGACGGCGCTGGATCGAGCACTCGCGCTCGTTCAAATAAATTACATTACCAAAGCTATCGCCGACCAACTGAATTTCAATATGGCGCGGCTCTTCAACAAATTTTTCGATAAACACGCGATCATCGCCAAAGCTATTGCGTGCTTCATTGCGGCAAGAGGTGAAACCTTCTAGCGCTTCTTTGTCGTTAAAGGCCACGCGCAGCCCTTTACCGCCGCCGCCTGCCGAGGCTTTAATCATCACGGG
>JANPAS010000004.1:0-11059 GCA_031430035.1 Comamonadaceae bacterium | reverse complement strand
GGGGAAATTATATTTGATAAATTCGTACGCTAAAGGACTTAATTTTTGCTTCTATAGGAGTAAAAAACCCCCACCAATCTTGTGACTGGTGGGGGTTTTGAGAGATAAAGAATTACTTCTTTGCTTCTTCTTTTTTAGCGGCTGGCTTAGCGTCAGCTTTCTTAGCATCTGCTTTAGCAGCAGGTGCAGCGGCAGCAGGTGCTGCAGCGGCTGGCTTAGCAGCAGCTGGTGCAGCAGGAGCTTGAGCGAAAGTTGTAGCGGCGAAAAGACCAGCAACCAAAGCGGCGATGAGTTTGTTCATGATGAGTTTCCTTTAATTAACGTTACTTAAAAATACCCCCAAAGAATTTGGAAGGTACTGCTCTAACGGCAGCAAAAAAGCTTTGGTTGACAGCGGCAAGGATTATATTTCAAAAAACTAGTACGCCAAGCGCTCGGGCTTGAGCTCTTGCAAGATCGTGGTGGCGATTTCTTCGATCGATTTGGTCGTAGTAGACAGCCACCGAATGCCAGCGCGGCGCATCATGGCCTCTGCCTCGGCTACTTCCATGCGGCAATTCGCAAGGTCGGCATAGCGGGAGTTCGGACGGCGCTCGTTTCTGATTTCACTTAGGCGGGCGGGTTGAATGGTCAGTCCGAAGATCTTTTTCTTATGCGGAACTAGTGCAGGAGGCAGGTGCTGCCGCTCAAAATCTTCTGGAATCAAGGGGTAATTGCTGGCTTTAAGCCCATATTGCATGGCCAGATAGAGCGATGTGGGAGTTTTACCGCTACGGCTCACGCCTACCAAAATCACGTCGGACTGCTCTAAATCGGTATTACTTTGCCCGTCGTCATGGGCAAGACTAAAGTTAATCGCTTCGATGCGGTCGTGGTAAGCCTTGCTTTTGCTCACATCGCTAAAGCGACCAATGCGGTGATTACTTTTAATGCCCAGTTCGACTTCAAGCGGGTTGACGAAAGTGCCAAACATATCCAGCAGCATGCATTTTTCCTTGCAACCCTCAATAATGACTTGCAAGACCTCCATATTGACCAAGGTCGTAAACACAATCGGCTTGCTGCCGTCAACTTCTGCCGTGTGATTGATTTGCCGAACAGCCTGATGCGCTTTGTCCACGGTATCGGTAAAAGGCAGGCGAATATGACTGGCTTCCAGTGAAAACTGCGCAAGAATGGCATTCCCGAAGGTCTCTGCGGTAATGCCTGTGCCATCGGAGACAAAAAAGATGGTGCGATTACATAGAGTTTGATTGGTCATGATAATTTAAAATAGCTGTTTCGCCATTATCTAAATAAACAAACTACGTACGCCCGCATGTCACAACTCTTTGAATCCACAGCCCTCGTCGTTCCCTTTGAGCTCCTCCGAAATACTGACGTTGAGTCTGTAGGTGGCAAGAATGCCAGTCTTGGCGAGATGATTTCTCAGTTGCCCAGTGGTGTGAAAGTGCCAACAGGGTTTGCCACGACAGCGTATGCGTTTCGTGCCTTTTTGAAGCATGCAGGGCTGGACGACAAAATCAATACGAAATTGAATGCGCTTGATACGGAAGACGTGAATGCGCTTGCCCGTGTCGGTGCAGAGATTCGCGCTTTAGTGGAGGCACAGCCATTCCCCGCTGATCTTGAGCAAGCGATTCGCGATGCTTTTGCCAAATTGAGCGCAGGGAACACAGAAGCGTCTTTTGCCGTGCGTTCGTCCGCAACGGCAGAGGATTTGCCAGATGCTTCATTTGCAGGTCAACAAGAAACCTTTTTGAATGTGGTAGGCATTGACACCGTGCTGCACAAAATGAAAGAAGTTTTTGCATCTCTCTACAACGACCGAGCGATTAGCTACCGCGTTCACCAAGGCTTTGCGCATTCGGAAGTGGCGCTCTCCGCAGGCGTTCAGCGCATGGTTCGCTCAGATTTGGGCGCTGCAGGCGTGATGTTTACGATGGATACCGAAAGCGGTTTTGACCAAGTCGTGTTTATTACCAGCAGTTATGGCCTTGGCGAGACGGTGGTGCAGGGCGCTGTTAATCCTGACGAGTTTTATGTGCATAAGCCAATGCTGAAAGCTGGTAATCGTGCGCTCATTCGTCGTAACTTGGGTAGCAAACTGATTCAAATGGTGTTTGCTACGCCTGAAGAAAAAGCCGCCAATGGCAAGCTGGTGCGTACGATTGATGTGCCAACGCTCCAGCAGCACGCGTATTCGTTGACGGATGCCGATGTTGAGCAGCTGGCAAAGTACGCCGTGATCATCGAAGACCACTACGGTCGCCCGATGGATATTGAGTGGGGCAAAGACGGTACAGACGGTGGACTCTATATTTTGCAAGCGCGCCCTGAGACTGTGAAGAGCCAAGCCAAAGGCAAAGCCGAAGTTCGCTACAAGCTCTTGGGCAAAGGCACGGTCTTGGCCGAAGGCCGCGCGATTGGTCAAAAAATTGGCACAGGCATTGTCCGCAAGGTCGACAACATTAGCCAAATGGATCAAGTCCAAGTGGGCGATATTTTGGTGACCGACATGACAGATCCGAACTGGGAGCCGGTCATGAAACGCGCCAGCGCGATTGTGACGAACCGAGGCGGTCGTACTTGTCATGCTGCCATCATTGCGCGTGAATTGGGAATTCCTGCCGTGGTGGGCTGCGGCGATGCGACCGAGCGCCTCCAGACGGGGACGCTCGTCACCGTTAGTTGTGCAGAGGGTGATACAGGCTTTATTTACGAAGGCAAGCTAGAGGCCGAATTGACGGAAGTCGAGCGCGGCACCATGCCGCCGATCAAAGCCAAGATCACGATGAACATTGGTAATCCCCAGTTGGCATTCGATTTTTGCCAGCTTCCCAATTCTGGCGTGGGTTTGGCGCGCTTAGAGTTCATCATCAATAACAATATTGGCGTGCATCCAAAGGCAATTTTGGATTACCCAGAAGTCGATCCAGATTTGAAGCTGGCCGTCGAGATAGCTGCGCGTGGTCATGCCTCGCCGCGTGCGTTCTATGTGGACAAGGTCGCTGAGGGCGTTGCTACGATTGCGGCGGCGTTTTGGCCCAAACCCGTCATCGTGCGCTTGTCGGATTTCAAATCGAACGAATATCGTAAGCTGATTGGCGGCAGCCGCTACGAACCCGAGGAAGAAAACCCGATGCTGGGTTTCCGCGGTGCAGCACGCTATGTGAGCGCTGAGTTCGGCGAAGCTTTTGCGATGGAATGCGAGGCCATGAAGCGTGTTCGTAACGAGATGGGGCTTACCAATGTCGAAATCATGGTGCCATTTGTCCGTACCCTGGGACAAGCGCGTGCCGTGAGTTCGATGCTAGAGAAATGCGGTCTTGGTCGCGGTGTAAACGGTCTACGGCACATCATGATGTGCGAAGTGCCGAGTAACGCCATTCTTGCGGCGCAATTTCTAGAGTATTTTGATGGCTTTTCGATTGGTTCAAACGACTTGACGCAACTCACCCTTGGGCTTGATCGTGACTCTGGCCTTGAACTACTCGCCAAAGACTTCGACGAGCGTGATCCTGCCGTTAAAGCCATGCTCGAGATGTCCATCAAAGCTTGCTTGGCGCAAAACAAGTATGTCGGTATTTGCGGCCAAGGCCCGAGTGATCATCCTGATTTCGCACGCTGGTTGGTTGATCTGGGCATCACCTCTATTTCGCTCAATCCCGACTCGGTTGTTGCGACTTGGAAAATGTTGGCCAACCATGAGTAAGCCTATCGCCCCTGTGACTCCGCCCATGGTTCGCCCTGCGCATGAAGGTGATGATGACGGAACGGTCGTTCTAGAGCGTCGCCCCCTGCAAACGAAGCCGCCGCAGATGTACCAAGTCGCGCTATTAAACGACGATTACACCCCAATGGAGTTTGTGGTTTTTGCGATTCAAGAGTTTTTTGGCAAAGACCGAGACACCGCCATTGGCATCATGCTCAAAATTCATGTGGAGGGGAAGGGTATTTGCGGTGTGTTTTCGCGCGATGTTGCCGCGACCAAGGTCAATACCGTTATGGAAGCGGCACAAAATGCAGGCCACCCCTTGCAAGCCGTGTCCGAGCCCATAGATTAGTCACGTATAGTTGCACCTAGACGTTTTTTAGAAAGTTAAAGCCATGATTTCCCAAGAGTTAGAAACTAGTATTCAGATGGCTTTTGCAGAGGCTAGAAAAGCCCGCCACGAGTTCATTACTGTCGAGCACTTGCTGCTGGCCATGCTGGATAACCCCAGCGGCAAAGAAGTGCTGGAGGCGTGCGCCGCCAAAACGGATGATTTGCGCAAGTCTCTGACGGACTTTATCCAAGAAAATACGCCTATTGTGGCGGGCACGGACGATGTGGATACCCAGCCTACGCTTGGCTTTCAGCGCGTCATCCAACGTGCCATCATGCACGTGCAATCTACGGGTACTGGCAAAAAAGAAGTGCAAGGCGCGAACATTTTGGTTGCCATTTATGGTGAAAAAGATTCGCACGCTGTGTTTTATTTGCACCAGCAAAGCATTACTCGCCTCGATGTCGTCAACTTCATCGCGCACGGCATTAAAAAGACAGATAAGCCTGAGCCGCAATCCGCTGGCACCGAGGGCGAGGAGGAGCCGGGCAAAGCAGGTGAAAAGAGCGATAAATCCTCGCCACTCGATACGTATTGCCAAAACCTGAATCAAATGGCTAAAGACGGCAAGATCGATCCCTTGATTGGCCGCGAGCATGAAGTCGAGCGCGCTATCCAGATCATTTGCCGTCGCCGCAAAAACAATCCGCTGTTAGTAGGCGAGGCGGGCGTTGGTAAAACTGCTATCGCAGAAGGACTTGCTTGGCGGATCACACAAAATGAAGTGCCTGATGTTCTAGCTGATGCCGTCGTGTATTCCTTGGATACGGGCACGCTGCTGGCAGGGACCAAATACCGTGGTGATTTTGAAGCGCGTTTGAAAGGCGTTTTAAAGCAGCTCAAAGAAAAGCCAAATGCTGTTTTGTTTATTGACGAAATCCACACCATCATTGGTGCGGGCTCCGCTTCGGGCGGCACACTGGATGCATCTAATTTGCTAAAACCAGCGCTGGCGAATGGCCAACTTAAATGCATTGGTGCTACAACGTTCACCGAGTACCGCGGTATTTTTGAAAAAGATGCAGCACTCTCACGCCGTTTCCAAAAAATTGATGTGAACGAGCCAACGGTTGAGCAAACCACGGAAATTTTGAAAGGGCTTAAATCTCGCTTCGAAGAGCACCACAACGTGACCTATACGGTCGATGCCTTGCAGGCAGCGGCAGAGCTATCAGCCAAGTACATCAACGATCGCCATTTACCAGACAAAGCAATCGACGTGATTGATGAGGCAGGCGCTGCTCAGCGCATTGCCAAACCCGAACTGCGCAAAGAGATCATCGACAAAGCCGAAGTTGAGGCGATCATCGCCAAGATTGCACGCATCCCGCCTGCGAATGTGTCCAACGATGACCGTAGCAAGTTGCAAACATTAGAGCGTGACTTGAAAAACGTGGTGTTTGGTCAAGACAAAGCGGTGGATGCGCTTGCGTCTGCCGTCAAGATGGCGCGCTCCGGTATTGGCAAAACCGACAAACCGATTGGCTCGTTCTTATTCTCGGGCCCAACGGGTGTGGGCAAGACAGAAGCAGCCAAGCAACTCGCCTACATCATGGGCATTGAACTCATTCGCTTTGATATGAGTGAATACATGGAGCGCCACGCGGTGAGCCGTTTGATCGGTGCGCCTCCGGGCTACGTGGGCTTTGACCAAGGTGGCTTGCTCACAGAGGCTATCACTAAGAAGCCGCATTGCGTACTCTTGCTTGATGAGATTGAAAAAGCACACCCTGATGTTTTCAATGTGCTCTTGCAAGTGATGGATCACGGGACGCTAACTGACAACAATGGACGCAAAGCGGACTTTAGAAACGTCATCATCATCATGACGACCAATGCGGGCGCTGAGACCATGAATAAAGCCACGATTGGCTTTACCAACTCGCGTCAAGCAGGTGATGAGATGGGCGACATCAAGCGTCTGTTTACGCCAGAGTTCCGCAATCGCTTGGATGCTATTGTTAGCTTTAAAGCTTTGGACGAAAACGTCATTATCAGAGTGGTTGATAAATTCCTTTTGCAATTGGAAACTCAGTTACAAGAGAAAAAAGTCGAAGTCTCATTTAGCGATGCGCTGCGTAAACATTTAGCGAAGAAGGGCTTCGATCCGCTCATGGGTGCACGCCCGATGCAGCGTTTGATTCAAGACACGATTCGTAAAGCCTTGGCTGACGAACTCTTGTTTGGCCGGCTTACAAAAGGTGGCAGTTTGAATGTGGATATCGATGAGAAGGGTGAGGTCGTGCTCGACATCACTTCCGCGGATGAGCCACCAGCAGGTAAACCGAAAAAGAAATCGTCACAGACGGTGTCATAAAAAAAGCGACTCTATTGAGTCGCTTTTTTTTGACCTCGCAAAGTGGCGCTTAAATAGGCGCAGCAATCAAATCATGCCCATCGACGCCCACAATGCGAGCACGTGTGAACTCTCCCACTTTGAGTTGCTTACTGATCTTTTCAGGTGGAAGTAGTTTGACCACGCCGTCAATTTCTGGCGCGTCTGCATAAGTTCTACCTACGCCGCCTTTTTTCCCAAGGCCTGGTGCGCTATCAATCAGTACCTGCATGGTTGCGCCAATGCGGGATTGGAGCTTGGCGCTAGATACCTCTTCAGCCACAGCCATAAATCTTGCGCGGCGTTCCTCGCGCAGTTCCATCGGTAGCATGCCTTCAATTTTGTTGGCTTCCGCACCTGTGACATCGGAGTAAGCAAAACAACCTGCACGGTCGATTTTTGCTTCGCGCATGAAATCGAGTAGATGCTCAAATTCTTCTTCTGTCTCACCAGGAAAGCCTGCAATAAAAGTAGAGCGGATCACAATCTCGGGGCAAACTTCGCGCCATGCGGCAATGCGCTCTAGGTTGCGCTCGCCGCTTGCAGGACGTTTCATGCGCTTTAAAACATCGGGGTGGCTGTGCTGCAACGGCACATCTAAATACGGTAAGACCAAGCCCTCGGCCATGAGTGGCACGGCTGCGTCGACGCTAGGGTAGGGATAGACGTAGTGCAAGCGAACCCAAGCGCCATAAGGCTTAGCGAGGGCTCCAAGTTCAGCAACCAAATCTAACATGCGTGTTTTGACGGGGCGACCTTCGAAGAATCCTGTGCGATATTTAACGTCCACGCCGTAGGCCGATGTATCTTGGCTAATGACGAGTAGTTCTTTCACGCCGCCAGCAAACAAGGCTTCGGCTTCTTTCAGTACATCACCAATCGGGCGACTCACCAAATCGCCACGCATCGACGGGATGATGCAAAACGTGCACCGATGATTGCAGCCTTCGCTAATTTTGAGATACGCGTAATGTTTGGGTGTGAGCTTGATACCAAAGCTTGGCGTGAGATCAATAAAAGGATCATGGCGTTTTGGCAAATGCAGATGCACCGCATCCATCACCTCTTGCGTGGCGTGTGGGCCTGTGACTGCTAACACGCTTGGGTGCATCTTGCGGACTAAGTTTTCCTCTGTAGCGCCGCCGCTGGTGTCTGCGCTGCCATCCACGGCCTTAGAGCCCAAGCAGCCCGTCACGATGACTTTGCCGTTTGCTGCTAACGCCTCACCAATGGTGTCTAAACTTTCCTTGACGGCATCATCAATAAAGCCGCAAGTGTTGACGATGACTAAATCTGCGCCTTCAAATGTTTTGCTGGTCTCGTAACCTTCAGCCGCGAGCTGCGTGAGGATCAGTTCGGAGTCGGTCAGCGCCTTAGGGCAACCTAGGCTAACGAAGCCAACTTTGGGCGCTTGAGTTGTCGCCACACTCATGGTTTTTTCATTCCAAATAAATTCATCATTTGCTCTTGCATGGTGCTGAGCTGGTTCGTCCAAGCTTCGGGTTTGAAGACTTGCGTGACGGGCGTGAGCGGTGTTGATTGCGCTGTGAATTGTTTTTGCATATCGGCAAATGCTTGCATATTTTTTTCTAAATAATTGCCCATAAAACCTTGCATGGCATGGCCATAGGTGCGAATTAAATTGCCGAGGACAGCTTCGCTAAACAAAGGTGCGCCGCCAGCTTCTTCTTCTAAAATAATTTGTAAAAGCATCGCCCGTGTGAGGTCTTCGTCCGTTTTAGCGTCGCGCACCTTGAATGACGCGCCCGCCATCACTAAGCGCTTGATATCCGTCAAAGTGATGTAGTTGGACGTGAGTGTGTCGTACAGACGACGATTAGGGTATTTCTTAATGACGCGTTCTTCGCTAGGGAGGGACGCTGCTTCTACTTTTTTGTTTTTAGTGGCCACTGTTGAATCCTGCTAAAAAAGAGGGTTGTGCCAAGAGAAACTGGTAGGCGGTATTGGAATCGAACCAACGACCTCCTCGATGTCAACGAGGCGCTCTAACCATCTGAGCTAACCGCCTAGAGTCGGATGCTTCAACCAAATGAAGCAAGCCCACTAGTATAGCAGAGCTTTACCTTTAAAGCAAAAAAATCCCTCTTCCATAACAGAAGAGGGATTGCTGTGAATAGATGCGGTGTGAATTAATCAGCAAAAACAGCAGCAGCGCGAATGGCGACGCCGTAACGCTCTGTTTCTGATTTGAGCCAATTCAACAAACCATCAGAAGTTAGCTTGCTTTCTGGAACGAACTCAACACCTAAATCAGTGAAGCGCTTAACCACGTCGGGGTCTTTTAGTGCGCCGCGCACCGCTGCATTCATTTTGTCTGTAATCGCCTTTGGTGTACCTTTGGGCGCATAAACACCGTGCCACACCATCATCTCAAACCCTTTTAAGCCGCCTTCGGCCAAGGTTGGCGTAGTCGGTAAGGCTTTGATGCGGTTAGCTGTGGTTACACCATACAACTTGACTTTGTCGGCTTTGATTTGTGGAATCGTTTGTGTTGTCTGGTCACATAACAGGTCAACTTGACCGCCCAGCATTGCTTGGAGTGCAGGCGCTGTACCCGTAAAAGGCACGGTAGTCAAATCAGTACCAATCGCTTGCTGGAACATCATGCCGCAAAGATGCGAAACTGCACCTAGCCCAGCATTAGCCAGATTGATCTTTTTAGCATTTGCTTTGACGTAGGCAATCATTTCGGCTGTGTTGTTCGCAGGAAAATCTTTGCGCGCAATCATGGTCATCGGGACATCTGCTACTTGAGTGATGTACTCAAAATCTGTCAGCGGGTTATAGGCTAACTTGCGATAAAGTGCAGGCGCAGTCGCCATCCCGTTGTGATGCAGCAAAAATGTATAACCATCTGGCTGTGCATTTTTAACGTAACCCGCGCCCACTGTGCCGCCAGCGCCGTTTTTGTTTTCTACCAAAACGGTTTGTCCCAAAGACTTAGTCATAGCTGCAGCAATACTACGCGCGACCGTGTCGGTTGGGCCCCCTGCATTAAACGGAACCACTAAAGAGATGGGTTTTGCTGGCCAAGCAGCTTGTGCAAACGCACTAACCGCCACCACGCTGGATACCGCTAAAACGCTAGCAGCAACAAGAGTTTTTGATAATTTCATATTGTTTCCAATGCAAATAAAGTAAATTAATTTTCCAACGGCTGAGGATACCCAAGTTCTGCCAAGATTTTGTAAGTATGTTCCCCTATAGCAGGAATCGCATCCATCCGTGCATCCACGGCATTTTTGCGCCCTACAGGCCATAACGCAGGTAAGTCGCCTACGGTTGACGAAACCGTTGTCCAAGCGCTGCGAGCCGCTAACTGCGGATGTGACCACAGTCCAGCCATATCGCGCACTTGCGCGTTGCCAATGCCAGCCGCATCTAGCCTAGCGACAACTTGCTCCGCAGTTAGAGGGGCAAAAACGGCATCGATTTCGCTGCGCAATGCAGCCCGAGCCGCGCTGCGTTTGGAGTTCGTGTCAAAGCGCGAATCCTTCGCCAAGGCGGGCTGCAAAAGCACTTTTTCGCAAAAGACTTGCCATTCGCGCTCGTTTTGCAGTCCCAGCATGATGGTGGCGGGTGCTCCTACCGCATGCCCCGCATCGAACGAGCCATACGGAAAAATGGTGGCGTGACTTGCGCCCGCACGCGGCGGCGGCGTTTGACCATCGAGTGCGTAATAAAGCGGAAAGCCCATCCACTCGGTCATGGCTTCAAGCATCGATAGATCAATGTGACGCCCCACACCAGCAGAATTAGCTTGTGTTTTTGATTTATCCCGCTCAATTAACGCGGCCAAGATATTCGTGTAGGCGTACATGCCAGCGGCAATGTCCGCAATTGAGATGCCCGCCTTCGCCATTTCATCTGCCGAGCCCGTCGTAGACACAAACCCCGCTTCGCTTTGAATGAGCAGGTCGTACGCCTTTTTTTGCTCATAGCTGCCACCCACGCCATAACCCGAAATATCGCAAACGATGAGTGATGGTTTGATGGCGTGTAGCACTTCAAAGCCAAGTCCCATACGGCTTGCCGCACCGGGTGCTAGGTTTTGCACAACGACATCGGCCTTTTCTAGGATGAGTTTTTTAAGAATCGCGAGCTGCTCAGCATTTTTTAAATCAAGGCACAAGCTCTCTTTGCTACGGTTCGTCCAAACGAAGTGTGACGACAGCCCGCGTGCCCGCGTGTCGTAGTTCCTAGCAAAGTCTCCAACTTCAGGGCGTTCAACTTTAATAACTCGTGCGCCCAAATCCGCCAACTGCCGCGTGGCAAACGGCGCGGCAATCGCGTGCTCTAACGAGACGACGGTAATGTCTTCTAGCGGCCTCATAGTGCAAACCTCACTGATTCAAATTTCATAGTGGCTTTCATCGTCACATGCCCCTCAAAATCTTTGACCCAAAGTGGCATTGAACTATCTTCCAGTACGCCTGCACAAATCTCAAAAGGATGCAAATCAAAGACGGGTTTGAGCGCCCTAAATTCAAACGAAGCAATCCGCGAATCTGGATTGAGCTTTTGCCCTAGTCCCGCCAGCAGCGTCGCCATCAAAGGCCCATGCACGATGAGCCCTGGATAACCCTCCACCTCG
>JANPAS010000003.1:0-8997 GCA_031430035.1 Comamonadaceae bacterium | reverse complement strand
TGTCCTAATGTTCTGATGTAATGAGCAGCATGACGAATCCTCAAACCTACGTTCAAGAAAAAGCAGCCGCTTCGGGCAGTAGCTTTTATTACGCGTTTTTGTTTCTGCCCAAACCCAAACGTGCTGCGATTACTGCCTTCTACGCCTTTTGCCGCGAGGTCGATGATGCGGTGGATGAAACCACGGACGCAGGCGTTGCTGCCACCAAACTAGCGTGGTGGAGCAAAGAAGTGAATGAAGCATTTGCCGGCCAACCGCATCACCCCGTGATGCACGCCTTGCTGCCAGCCCTTGCTGGACTTGGCCTCACAGGCATTGTGCGGGGGGAGCATTTGCAAAAAATCATTGAAGGCTGCCGTATGGATTTGACCCAAACGCGCTACCTTGACGAGGCTAACTTGAAGCAATATTGCCACTTGGTGGCAGGCGTGGTGGGCGAAGTTGCAGCACTGATTTTTGGGCAAACTGATCAGTCGGTTGATTCGAAAACCACGGTTTACGCGCACACGCTTGGGCAAGCGCTGCAGCTGACTAATATCTTGCGCGATGTGGGCGAAGACGCTCGCAAAGGACGTATTTATTTACCTGTGTCTGAGCTGCAAAAATTTGATGTGAAAGCGCATGAGGTTTTGAATGCCATTCACTCAGAGCGCTTTGTCGCCTTGATGCAAGAACAAGCCGTCAAGGCACACCAGCTCTACGATACGGCTTTGGCGCTATTGCCTGCAGAAGACCGCCGTGCGCAGAAATCTGGGCTCATGATGGCGGCGATTTATCGTGATTTGCTGCGCGAGATTGAGCGTTCCAACTTCAAAGTGCTGGATCAACGCATTAGTTTGACACCGCTTAGAAAGCTTTGGCTTGCTTGGAAGGTGCAGGCGTTTGGTTGAGCTGCCTAAAAAAGTTGCCGTCATTGGCGCAGGTTGGGCGGGTCTTGCCGCCGCCGTTCGCGCTGTGCAAGCAGGGCACAAAGTCACGGTGTTCGAAGCCTCGCGAAGCCTGGGTGGACGTGCCCGTGCGGTTGATGTGACACTGCCAAATGGTGCATCCATTACCTTAGATAACGGTCAGCACGTGCTCTTGGGTGCGTATCGCGAGACGCTAGATTTGATGCGAACCGTGGGTGTTGACTTGAACGCAGTACTGACTCGATTCCCGATCAGCCTTAAAACCTTTCAAACGCAGCAATGGCATTTTTGGGATTACGTCTCACTTGCTCGAACCCTTGCTGGATGGCTCTTGCGGAGGTTTTCTTGCCCGGAGAGCACAACCGTATTGGCTTTGAGCCAAAAGGCATCGAAGCGCGTGATGGCAGATGTAATTGAGCCGCTGTGCCTGTCTGCGCTCAATACCGCGCCCTCCGAGGCCAGTGGACGCGTTTTTTTGCGTGTTTTAAAAGTTGCGTTTTCTAGTCGTGCCAGCTCCGACATGTTGATTCCTAAAGTCGACTTAGGCCGCATCTTCCCAAGCCATGCCAGCTCTTGGCTGCAGGCCAGAGGTGCCCACGTGCGCCTAGGCGAGCGGGTCGCCAGCCTATTGCCTTTGCAAAAAGAATTTGATCATGTCGTCGTCGCCACCCCGCCGTGGGAGGCTGCTCGGCTGCTTCGAGATATTGCACCCGAGTGGGTGGCGACTGTGGATGCGCTCCAGTACCGAGCCATAGCGACGGTGTATGCACAGGCACCCGCAGATTTTGAGTTACCAAAGCCCATGCTTGCGTTGCCAAGTGATGCGCAAAATCCAGCGCAATTTGTCTTCTCTAGAGCCGAAGCGAAAGGCCTGCTGGCTTTTGTGGTGAGTGATGCCGTGGGCGAGCGCGAAGAGTTAGAGCGGCTCGTTTTGATACAGGGGCAGGCCATACTGGGTGTGGCTTTGCAGGCTGTTTCTACCATTGTAGAAAAACGCGCCACGTTTGCCTGCACAGCGCAAATGAAAAGACCCGCGAAGCTGGTGCTTGCGGGTCTGTCTGTTGTTGGTGATTATGTGGAGGGGCCGTATCCGTCCACGATTGAGGGTGCGGTGATATAGGTAGATTTTGTTATAAAATAGCTATTTTTAATTGAGGCTACATTTATGTATACTTATCCTGTGAGAGAAGCAAAAAACAGTTTTTCTATGCTGCTTGATATGGCAGCTCTTGGGCACGAAATTCGTATCACCAAGCATGGACAAGAAATTGCTAAGATTGTTTCTGCGACCAGCAAGGTTTTGAAAACCGCCAAATCTAAACTGGCAGAGCAGACCTCCAAGCCTAGTGCGCAAATGACAAAAGATCAATCTATCTTGAATGAACTGACAAGCATTCGCGCAAAAGTGAAGCCTGCAACTCAGGCGCTCACGTGGCAAGAAGCGCGTGATGATGGGCGTCGTGCGTGATGGATAAAGTTGTTCTAGATTCGTCAGTGACGGCTTCGTGGTTTTTACCTGACGAGCAAACGCCTGAGTCTGATGCGCTTTATCTTGCTGCACGTAAAAGCGAAATCAAACTATTTGTCCCCGCCTTGTGGTGGTGGGAGTGCGGAAACATCATCCGAACAAACGTTATGCGGGGCAGGTTAGATGACGAGACGATGAATTTGGCGTTGGAGTGCTTGTATCAATTGCCCGCGCAAGTTGAATCTGCGCCATCGAGCACGACACATCAAAAAATACTAAACCTTGCATTGGCGCATCAGCTATCGTTTTACGATGCGACTTATTTAGAGCTCAGCATGACTAGGCAGGCGCTCTTAGCCACAAATGACAAGGCTTTGCGACGAGCCGCCGCCGCTGTGGGTGTCCGCTGCTTAGCGTTTGGTTAAACCCGCTTACGGTATTCAGCCGTACGCGTATCAATCTCAACCTTGTCGCCTTGCGCCACAAAAATAGGCACGCCAATCTCTAGGCCCGTGGCAATTTTGGCGGGCTTTAAAACCTTGCCTGAGGTGTCGCCTTTAACGGCTGGCTCTGTCCATGTGATTTCGCGCACCACGCTGGTGGGCAGCTCGACGGAGATGGCTTTTTCTTCGTAGAACACGACTTCTAGTTCCATGCCGTCTTCTAGGTAGTTGAGCGCATCGCCCATGTTTTCGGCTTCGACTTCGTATTGGTTGAACTCGGTGTCCATGAGGATGTACATCGGATCAGCGAAGTAGGAGTAGGTGCAATCTTTTTTGTCCAAGATGACTTGATCCATTTTGTCATCGGCTTTAAACACGACTTCGGTACCAAAGTTGGCGATCAAGCTCTTGAGCTTCATGCGCACCGTCGCGCTGTTACGGCCACCACGGCTGTATTCGGTTTTGAGCACGACCATAGGGTCTTTGCCATGCATAATGACGTTTCCAGCGCGGATTTCTTGGGCGGTTTTCATAATAAATTGCTTCGGGTTAGTTGAAAATAGGCAACCGCGCATTTTACCCCACACTGATTCACACCTTATTCACGGATACACCCTATGTTTGCCAAAGAACTCGTCATGGACGCTAGAAGTTTGCTCGATATCAACGAGAAGACATCGAGCCATATCAATCGCAGAACCGTTATGCAAGCCACGATTGGCGTGGGCTATGCGGCAGCGGCAGCGCCTGTGCAATCGCAAACGACCATCAAAACGAATGTAGATGGATTGCTCACAGGCGAAGTTGTCATCGACGTGAATGGTTTCAAAATGAACGCCTACCGCGCTGCACCCGCAGGCAAAACGAACCTGCCTGTGGTGCTGGTTGTGTCTGAGGTTTTTGGTGTGCATGAATATATTGCCGATGTGTGCCGTCGCTTTGCCAAGCAGGGCTATCTTGCCATTGCCCCAGAGTTGTACCAACGCCAGGGCGAGCCTCTGTCTTATAACGTCATCGCCGATTTGATGCGTGAAGTGGTCTCTAAAGTGCCCGACGCGCAAGTGATGGGTGACCTAGATGCTTGCGCCCTTTGGGCGGCTGCTAATGGTGGTGATGCCAAGCGCATGGCCGTGACTGGGTTTTGCTGGGGTGGTCGTATGACGTGGTTGTATGCGGCGCATAGCAAAACTGTGAAAGCCGCTGTTGCTTGGTACGGACGTTTAGTCGGTTCCCCGTCAGTGCTAGCGCCAAAGCATCCTATTGATTTAGTCAATAACCTCAATGCACCTGTATTAGGTCTGTATGGTCGTGCCGATGAAGGTATCCCGATGGAGTCGTTGGCGCTGATGCAAAACAAACTCAAAGACTCTAAAAACAAGTTTGCCAAGCAAGCCAACTTCGTGACTTACGAGGACACACCGCACGCCTTCCATGCAGACTATCGTGCGACTTACCGCAAAGGCCCTGCCGAGGACGGCTGGGAGCAGTTGCTCGTGTGGTTTAAGCAGCACGGTGTTTGATGCTGATTAGCAGCATTCTTTTTGCCACACTGCTTGCGGGCATTGGCAGTGTGTGGCTTGCCGCATTCTTGGGTTATTTTGCCCTTGCGCGTTTTAATCAGCACTTGCTCAGTCTCGCTGCGGGGGCGCTCCTGTCGACGGCGTTTATGAACTTATTGCCCGAAGCGTTTGAAGCGGCTGCAAAGCTAAGCATAGAGCCGCACGCCTTGTTTACAACGCTGCTCGTGGGCTTAGTGTTTTTCTTTTTGCTAGACAAAGCTGAGTTGTACCACCACGGGCACGAGCATCATGAGCACGCACATGCACATGGACATGATGACCATAGCCACCACCATAACCATTCGCACGGCGGCACTTGGGCGGTGCTCTTTGGCGATAGCATCCACGCCTTTGGCGATGGCGTGGTGATTGCGGCGGCCTTTATTGCCAGTCCCTTGCTTGGTTGGGCTGCAGCACTGGCTGTGCTGGCGCATGAGGTGCCGCATCACATGGGAGACCTCATCGTGCTTGGAAAAAATAAACGCACAGCATTCATTAAAGTGTCGCTGGCAGGCACGGTCACTGCCATTGGTGGGTTGGCTGGATACGCCTTATTGGCAGAGTTTCGCAGCTATTTGCCTTATTTTTTAGTGGTGGCTTCCAGTAGTTTTATTTACGTCGCATTGGCCGATTTAATTCCGCAATTGCAGCGACGCATGAGTTTTCCCGAGACGCTCAAACAAATCGTGTGGCTTTTGGCCGGCATGGCGCTTGTCATGGTCGTGACACAGATGAGTCATTAATTTGTCGCATTAACCTGTGATGATGTGGTCATGCTGAAGTTTTCTCCTGCCTATTGCTTGGTTTTTATTGGCTCTTTTTATTCAAGCGCATGGGCGCAAGAAGACACTTGGAATGCACATTTCCAGTCCACCTTTATAAGGCAAGACAAAGCAGCGTTTAGCTCGCCTTATGTGGGTCAAAACAGCTTGACAGGCGCTAAGGCACAAAGCTATTCATTGACGGCAACCGCTTATTTGGGGTTGCGACTAGGCGGCAATGCTAGCCAAAGCACAGAACTCTATTTCAACCCTGAAGCGGTTCAAGGCGTGTCGCTTTCAAATTTGACGGGACTTGGCGGGTTGACGAACGGGGAGTTACAAAAGGTAGCGGGCGATCAAATTTCTTTTTATCGACCACGCATTTTTGCAAGGCAAACGTGGGGACTGGGCGGCGAGCGAGAGATAGTTGCCTCTGGACAAAACCAACTGGCGGGTTTGCGCGATAAAAATCGTCTCGTGTTGACCGCAGGCAATTTCGCAGTGACCGATATTTTTGATCAAAACAATTATGCTCACGATGCACGCACGCAGTTTATGAACTGGTCGTTTCTCACGCATGGCGCGTTCGACTACGCTGCCGATGCGCGGGGCTACACGTGGGGCGTTGCGCTGGAATATGTTCAAGCGGATTGGGCTATCAGGGGCGGGCGATTTTTAGAACCGCGCACGTCGAATAGCTTGCCACTCAATTGGAATATCTTTAAAAGTTATGGCGATCAAATTGAATATGAGCGCTCGTATGCTGTGGGCGAGCAAACAGGAAAGTGGCGCGCGCTGATTTTCCGTAATGTTGCTGTTATGGGTGACTTTGCGGATGCCCTCAATCAAGTGGCTGGTACAGCGGCTGCGCCCAATTTCAACACGGCACGCCGCTTGCAAAGTAAAGTGGGTATTGGGTTGTCAGCCGAGCAAACGCTATCCAAAAATATGGGTGGATTCGTTCGCGCATCGATGCACGACGGCAAGACAGAAACTTTTTCTTTTACCGAGATTGATCGAGCGCTATCAACGGGTATTGTTCTGTCGGGCGGAGGGTGGAAGCGTCCACAAGACAAGCTGGGCGTGGCTTTGGCAGTCAATGGGCTATCTGGCGCGCATCGCGCTTACGCTGCTGCAGGCGGCATGGGATTTTTTATTGGCGACGGCCGCCTGAACTACAAACCAGAGTCGATTACCGAGACCTACTACCTTTGGCAAATAGGTCGCCAGCAACTCAGCGTGAATGCGCAGTTCATCAAAAACCCAGCCTACAACGCCGACCGTGGGCCTGTACACGTGCTGGGCGTGCGCTGGCACACCGAGTTTTAAGCGAGCCTTGCCTTAGCTGCCAGATACTCACGCTTCAATCGTGCGACCATTTCAGCGGCAGATGTGATTTCCTTAATGGCGCCAATGCCTTGTCCGCAGCCCCAAATGTCTTTCCATGCTTTAGCGGAATTTTCGCCACCACCAAAATTCATTTTGCTAGGGTCGCTCACAGGTAGGTTGTCAGGATCCATGCCTGCCGCCACGATGCTGCCTTTCAAATAATTGCCGTGGATGCCCGTGTAGAAATTGCTGTACACGATGTCGTCCGAATTGCTCTTGGTAATCATCTCTTTGTAGCCATCCACAGCACGCGCTTCGTGCGTGGCAATAAACGCTGAACCAATGTAGGCAAGGTCTGCGCCCATAGCCTGAGCTGCTAGCACTGCGCCGCCCGTGGAGATAGCGCCTGAGAGCACGAGCGGGCCATCAAACCATTCGCGAATTTCTTGAATCATCGCAAATGGCGACTTCACACTCGCATGTCCGCCAGCGCCAGCGGCCACAGCGATCAAACCAGTGGCGCCTTTTTCCATGGCCTTGTGCGCAAATACATTCGTAATCACATCGTGCAGCGTGATGCCGCCCCAAGCTTTCACGGCGGTGTTGACGTCCTCACGCGCACCCAAGCTGGTAATGACGATAGGCACTTTGTACTTCTCGCAAACCGCCATGTCGTGCTCTAGGCGGTCGTTGCTTTTGTGCACGATTTGGTTGATCGCAAATGGCGCAGCAGGCGCATTTGGATTGGCAGCGTTGTACGCCGCCAGCGTCTCGGTGATCTCGGCTAACCAATCTTCCAACTGCGCAGCAGGGCGAGCATTGAGCGCAGGCATCGAACCCACAACGCCCGCTTTGCACTGCTCGATGACGAGCTTAGGGTTACTAATGATGAATAGCGGCGAGCCAATGATGGGGAGTGGGAGATTGGCGAGGACGGGTGGGAGTTTTGACATAAAGAGGCTTAGAGTTATTTAAAAATTGAAATCAGATGAATTGCCAAATGGCGAATACCCACATCACGCCGAGTACGACGGTGCTTGCTAAAAAAATCTTAAATCGCGTCATCACTTTGTTGTAGCTCACGTGCACAAAACTGTGCCAATAGCGAAGTCCCACATAAGCCCACGCAAGACCAAGAAAAATAGGGTTTAGCGGTTTAGTGGCGAACAGCAAAATGACGCACAACACATAAAACAGCGTGGGCATTTCAAGCAAGTTCTTATAGTTGTCCGCACCTTTCGTGTTTTTGAGCACACTAGAGAGCTGCGAGCTGCTAGGCGCGGATTGCGGGTGGATGCGGCGCTCTTTGAACTCAGAAATACGTTCCTTGAACATGGCAAAAACCACGATGAAAGTGAACAATGCCATAGCAGCGATGGGATATAAAAATTCTGGATGTGCCATAAGGAAACTCCTGCTGAAGTTGTTTTAAAAACTATCCAACGCCATCGCTGTCACGCTATCTGCACCATCCACAATACTGCTCTTGATGCCTTCGGCTTTGCAAAGAATGTGCTCAGCGTAAAACTGAGCCGTATTGATTTTGGCTTGCATGAAGGCAACATCATTGCCTTTTGCGATTTCAGCTTCCGCCACCAAGAGCGACCGAGCTAACTGCCAGCCAGCCACCACATTGCCTGCCAGCATAAGGTAAGGCACGCTGCCAGCAAAGACAGCGTTAGGTGACGCTTTTGTATTCCCCGCCACAAAGTCGATGACTTCGATTAAAGCCAAACGAGCAGCAGTCAAGTGTTTTGAAACAGCCTTGGAAGCCATACTGGTATTGGCCTGCAGGGCATTCTCTGTGCTTTCAATTTGAGCGCAAATGGCCTTGGCGGTTTGCCCTCCATCACGTGCGGTTTTGCGTCCGACCAAATCGTTGGCCTGAATCGCGGTTGTGCCTTCGTAGATGGTCAAAATTTTGGCATCACGGTAATGCTGCGCTGCGCCTGTTTCTTCGATAAAGCCCATACCGCCATGCACTTGTACGCCAAGGCTGGTCACTTCCAAGCTCATCTCAGTCGAGTAACCTTTAATCAGCGGCACAAGGAACTCGTAAAACGCTTGATTTTGTTTGCGTGTCTCTGCGTCAGCGTGATGATGCGCTGCATCGTAAGCGGATGCCGCCACGCTCGCCATCGCTCGGCAGCCTTCCACGTAGGCACGCATCGTCATGAGCATGCGACGCACATCAGGGTGGTGAATGATCGGGGCAGAGGTTGCCATCGACCCATCCACAGGGCGGCTTTGCACACGCAGACGGGCGAAGACTACGGCGCGTTGATAGGCGCGGTCTGCTACGGCAATCCCTTGCACGCCCACGGCATAACGCGCGGCGTTCATCATGATGAACATGTACTCGAGGCCGCGATTTTCTTGGCCGACAAGATAACCAATCGCACCACCGTTATCGCCGTACTGCAAGACGGCAGTCGGTGAAGCTTTGATGCCCATTTTGTGCTCGATACTGACGCACTGCACATCGTTTCTAGCGCCTAGGCTGCCATCTTTATTGACCATGAACTTGGG
>JANPAS010000002.1:0-9430 GCA_031430035.1 Comamonadaceae bacterium | reverse complement strand
GGTGAAAGCGTCAAGTGATGATGTGATTCGCATCTATGACCACTTCAAACCTGGCGTGCCCGAGTTCGCGGGACTGCTGCCTTCGTCGCTTGCAAACCCAATGCTCGCATGGGATGCGAAGAGAAAGCTTGCGCCGCGCATCCCACGCCAGCATGAGGTTTGCAAGCGACGAAGGCACCAGTCCCGCGAACTCGGGCACGCCAGGTTTGAAGTGGTCATAGATGCGAATCACATCATCACTTGACGCTTTCACCTCGCCACGTACGCGCAGGTAACGACTCTCACGCGACTTTAAATCTGCCACGCGCACGATGTCATCAAACGCCATCCATAGTGCCAGCCAACGCGCAGCTTCTAGTGCAACTTGCACGTCGCTGGTAGCAGCTGATACCGCCGCAAGCCTTTCTGCATATAGCTTGGCGTAGGATTCCCCCTGATACTCCAGCATGCGTGCCGTGCCGAGTTCTTGGATTGACAACTGCGATGTTTGCACTTGACTGGTTGCATCATCCAGCAACATGTCGCTCACCGTCATAGTCTGCGCACCGCGCTCAAAACCGCGCCAGCTCCTATCAGCAATCGGATTACCCGACCCAACTACGGCCTTGTAATCAGCCATTGCAAACGGAAATAATCCGCTACCCGCAATTGCGCCCAGCATGACGGCACTCACAATCGTGCCGCACTCCTTGGCGATGGCGTTCATGTCCAGCACGTTCAAACGCACCGCGTTGGCTTCAATCAATTGCAGCAATTGATCCGAGTCCACACGCCCATCACCCAGCATCATGCGCTCGCCTGTGGTCAGTGCGCGGCTAGACGACGTAATGATGTGCGTCACGTCCTTGGCAGGCAGGCCATGGGTCACTTGCCGCGCGGTCTCCAAGAGTTCGGACGAGATCATCATGTCCAGTTTGCCCGGCACAGGATTTAAACTAAAAATCGGCTGCCGCGTGAGCTGTGCGAGCGGTGTTGGGAAAACCTCGATGTAGTAAGTCGTCGCACCTGTGCGCTGCGCCACACCCGGGATCGACGTCGCCTGCGCGGCATAGCCCGCATGACGCGCCACATCGACAAGCCACTCGGATAACACACCACCGCCTTCGCCGCCGAGCGCGCAAACCAAGAGTGTGATGGGTTTCATTTGCGCAAAGCTCCAACCAACATGGCTTGTAGGCCATAAGCCATGCGCTCCCACGGGCGCGGATTTTGAATCACTTCGGCGCGGTAGAAGCTCGGGCACAGTGTCGCAGCATGGGCGTTTTCGCCGCACAGGCCGCAGCCCACGCAGCCGTCAATGACCGTGGCAACAGGATCAACTTTGAGCGGATCGGGATTGTCTTTGAGCGTGAGCGTAGAACAACCCGACAAGCGAATGCAGGCGTGATCGCCATTGCACACGTCTTCGTCCACGCCGTATTTCACCCGCACCACACGCCTGCCTTTTTTAAGCAAACTGGCCAACCACGGCTTGATGCGACGTTGGCGCTCGAGCTGGCATTCGCCCTCGGCAATAATGACTTTGAGGCCGTTGAAGTCGCTGGTAAATGCCTCAGTGAGCAGCTTGCGCATATTGGCCACGCCGTAACTATTGAGCGTTCGCATCCACTGCACGCCCATGCCCGTCAGCGTTTTTTCAATGGTTTGATTGGTGTGCGCGAGGCTCTCGGTTTTGTTGCTCGCGCCCTGCTTGGCAACTTCCGCTGGCGTAGAGATGATGTCTTGCGTGCCCGTGGCCGAGGTGTAGCCATTTTTAAAAATCAAGAGCACGGCGTCGTCGCCATTGAAGAGCGCCGATTGCACGCCCGTCAAGAGTCCGTTGTGCCAAAACCCGCCGTCGCCCATGATGGCCAAGGTGCGGCGCGCCATGACGGGCGACACGCCCGCACGGCTGGCAAGGCTCATGCCGTAACCCAAAATGCTGTGCCCTGTGTTGAACGGCTCGAATGTGCCCAGTGCGTGGCAGCCAATGTCTGCCGCCACATGCACCGCGCCGATATCTTGCTGCGCCAGCTTTAGCGCCGAAAACACGGGTCGCTCGGGGCAGCCCACGCAAAAGCTGGGAGGCCTTGCTGGCAAAGGCTCAGCAAGCATGGTGCTCGCTAGACCACGTCTAGTTTGGCTTGCAGACATCCATGCCTGCACGGCCAAATGAGATGTGGCCTCTGGCAGATACTGCTTTGCAAACGGCAAGAGTGCAGCGCAAATCGCCTCCACACCCAGCTCACCTGCTTGCTGGACAAAGTCTTTGCCGTGCAGTGGTGTTGCAATATTTCTGCGGCGCAACATCGTCGCCAGTTCTTGCTCAATGTATTCGGGCTGGCCTTCCTCAATCAGTAGCACGGCGCGTTTGCCCGCGCAGAACTCAATCAACTGATCGGGCACAAGCGGATAGGTGACATTGAGCACCAAAAGTGACACAGCGGTGTCACCAAACGCGTCCGCTAAATCGAATTGCTGTAAGGAGCGAAGCAGCGCGTTGTACACGCCGCCTTGCACGATGATGCCGATATCTGTGTGCTGCGTTCCTTCGAATTGTTCGTTCAATCCGTTATCAACAATGTACTGCCGCGCCGCTGGAATGCGCTTGTCAAACTTCAGTTTTTCCTGCGGAAAGGTGACGGGTGGGTGCGCAAGTTTTGTGTAATCGAACTTGGCAGGATTGGCTAAAAGCGCATGCTTAGAAATGGCGGGCGGCACATTGTTTTTTGCCGTAAAACTGCCCCGCACATGACAAGCGCGGATGCGCAGCTCCATGATGGCGGGCATATTCGATGCTTCGGATAAGCGAAAGCCATGCTCGACCATATCCACCATCTTGCCTAGATCGGGGCGCGGATCAAGCAGACACATCGACGACTTCATGGCGTAAGCGTGCGTGCGTTCTTGAATAACCGAAGCGCCCTCGCCGTAGTCCTCGCCCACCACAATCAGCACGCCGCCCGTCACGCCAGGCGACGACAAGTTAGAGAGCGCATCGGCGGCCACGTTCGTGCCCACAATCGACTTCCAAGTCACCGCGCCGCGTAGCGGATAGTGAATCGACGCGCCCAGCATGGCAGCAGCAGAAGCTTCGTTCGAGCAGGCCTCCACGTTGACGCCGAGTTCATCCATATAGGGCTTGGCCTGCACCATCACGTCCAGCAAATGCGACACGGGTGCGCCTTGGTAGCCGCCCACATACGCCACACCAGATTGCAAAAGCGCCTTGGTAATCGCCAAAATGCCTTCGCCATGAAACACCTCGCCCTCGCCTAAGCGAAGCTGTTTAATTTCTTGAGTGAATGAGACTTCCATTCGGACAATCGTACCCCAAACGCACCATCCAAAACGCCACAAAGTCAGCGCACAATACACTGATGAACACCACGAACACACTCACTATGCAAGACGGCGACAGCCTTGTCACACAAAACTACCCGCAAGCCAATGGACAAGTCCTGCGCGGACAAATTGTTTTGGTGCACGGCCTTGGCGAGCACATGGGGCGCTACGCGCACGTCGTCAAACATCTCAACGATTGGGGCTTTGCAGTGCGGACGTACGACCAGTATGGACACGGCAAATCGAGCGGCAACCGTGGTTGCCTGCCATCGCCCCATCGACTGCTAGACGATCTGGTCTTGGTGATTGACGATACGCGTAAAAAGATGGCGGCTCAAAACACGGTAAACACGCCGCTCGTTTTACTCGGTCACAGCATGGGCGGCTTAGTGGCGGCAAGGTTTGTCTCGCTTGCCATCCGCCCCGTTGATGCGCTGGTTTTGTCGTCACCCGCATTGGGCGCAAAACTCAAAGCCGTGGACAAATTGCTGCTAGCCGTCTTGCCCAAGATCGCCCCCAACTTGGCAGTTCCGAATGGATTGGATGCAAGCAAGATTTCACACGATCCCGAGGTTGTGAAAGCCTATCTTGCCGACCCGCTCGTCCACAACAAAATATCGCCAAGACTTGGCAAATGGATCATGGACAACGGTGCTGCAACGATCGAATCAGCAAGCACATGGCACGTGCCCACGCTGCTGATGTACGCTGGTCAAGACAAGTTAGTCGATGCTGCTGCAAGCCGCAGGTTTACAAGCCTTGCGCCTAAGTCGATCCTGCAATCCACCTGCTACGAAGCGCTCTATCACGAGATTTTTAATGAGGTGGATTCAAGCCCTGTGTTTGCAGAGGTTAGGGGTTGGTTGAATGCGAGGTTTTAAGCAGAGATTAGCTCAAGCGAAATGCTTGTGCACGAAACTCTAGGTTCATCTTATTTTTGAGCGTTTGAAATATCGCAGCCAAATTGCTCATCGTAGGATTGCCTGATGGAGAGAGCATGCGATGCAGGCTTTTGACAGGTTTTGCAATGAGTCCCGCCAACTGTTCAAAACCCATCGTTGCATTTACAAGGTCACGCAAAATCAACTTTGCAATTTCTGGCTCGCCATTCAAAAAGAGTGTGGCAGCCTCATCTAGCAACGCTTTAGCAAACTCGGGGTCTGCGTCTGCACGCTTAACAACGGTTTCTCTGTAATCTCTTGTTAATGCCATATGAGCACCTACTTTTGTTCTTTTTTACGACGTTTGTAATCATCCCAAAGAGCCAAGGCACGATCTATATCGCGCTGCTGCCCCTTTTTACTTCCACCGCCCAGCAGCACAATGATCTCCAAACCATCTTTCGCTAAATAAATTCGCCAGCCCGCGCCAAAATCAATCTTGCACTCGCCAATACCACGAAACCATTCAACGTTTGATAAATTGCCCATCGACATGCGTAATTTACTGGTGGCCACTTTCGCCGCCACATCAGCCGATAGGCTGTTGAACCACTCCGCATACGGGCTACTTCCATCCGCCAACAACAGTTCTCGGATTTCGTGCTGCATGCTTAATGGTAACAGATAAGTTACTTAAGCCACATCAAGCAGCTAACCTAGCCTCAATCTTCGCCTTCACTTCCACCAGCTCTTTCGGCAAGTGGTAGCTCAGCATGTCGAAATGCGTTTGATGCAATTTCAGCTCATCTGTCCACAAACCAGTATCAAAGCTCGTGACTTGCTCGAACTTGTCTGCACCAAAATCTAGGCCATCCCAGTTCAGATCGGCATAGCTTGGCGTCACGCCAAATGGGGTGTCGGTGCCGCTGGCTTTGCCTTCGATACGGTCAATGATCCACTTGAGCACGCGCATGTTTTCGCCGTAACCTGGCCAGATAAATTTACCGTCTTCGCCCTTGCGGAACCAGTTGGAGTTATAGATTTTTGGCTGCTTAATGCCGCCCTTTGCCAACTTCTCGCCCATGTTGAGCCAGTGCTGGAAATAGTCGCTCATGTTGTAGCCGCAAAACGCGATCATGGCGAATGGATCGCGGCGTACCACGCCTTGTGCCCCTGCAATGGCTGCTGTGGTCTCTGATCCCATCGTCGCAGCCATGTACACGCCTTCCGTCCACGTGCGGGCTTCGGTAATGAGCGGCACGGTGTTGGAGCGGCGACCGCCAAAAATGAACGCATCAATCGGCACGCCTGCGGGGTCGTTGGCGTTGGCATCAATGGCAGGATTGTTGCTGGCGTGAATGGTGAAGCGCGAGTTCGGGTGCGCGGCTTTTGCGCCCGTCTCTTTGGCGATTTGCGGTGTCCAGTCTTTGCCTTGCCAATCGATCAAGTGATCGGGCAATTTGCCTGTGTCTTTTTCCATGCCTTCCCACCACACATCGCCGTCGTCGGTGAGTGCCACGTTGGTGAAGATGGTGTCTTTGTTCAGCGACAACATGCAGTTCGGATTCGTTTGCATGTTGGTACCTGGTGCAACGCCAAAGTAACCCGCTTCTGGGTTGATGGCGCGCAGTTCGCCGCTCTCGCCTGGCTTAATCCACGCAATGTCGTCACCCACGGTCGTGACCTTCCAGCCGTCAAAGCCAGCAGGCGGCACGAGCATAGAAAAATTGGTTTTGCCGCAAGCGCTTGGGAAGGCCGCTGCAACGTGGTATTTTTTGCCAGCAGGATTCGTCACGCCCAAGATGAGCATGTGCTCAGCCAGCCAGCCTTGCTCGCGTCCCATGTTGGACGCGATACGCAGCGCGAAGCATTTTTTGCCCAAGAGTGCGTTACCGCCGTAGCCCGAACCGTAGCTCCATATTTCTTGCGTTTCAGGGTATTGAATGATGTATTTGGTTTGGCTGCAAGGCCAGCTGGTTTTATCCTTTTCGCCAGCCGCTAGCGGTGCGCCCACGGTATGCACGCAAGGCACAAAGTGACCGCTCTCGCCGAGCACGCCGTACACGTCTTTGCCCATTCGGGTCATGAGGCGCATGTTGACGGCCACGTAAGCGCTATCGGACACTTCGATGCCGATATGAGCAATGGGTGAGCCCAGTGGCCCCATGCTAAATGGCACGACGTACATGGTGCGACCACGCATCGCACCTGTGAACAGCGGTAGCGTCTCGGCGCGCATTTCGGCAGGCGCTTTCCAGTTGTTGGTAGGACCCGCGTCTTCTTTTTTCTCGCAGCAAATGAAGGTACGGTCTTCGACACGTGCCACATCCGATGGATCGGACAGCGCGAGGAACGAGTCTGGGCGCTTGGCGGGGTTGAGGCGTTTGAACACGCCTGCCGTCACCAGTTGATCGCACAAACGGTCGTATTCTTCTTTGCTGCCGTCGCACCAGTGAATCGCGTCGGGCTGGAGTATGTCGGCCATTTGCTGCACCCAAGCGATGAGTTTTGGGTGTTTAACAAAAGATGGGGCTGTGGCGGCGGCATTCGGAATTGTGGAAACAGATGTTCCTGCCTGAGAAATCGTAGACATAAAAAGCTCTCTAAAAGGACTAGGGGAGTTTGCTAGGCCAGCTGATCGCAATGAACGCCAGTGAAGCGGGGATTTTTTAAGAAATCAAAACTGAGCCTTAGGCCATGAAAACGGCGATAAAGGCTAGTAAAAAGATAAGAGCGCCGCCCACAATGGGTAGCACGATGGGCATCATGGGAACAATCGCTTCGATCACATCGGCGGGTTGTTGTTTGTCGTGAGGGGTGGCTGACATGCTAAAAAACACCTTCGCAAATTTGGGAAAGCTGTATTGTAGCTAAGCCAAGAGTCACAGAACATGCTACATTTAGCATTACTTTTTAGGAGTAATTCGTGAAAATACTATCCGCCATTGCCCTAGTTACGGCTCTAGCAGGCTGCGCAACTACAACACCTACGGCGCATCGTCCGCAACTGTATCCCAACGCAACTTTTAACAAAATCGGGGAATCGGCTGCAAATGCCGAAATTGACGCGTGTATAGCCAAAGCACAGGCAGCAGGTCATAGCCCAGCGGCTAATGACAATGCAGCCGCTCAGGGTGCGGCTCGCGGTGGCGTTATGGGAGGCGTGGCGGGCGTAGTCGGCGGTTTGGTCACTGGTCGCGGTATCGAGCAGTCTATTAAGGGCGGGGTTGCCAGCGCTGCTGTCGGAGGTGCGGTGGGAGCAGCGGGTGGCGCCATGCGCCCCGCACATGTGAATCCAACTTATCGAAATTTCGTGCAACGCTGCGTGAGCGAAAAAGGGCTCGAAATCATTGGTTGGAATTAATTATGTTCAAAATATCACATCCATCCAAGTTGTCATTCATACTGTGCTGTGCCGCTTTTCTAGGCGCTTGCGCTTTCGTCGCACCCCAACCATGGGATCGCCCCGTTATCGTCACAAAACTGGGGAAAGCACTGCCTGAGTCCATCGTGGACGCCTGCATTGCCAAAGCGGTAATGGCAGGGCTCACCCCGCTATTGGAAGGAAGCACCGAGCAAAAAGTGCTGCGCAATCAGGCCTACCGCAACCATGTTGGAAGCTGCGTCATCGCCCAAGACTATGTGATTTTGGGTTGGAATTAAAGCGCTAGACCCAATAAGCCGTGCGAGTCATCACTCGCGCAGCCTTTGCCATCAAGGCTTTCGCTCTTTCAGATAGCTCATCTGCACCCGCCTCTTTGGCGACCAAACCATGCGCAGCTTCGTCCTGCTGCATGACCGCCACAATCGCTCGCGAGGCGGTATCACCTGCTGGTAGCCCTGTGCTGTCGTTTTGCAAGTGACTCACCAAATGCGCCTCGACTTGCGCCTCGGTCTCCACCACAAAACCAAGACTGGTCCGATCGCCTAGCCGTCCCGCCACAAGCCCTAATCCAAACGAACCTGCGTACCAAAGCGGATTGAGCAGCGAGGGCCGGCTACCGAGCTGCGCTAGCCGCTCGGCCGTCCATGCCAAATGATCGGTTTCCTCACGCGCAGCGTGCTCAAACTGCGCACGTTGCGCTTCAGTTTTAGCCATCAAAGCCTGCGCCGAGTACAGCGCCTGCGCGCACACTTCGCCCACATGATTGACACGCATCAAACCCGCAGCGTGGCGTTTTTCTGCATCGGTTAAGTCAGCCGCTGGATTGGCAGGTATCGGCAGAGGCCTTGCTGCACGTGGCTTGGCAAAGAGTGTGCGCAGAGCAACGTCTGCGCTATTCAAAATTCGATCCATATCATTCATAGCACGCCCCGTCATTGAATGCTCACAATCCCAATCTTCTTCAGTCCCGCCCGCTGCGCCGCGGCCAACACCGCTGCCACGCTGTCGTATTTAGCTGTATCACTGGGTTTGATATGAATTTCGGGCTGGTCGTCCACAGCGACTGATGCCTTGGAAGCCTTATCCAGATTGGCTTGCAGCACGGTAATGTCAGCAAGCAGTTCGCCATTCCACATGATTTGGTTACTGGCGTTGATGTCAATTTTGATGATCTGCGGTTTTTGCTTGGGCGCACTCACAGCCGCTTTGGGCATATTCATATTGACCGAATGCAGCTGCATCGGAATCGTAATGATGAGCATCACCAGCAGCACCAGCATCACATCGATCAGCGGCGTGGTGTTCATGTCCGTCATCAACTCGCCATCAAAAGAATGAGGATCTGACCCTAATTTCATACTCATTTTGCGGCAGGCTCCGTGATAAATCCGATCTTGGTCATGCCTGCGGCGCGAGCGGCACTCACAATCTGCCCCACGCTTTTGTAGTCCGCTTTGCCGTCACCACGAATCTGCACCTCGGGCTGCGGCTCTTTGGAAGCCACCTTGGCAAAGCGTTTGCCCAGATCCGCACTAGTGATTTTGGTGTCATACCAAAAAATAGCGCCTTGGCTATCCACCGACACCACAATGTTCTCGGGCTTGGTTTCGCGCACCGCGTTCGACTCTTTGGGCAGATCAACTTTGATCGAAGTCGTCACCACAGGAATCGTAATCAAAAAGATGATGAGCAGCACCAACATCACATCCACTAGCGGCGTGGTGTTGATTTCTGAAATCGCCGCCTCGTCGGCAGCTGCTCGATACGACAATGCCATTATTTTTTAGCGGGTTCTAGTGTGGAGTGAACGTCCGAACCAAAATCACGCAAATGCTCCAGC
>JANPAS010000001.1:0-20311 GCA_031430035.1 Comamonadaceae bacterium | reverse complement strand
TGCACGCGCGCGTCGCGGTACATGCGCTCAATGGCGGTTTCGCGGATGAAGCTCATGCCGCCGTGGAATTGCCCGCAGTCGTACATCACTTCATTCACCAGCGTGCCGCACAGCGCCTTCATCATCGAGACTTCTTTGGTCACCGTTTGACCTTGCGAATCGCGCCACGCGGTGTTGTAAATCAAGGCCTTGGCGGCTTCCACCTGTGCAAGACGCATGGCGAGCTTGTGACGAATGGCCTGCTTGGTCCACAGCGTATCGCCAAAGGCTTTGCGCTGCGTGACCCACTCTAGCGCGAGTTCAATCGCACGGCTGGCTTCGCCCATCATTTGCGCCGATAAGACGATCCGCTCGTTTTGCAAATTCTTCATCAGCGCATAAAAGCCTTTGTGTTCTTCGCCAAGCAAATTTTCTGCGGGGATGCGGCAATTGTCGAAGTGGAGCTCAGCGGTATCGCTGCACAGCCAGCCCATCTTTTTTAAGGGGCGAGCGACAGTAAATCCTGGCGTGCCGCGTTCAACAATGAACATCGAGATTTGACGGTTGCGTCCAGACTCTCCTGTGCGAGCGGCCACAAAAAACACATCGCCGTGCACGCCGTTGGTGATGAACATCTTGGAGCCGTTCAATACGTAGCTGTCACCCTCTCGCTTGGCTGTTGTGCGCATACCCTGCAAGTCCGAGCCCGCATCAGCTTCGGTCATGGCAACGGCAGCAATCTTGCGACCTGCAATCAAGTCAGGCATGTACTTGTCGATTTGCGCTTTCGTGCCTGCATGGAACAGATGCGGTGAGGACATATCGGTGTGCACTAGCACCGTGACAGCAAAACCACCGTAGGAGCAGCGTCCTAGTTCCTCTGCCAAGATGACCGTGGAGAGCGTATCGAGCTCGCTGCCGCCGTGCTCGGCGCTGTATTTGATGCCCAAAAGTCCTAGATCGCCCATTTCTTTGAGCACTTCGCGCGGCACTTTGCCAGCTTCTTCCCAAGAGTCGGCAAAGGGGAGTACGCGTTCGGCAATAAAACGGCGGAGGGTGTCTCGCAGCGCTTCGTGGTCGGATGTGAAGTAGGGGGTGCTTGCCGTGGATAGGGCGGTGTTCATGGGGTGTCCTCTATGTTTCAGTTCTCAGAATATGGATTACATTTTGCGTGATAGTTATTTCTCTAACTTTACGGCGTTTTAAAGGGTATCTCCCTACATTTATCAACACGTTAGTGGCATAAAAAATGAGCTTCTTCTGTAAGATAACAGACAGGAGAGACAAAAAACATGACCACAGCTTCAGCCGCACCCCCCACTCACGTTCCGTTCTTTCAATTACCCGCCGTTTTTGATTCAAAAGTCAACGAGCAACGACCTTCACCGCTGCTGCTCCTGCTAGAAGGACGTGCTGTATTTGAATGGCTTGGCGCTGAGATCACCATGCCTATGTTGTCGCGCAGCTTGCCCAAGGGCGACGGTCATCCCGTACTGGTGTTGCCCGGATTCATGGCGGGCGACTTCTCAACTTCGGTTTTGCGCCGCTTCCTGACTAAGCAAGGCTATGTGGCCTACGGCTGGGGACAAGGTCGTAACTTAGGTCCGAAAGAGGGTGTTTTTGATACCCTGCGTGCGCAGTTGGAGCGCTTGCACAAAGAGCACGGCCGCAAAGTCACGATCATTGGCTGGAGCTTGGGAGGCATCTTTGCTCGCGAAATTGCGCGTGAAGCACCCGATAGGGTACGCCAAGTCATCACTTTGGGCAGCCCCATTTATGGTGAGCCACGCACGACAACCAATGTGTGGCGTACCTATAAATTTGTCAGTGGCCGCCATAAGGTGGAACCAAGAGAGCGCGGGGATTGCCAACCACCTGTGCCAACCACCTCCATTTATACGCGCGTTGATGGCGTGGTGGGCTGGGGCTGCTGTGTCGAAAAAGCAGGACCAATTGCCGACAACATTGAAATTAATTCTGCTAGTCACATGGGGCTTGGCGTCAATCCGCTCGTGCTCTACGCCATTGGCGATCGATTGGCGCTCGATGAAAAAAAATGGAGTCACTTCAATCCGAAGGGCTTGATGCGCGCGTTGTTTCCCTTTAAAGCCTCAGCACGATAAATTAGGTAAGCAAGGTAAAAATTATGAGTCTCAAACACCTCAGTAGCTTGGATGCTACTTTCCTGCACTTGGAGTCGGCTGAAATGCCAATGCATGTGGGCGCTTTGCACGTCATCGACCTGCCAGAGGGTTATCAAGGTGACTTCTTTGAAGATTCCAAAGCCTTTTTGACGGCAAGGTTGCATTTGGCCGATGTCTTCACGCGCAAGCTGGGATTGATGCCTTTTGATTTAGCCGATCCCGTGTGGTTGGAAGATGAAGACATTGATATTGACTATCACATCCGTAGCATCAGCTTACCCAAGCCTGGCAGCAATCGCCAGTTGCAGCAATATGTGGCGCGACTGCATTCCAGTTTGCTGGATCGCAGCCGACCGCTGTGGGAAATTTTTATTATTGATGGATTAAGAAGCGGCCAAACGGCCGTCTATACCAAGGTGCACCATGCGGGTGTGGATGGGCAAGCGGGCGTTGCATTAGCCAAAGCGTTGTTTGATTTTCAAGCAGAGGGCAGAGTTATCAGACCTGCGCGGCCGCGTGCGCGGCGTGGTGAATATCAACTGGGCATTGCCGAGTTGCTGAGTGCCTCTTTTGGTAATGCCGTTAAACAAGTGACCAACATAGTGAAATCGGCCCCTGCCTTGCTTAAGAGTGCCAAGTCGGTGTTAGTGCCTCCATTAGACGACGACGGTCGTCGTCGTTGGGCGCTGCCCAAAGATATGCAATTGTTTGCGCCAAAAACATCGCTCAATGTGGCGATCACGAACCAGCGCAGTTTTGCTGCGCGAACCGTACCTTTGGCCGAAGTCAAAATGATCGGTAAATCGCTAGGGGTTTCTCTCAATGACGTAGTCATGGGTAGCGTATCAGGGGCACTGCGTAACTATTTCAAAGCCAATGATGAGTTGCCGACGAAGTCGTTGCTGGCTGCTGTACCCGTGAGTCTGCGCGCTGCGGACGACGGAACTGCGAACAATCAAGTCAGCATGATGCGCATGACCTTGGCGACCGATATTGCCGATCCGCTCAAGCGCTTGCAAGCGATTCATGCTGCATCCAATATCAGCAAAGCGCAGATGGAGAAAGTCAAAGGAGTGATGCCGACGGACTTCCCCATGCTGGCGGCGCCGTGGTTGATTTCGGGCATGGCATCTTTGTTTGGGCGGTCAAGGCTTGCCAATGTGCTACCGCCCATTGCCAATGTGGCTATTTCAAACGTACCCGGCGTGCAAGCGCAGCTTTATTTTGCTGGCGCAAAGGTGGTGAGCTATTACCCCGTGTCCATCCCAGGGCACAGCATGGCCTTGAATGTGACGGTGCAAAGCTATAACGGGCGTTTGGACTACGGTCTGATTTCATGCCGCAAAGCCTTGCCGGATATTGGCGAACTGGCTGACATGTTGCTCGCCGAGCATCGTTTGCTTCTCGATTTGGCTTTGAAACAGCAAGAAATCGTGAAGGCAAAAGACGCCGAGCAGGCCTCCAAACCTGCCACGCGCAAGCCAGCAGCTAAAAAAATCACGACCACTTCACCGAAAACCAAACCTAAAAAATAAAGGAAAAAAATCATGAGTCAACCTAAACTGCTGCTTGATTACATCTACGAGCATGAAAAAAATCGTGCTGATCAAATTTATTTGACTCAGCCCACAGGCGGAGGCATAGCTGTCGACTTTACTTGGGCGCAGTTGATGGATCAATCGCGTCGCATGGCCACACACCTTCAGGCGCAGGGCTTTCAGCCAGGTTCGCGCATTGGTATTTTGTCGAAGAACACGGCGCATTTCATGATGGCCGAATTGGCCATTTGGATGGCGGGTTACACAACAGTAGCGATTTTTCCAACCGAGGGCGCAGACACTGTGAATTACGTGCTCACCCACAGCGAGGCGAGCCTGTTATTTGTTGGCAAACTCGACAGTTTTGACCAGCAAGTAGGTGGTATTCCTGCAGGTTTGCCTTGCATAGCCCTGCCACTAGCCCCCAAAAACAGCTATCGCACTTGGGATGACATCACTGCACAAACTGGGGCTATTGCTGGCAACCCTACACGTGCTGGCGGGGATGTTTGCTTCATCATGTATACCTCTGGCTCTACAGGCACACCCAAGGGAGTGATGCACACCTTTGAAGGTGCTACACGGGCTAGTGAAGGCATTGTGGACTTCCAAGACAAAGAGCAAGGCGCTGACTTCACTTACCGAGCGCTCTCTTATTTGCCGCTGGCGCATATCTTCGAGCGCGCTTGGATTGAATGTGCTGGCTTTGTGATGGGGCGTGGTCACATCTTTTTTGCGGAAGCGCTGGATACGTTTGTACAAGATTTGCAGCGTGCACGTCCAACGGTATTTATTTCTGTGCCGCGTCTTTGGCTCAAGTTTCAACAAGGCGTATCAGCCAAGATGCCGCCTAAGAAACTCAAAACATTGTTAAAAATCCCGATTCTGAACAATATCGTCCGCAAAAAAGTGCTGACTCAGCTTGGCCTAAATGAAGTCGTACTGGCTGGCTGTGGCTCGGCCCCCTTGCCTCCTGCACTGCTGCAGTGGTACCGTGATCTGGGTTTGCATCTGTCGGAAGGCTACGGCATGACGGAGGACTTTGCCTACTCTCACGCCACTAATAAACGGCAGCAAAAACTCGGCTATGTCGGCGTGCCTTACCCTGGTGTCGAGTGCCGATTGGCTGATGATGGAGAGATTTTGATTAAATCCTTGGGCACAATGAAAGGTTATTACAAGCAGCCTGAGCTGGATGCCGAGGTATTTACGGCTGACGGCTTCGTTCGTACGGGTGATTTGGGTGAGAGGCTACCAGATGGACAACTCAAGCTCACAGGGCGTAAGAAAGAACTCTTCAAAACGGCAAAAGGCAAATACGTCGCGCCAGCGCCGATTGAGAACATGATCAATGAGAGTCAGATGGTGGAGATCTCGATGGTCTCTGGGGTGGGGCAACCCTCAGCCTATGCCATTGTTGTACCTGCTGAAGGCCTCAGGCCTAAATTGAGTGATGCCGCCGTGCGCGCTGAGTTTGAGGCTGAGATGACGTCGGTGCTCAAACGGGTGAATGGCAATGTGGCCGAATACGAGCAACTACGCATGATTGTGGTGGCCAAAGAACCTTGGTCGATTGAGAATGGCCAGCTCACACCCACTCTCAAAATCAAGCGGAGCAAAATCGAAGCTGTTGTCGAGGCAAACATTGAGAAATGGTATGCAACTAAAGGGGCAGTCGTTTGGGCATAGGTTTGCAAATTTATAGCAATGGTCTGAAGTTTGAGGTTGAGTCCCGTGGTGCGAAGACTTCGCCTGTCGTCCTATTAACGATGGGGCTGGGCATGCAGCTCACAGCATGGCCCGAAGCCTTGATGGACTCCTTAGTTGATGCTGGCTATCGTGTCATTACGTATGACAACCGTGATATCGGACTATCGAGTCATCTGGATGAACTCGATGTGCCTAATATGATCTTGGCGGCCGTCAAGGCAAGGTTTGGCCTCACCGTTCGCTCGCCCTATCGATTAGAAGATATGGCCGAGGATGCCTTGGGTATTCTCGATGCGCTTGATATAGAGTGTGCTCACGTCATTGGTGTTTCAATGGGCGGCATGATTTCCCAGCGTATGGCGATTGCTGCACCCTCTCGGATTTTGTCTTTGACCAGTGTGATGAGCACGAGCGGTGCGCCTGGATTGCCAAGTGCTCGTACAGAAATCGCCAAGGCGATGCTTATGCGTCCAAAGTCAACTCAAATTGATGATATTGTGAATCACACTATCAAGCTGTTTACCTTGATTGGTAGTCCTGGCTATCCGCAAGACTTGGATGCGCTTCGTCAGCGTTTGACAGCAAGTGCAAAGCGCTCGTATCACCCTGTCGGTGTCTCGCGCCAGCTGCTTGCTATTTTGGCTGATGCCAAACGTTATATGGCTTTGCCGCAGATTCAGAGTCCCACTTTGGTGATTCACGGAACAGACGATCCATTGGTGCCAATTGCGTGTGGCAGAGATACGGCGGCACGTATTAAGAATGCTCGTTTTGTGGAGATTAAGGGCATGGGACATGACTGGCCACCTGGCGTCACGGATCAGTTGTGCGCTCATATCGTTCCGCATTTGAAGCGGTCAGATGCGGTAATTTAGACTGCTAGTTCTAAACAAAATGTGCGTATTCATTTACAGTTCCTACCAGTGCCAAAAAACATGTCGTCTTGGGGCACTTTTATCAACCTCTAGGAGTTAATCATGGTCACGAAAACAAAGATGGGTACAAAAGTAACAATTAACGCAAAGCAATTAGCAGCAGACTACAAAGAGTCAACACAGCAAATTTGGCAAGCGGGTCTTGGCGCGTTTGCAAAAGCACAAGCCGAAGGCACAAAAGTGTTTGATGCGTTAGTGAAAGAAGGCAAGCGTCTGCAAGAAAAAACTCAAGGCGTTGCACAAGAGCAATTCGCTGATGTGTCCACTAAAGCTAACGCTTTAAAAGCAGAATTTTTGTCCAAAGCCACAGGACAAATTGGCAAGCTAGAAGGAATTTTTGAAGAGCGCGTTGCCAAGGCATTGAAGCAAATGGGCATTCCTACAAAGCACGATATTGCTGAACTGCATAAAAAAATTGATGCCCTGAAAGCTGCGAAGCCAGCCGCTAAGCCAGCGGTGAAGGCCGCCGCTAAGCCAGTAGCTAAAAAAGCAGCACCAAAAAAAGTTGCTGCTAAATCAACTAAGAAGTAATTCTTGAAAGTTCGGCGCACTAAAACGGCGAATCGAATCCTTGAAGTTAGCTTGGATTTGTTTAACCGTTTTGGTGAGCCAAACGTAGCGCCCGCAACTATTGCCCAGGCGCTGGGGATGAGTACCGGCAATCTGTATTACCACTATCCCAGTAAGGCCGAGCTAATCAATACTCTGCTAGGTAATTACGTTCAACGCATAGAGAAGGTGCTACCTGCCGCCCATGATGTGCAAAGTGTCGAAGACACTTGGTTTTATTTGCACACACTGTTTGAACTCATCGATGCTTATCGATTTTTGTATCGCGATATGAGCGACATGCTCAGTAAAAATCGCCAATTAGAAAAACAAATTCAATTACTCATTGCGAAAAAAAATACGGCTTTTGAGGCCGCATTGCATGGCTTAGTTCGGCACCACGTGATGCGAATTGACAGCTTTGATGCGAAGTCAATCGCGACTTGCATGACCGTGCTCATGACCTATTGGTTGAGCTACGAGTACATCCAAAATCCTAGGCAGGCCTTAGAGCCTGTACACGCTCAAGCGACCTTGCTCCAAGGCGCATTCCACGTGCTAAATTTACTATCTCCTTATTTGATAGACGAGTCGCGCGAGCACTTGCGAGCGCTGTCCAAGGCTTACCTTTAAAAAATTATGGCAAACATTCACATCAAACACGCGCATCAATTGGGTTTAAAAAAAGCTCGCAAGGTTGCGCTGGATTGGGCGGAATCTGCGGAAAAAAAACTATCAATGGAATGCAGCTACGAAGAAGGCGACACGTATGACTGTGTGCACTTTAAGCGGCAAGGTGCGACGGGCACGATGTTTGTGAGAGCCGATGAGTTTGAACTAGATGTCAAGCTAGGCATGCTTTTATCAGCCTTTAAAGGGCGCATAGAGGACGAGATCAATCAATCTTTGCTAGCTCGCCTGTAATATACGGAAGTAAAACAACAAAACGAATGGAGTCGTCAGCCATGATTGAAATGCCACCACTGCAGTTTGCACAGGTTAATGGAATCAAGATGGGGTACTACGAGTCGGGTCCTAAAACGGACGCGCCGCCGATAGTGCTTTGTCACGGCTGGCCCGAAATCGCATTTTCATGGCGGCATCAAATTAAGGCTCTCAGCGACGCGGGTATTCGCGTCATTGCGCCAGATCAACGCGGCTACGGCGCGACAGACAGACCTTCTAGCGTAGAGGACTACGACGTAGCGCATCTGACGGGTGATTTGGTCGGCTTGCTCGATCATCTCAAAATTGATAAAGCCATTTTTGTGGGGCACGACTGGGGCGGTTTTGTCGTATGGAGTATGGCAATGCGCCATCCAGTAAGGGTTGCTGGCGTTGTTGGCGTGAACACGCCGCATCATCCAAGAGCACCTATTGATCCAATTGAATTATTCCGCAAGCGCTTTGGCAGCAGCATGTACGTGGTGCAATTTCAGGATATCGAACGCAAGTCGGAGCAAGTCTTTGAATCACATGTTGAGCAGACGTTTGACTTCTTTATGCGCAGACCTGACCCACGTCAAAAACCCATGTTGCCTGGCGTGACGAGTCACGATGAGCAGCCTTCCAAATTGCCGCTGGCTTTCCCCCAGTACGTTGCTGGATACGATGCTAGCAAAGATCCGCGTCCCAAGATTTTGTCGGACGCAGAGAAACAAATATTTGTGGATACGTTTACCAAAACGGGATTTACGGGCGGTATTAATTGGTACAGAAATTACTCTCGTAATTGGGCGCAGGATGCAGCGTTTGACCACATCATTCGAGTCCCTTGCTTGATGATCATGGCCGAGCTAGATGTGGTGTTGCCACCGTCAGATGCCGACGCTATGGATGCGCTGGTTCCTGATTTAGAGAAGTATCTTGTAAAGGATTGTGGGCACTGGACTCAGCATGAAAAACCGCAAGAACTGAGCAATAAGCTGATCGAATGGCATCAACGCAGATTTTAAAAAGAGAGACAAAATGACTTCTAAACCTTCGCTAAAACCTTCCCTCAAATCAATTCCGCAGCCGCCAACTAAGCCCGTTGTTGGTAATATGCTCTCTTTGGATGCCTCTGCGCCAATTCAAAGTTTAAATCGCTTAGCTGAAGAATTGGGTCCTATTTTTAGATTGGACATGATGGGTGCGCCCATGATTTTTGTGTCAGGGCACGATCTCATTGATGAGCTAAGTGACGACAAGCGGTTTGATAAAACGGTGCGCGGTCCCTTGCGTCGTGTGCGCGTCGTCGCGGGTGATGGTTTGTTTACTGCGGATACGAAAGAGCCCAATTGGGGTAAGGCGCACAACATTTTGCTGCAACCATTTGGCAATAGAGCCATGCAGTCTTACCACCCCATGATGGTGGATATAGCTGATCAATTGATTAAAAAGTGGGAGCGGTTGAACACGAATGAGGAAATCGACGTTGTGCATGACATGACGGCCTTGACGCTAGACACGATTGGACTTTGCGGTTTTGACTATCGATTCAATTCTTTCTATCGTAGTGATTACCATCCTTTTGTTGAGTCATTGGTGCGCTCTTTAGAGACCGTCATGATGACGCGAGGTCTTCCGCTTGAAGGCATGTGGATGCACAAGCGTCGCAAAGCCATGGCGGGCGACGTTGATTTCATGAACGAGATGGTCGATCAGATTGTGGCGGAGCGCCGTAAAAATGCCGAAGCAGCTATGAGCAAAAAAGACATGCTGGGTGCCATGATGACGGGTGTGGATCGAGCGACTGGTGAACAGTTAGATGACCTCAACATTCGATACCAAATCAATACCTTTTTGATAGCCGGTCATGAAACCACCAGTGGTTTACTGTCTTATGCACTGTATGCCCTGCTCAAACATCCCGATGTGCTTAAAAAAGCCTACGAAGAAGTCGATCAGATTTTGGGGCAAGACTCTAAAGCGAAGCCAACCTACCAGCAAGTGACCAAACTCCAATACATTTCGCAGATTTTAAAAGAGGCGCTGCGTCTGTGGCCACCAGCACCTGTATACAGCGTGATGCCCCTGAAAGACGAAATGATTGGTGGGCAATATCAACTCAAAAAAGGTACTTTCATCAGCATTCTTGCGGGTGCACTGCACCGTGATAAATCTGTTTGGGGCGAGAACTCAGATGTTTTTAATCCAGACAACTTTAGCCGCGAAGCCGAAGCAGCGCGCCCTGTGAACGCTTGGAAGCCTTTTGGCAATGGTCAGCGCGCATGTATCGGGCGTGGCTTTGCCATGCACGAGGCCATTTTGGCTATTGGCATGATCTTGCAGCGTTTCAGGCTGTTAGACCACTCCAAATACGAATTGCAGCTCAAAGAAGCGCTTACGGTTAAGCCTGAAGGCTTTAAGATGAAAGTGCGCGTACGTGTTGATAGCGAGCGCTCAGGTGCTGGTAGTCGCGGTACTCCGGAGGCAGCTTCTGCTGGTTTGGCATCTACAGTACGTGCTCGTCCTGGTCACAATACGCCACTCTTGGTGCTGTACGGCTCGAATCTGGGGACAGCTGAAGAGATGGCGACTCGTGTGGCTGATTTAGCGCAGGTCAACGGTTTCGAGACAACGCTTGCGCCACTTGATGAGTATGCAGGCAAGCTGCCAGCCGACGGCGCTGTCATTATCTTCTGCGCCTCCTATAACGGCGCACCGCCTGATAATGCCGCGCAATTTGTGAAATGGCTTGATAGCGATCTTGCCAAAGATTCGTTATCCAAAGTTCGCTATGCTGTCTTTGGCTGTGGCAATACCGATTGGCCTGCCACTTACCAGCACATTCCGCGTTTGATCGACCAGCGCTTAACTGGGTGTGGCGCGACCAATGTGTACGTGCGAGGTGAGGGGGATGCACGGGGCGATATTGATGGCGAATTTGAAACCTGGTTTACAGAGCTGCGCAAGCTGGCCGTGACCCTGTTTAATTTAGATACAGATTTTGGATTGGGCGGCGCTGATGCCCCGCTCTACCACATAGAGCCAGTAGCACCCTCCGATACGGCGGCAATTAGCAGTATGGGCGATGCCGTACCGATAAAAATTTTGGCTATCCGTGAATTACAGAACAAAGCGGGAAGTCACGCGTCCGATCGATCGACGAAACATATTGAGGTGGAATTGCCGAGCCGCTTGGCTTATAGGGCCGGGGATCATTTAAGTGTGATGCCAAAAAATGATCCAGCCTTGGTTGCATCAGTCGCAAGGCGGTTTGGATTTTTAGCAACGGATCAAATTCGGTTGCAAGTGGCAGAAGGCCGCAGGGCGCAGTTGCCCGTCGGTGAGCCGATCAGCGTGGGGCGATTGTTGGGTGAATACCTAGAGCTTCAATTGGTGGCCACGCGTAAGCAAATTCAAATCATGGCGGAGCACACACGCTGCCCGATGACCAAGCCTAAGTTGTTGGCTTTATCGAGTGACGATGAGGCATCGCAGTCGCTTTATCGAGCAGAAGTGATGACTAAGCGCAAGTCCGTATTTGACCTGCTGCAAGAGAACCCGGCTTGCGAGTTGCCCTTCCATGTCTTTATAGAGAAGATGTCGCTTTTGACGCCTCGTTATTACTCGATTTCTTCCTCGCCTCTGGCTATGAGTAACAGTAAGTGCAGTGTGACCGTCGCGGTTGTTCATGCACCAGCAGCATCGGGCAGCGGGACATTTAGCGGTGTGTGCTCCAACTATTTAGCCAACGCCCAAGCAGGCGATACCATTTTTGCTAGCGTTCGCGATACGAAAGATGGATTCCGTTTGCCAAGCGAAGCATCTATACCCGTCATCATGGTTGGGCCTGGCACAGGTTTAGCGCCGTTTCGTGGTTTCTTGCAAGAGCGGAGTATGCAAAAAGCGCAAGGCACGCTACTCGCGCCTGCGATGCTTTTCTTTGGTTGCCGCCATCCCGAACAAGATTATTTGTACGAGAGCGAGTTAGCCGCATTTGCATCCGAGGGCGTGGTTGAACTGCACACCGCTTTTTCGCGCGCTGAGGCGCAAAAAACCTACGTACAAGATTTGCTTGCTGGGCACAAAGACAGGGTTTGGCAATTGATAGAGCAGGGCGCACATTTTTATGTTTGCGGCGATGGAAGCAGGATGGAACCCGCAGTTAAAGCCGCGCTCGTGCAAATCTATCAAGACAAAACGGGACAAGATAAAGACGCTGCGCTAGATTGGATAGAGAGCATGAGCGCTTCGATGCGCTATGTGCTCGACGTATGGGCGGGTGGATAATCGCTACATGCTTATCGATATAGAAGAAACACAATTAGTCCTCATTGACTATCAAACCAAACTCATGCCTCATATTTTTGAGGCTGAGCAGGTACTGGCGAATGCGGTACGTCTAGCAAAAATTGCAAAACTGTTGCAAGCCCCCGTGTTTGGCACAGAGCACAACCCCATTGGCCTTGGAGCCACGGTGGACGGGCTGCGTGACCTGTATGGCCGGACGCTGACCAAGACGTTTTTTAGTGCAGTTGAAGATGGATTAGTTGAAGGCTTGCGACCCGAGTCGAAACCTCAAGGAGGTAATGCCCGCAGCTTGCCTAAGCACTTGCAAAAAGCGGTGCCGCAAACGACTGAACGCAGCACTATCGTGATTGCGGGCTGCGAAGCGCATGTTTGCTTACTGCAAACCAGTTTAGATTTGTTAGAACAAGAGTTTGATGTGTGGGTAGTGACGGACGCGTGCAGCTCGCGTACCGAACGCAATCGCGATGCGGCGTTTGACAGATTGGCTGGCGCAGGCGCAGAGCTCGTGACGACCGAAATGGTCGCGTTCGAGTGGTTGCGCACCAGCGATCATGACGTGTTCAGGGATGTTCTTGCGCTCCTGAAATAGACCTGCAAGCCACAGCCAGTATGGCTTGTGGCAGGTGCAATTACAGTAATTTCATCCGTACTGCCTCAGCCCGCAACTCGGCTCTAAAGTTGGGATGTGCAATCGCAATCAAAGCTTCAGCGCGTTGTTTGGCGCTCTTGCCGCGTAGCTGTGCAACACCAAACTCCGTGACAACATAGTTCACATCGTTTTTAGTCGTGCTCACAAAAGTGCCAGGTGAGAGCACCGGCACGATGCGTGAAATGGTGTCGCCCTTGGCAGTGGAAGGCACAACGATAAAGGCTTTGCCGCCATTGGAGCGATTCGCAGCACGAACAAAATCAGCCTGCCCACCTGTGCCAGAAAACGGTGAATAGCCAAGACTCTCCGAGCCGCATTGGCCGAGTAAATCCACTTGTAGCGTCGCGTTGATGGCATGCAAGTTGTCGTTTTGCCCTGCAGAGTACGGATCGTTTGTCATGTCTACAGGATGCATCTCTAGCATCGGGTTTTGATGCATGAATTGATATAGTTTTTTTGAGCCTAGCGCAAATGTTGCAATCATCTTGCCTTGGTTGAAATTTTTACGCTTGTTCGTCACCGCGCCAGCTTCGACAAGACTCAAAATACCATCACCAATCATTTCGGTATGAATGCCAAGATCGTGTTTGTGTGCGAGTTGCTGCACGACTGCATCTGGAATGCCGCCATAACCGATTTGTAGCGTTGCGCCGTCTGGGATAAGGTCGGCCACATATTTACCAATCGCTTCTTGCACAGAGCCAATTTTTGGTAAACCCACCTCGGTGAGCGCATCAGAGGATTCGCACAACCCACTTACTTTTGACACATGAATTTTGCAATTTCCAAAAGTGTTTGGCACGTTCGGGTTGACTTCTAAAACGATGCTACGAGCCACTTTTGCCGCAGCCATGCTGTAGCAAGGCGCAAGTCCCAACGTGAAATAACCTTCGTCATCCATGGGCGCCGCCATGCTAAACAGCACATTGGCGGGTGTTTGACGGCGCTCAATCATGCTAGGCACATCAGAGAAATTGCAAGGCACAAAATCTGTCCAGCCCTCCTGAGCACCTGGGCGAGAGGCTCCACCCAAAAAATAGGCGGAATGCCTGACATTGGCGGACGTGGTTGCATCGAAATAGCCATATTTTTTGAGAGCTAACACTTGCGAGACGCGTACACCCTCGAGCTCGCGGCGGCGATCTGAGAGCGCAGCGAGCAAGCTGGGCGGTTCGCCAGCAGCCGTGCCCACCACAATGGTGTCGTTATTTTGGATGAGCTGTGCCGCATCGGCGGCTGACATGCGTTTTGTTTGGTATAGCGCTTGAAATGACATGTGATTCCTCGTCTAGGTTGAATTATTTTTTTAAATATGCCATAGAAAGCTATGACTAGGCTTACTGCTGGCATAATCCAGTCGTCAGTTTCGTTCCTTCTGTGTTACGCAAGTGTCAATCCGCTAATCGGTTCAGCCGTGTCGCGGAAGGTTTATCAACCAGCTAATGTCCCCTAAAGGGGGAGAGAGGTCAGTCAATCATGTCGGAATCATCCGCCGCTTCGTCCGTCTATACCGCGTATAGCGGCAACACCTATCTTTTCGGTGGCAATGCGCCATACGTTGAAGAGATGTATGAAAACTATCTGGCAAACCCTGGGTCGGTCGACGACACTTGGCGCGCTTACTTTGATGCACTTCAGCATGTTCCTGCTAGCGATGGCTCTGCGGCTAAAGATGTGCCGCACATGCCTGTTATTAATGCTTTTGCCGAACGAGCCAAACAAGGCGTGACCCGCACGGTGATCGCCAGTGGCGATGCAAGCATGGGCAAAAAACGCACGGCTGCACAGCAGCTGATTGCGGCGTACCGCAATGTAGGCGCACGCTGGGCTGATTTAGACCCACTCAAGCGCACCGAGCGCGACCATATTCCCGATCTAGACCCTGCGTTTTATGGGTTTAGTGACTCCGACCAAGAAGCTGTGTTTGACACCAGCAATACGTATTTTGGCAAAGCCACGATGAGCCTGCGTGATTTGCTCAACGCCTTGCGTGAAACCTACTGCGGCACGATTGGTATGGAGTTTATGTACTCGACCAATCAAGATGAAAAGCGCTGGTGGCAAGAGAAACTGGAGTCCACACGTGGCAAGCCTGTGTTCAATACAGAACAAAAGAAAAACATTTTGCAAACGCTGACAGCTGCTGAAGGCCTAGAGCGTTATTTGCATACCAAATATGTCGGTCAAAAGCGTTTCTCGCTTGAAGGCGGCGAGAGCTTCATCACCTCGATGGATGAGTTGGTGCAAAGCGCAGGCAAAGCAGGGATCCAAGAACTCGTGATTGGTATGGCACACCGTGGTCGTTTAAACGTGCTGGTGAACACCCTGGGCAAATCCCCCAAAGATTTATTTGCCGAGTTTGACCACACGGCTCCTGAAGATTTGCCATCTGGTGACGTGAAGTACCACCAAGGTTTCTCTAGCGATGTGACGACCGATGGCGGCCCTGTTCACTTGACGCTGGCATTCAATCCTTCGCACTTAGAAATCGTCAACCCCGTGGTGGAAGGATCAGTCCGCGCCCGTATGGATCGGCGTGCTGACCCCGATGGCAAGCAAGTGCTGGCTGTCCTCGTCCATGGCGATGCCGCTTTTGCCGGTCAGGGCGTGGTCATGGAGACCTTGGCGCTGGCGCAAACCCGTGGCTATTACACGGGCGGTACGGTGCACATCGTTATCAATAACCAAATCGGATTCACAACCTCTGACCCACGTGATACGCGCTCGACGCTGTATTGCACCGACGTGGTCAAGATGGTGGAAGCGCCTGTGCTTCACGTCAATGGTGATGATCCAGAAGCCGTGGTCCTATCGACGCAGTGGGCTTTGGAATACCGCCAAAAGTTCCATAAAGACGTGGTTGTTGACATCATTTGCTTCCGCAAACTCGGTCATAACGAACAAGATACGCCAGCACTCACGCAGCCGCTGATGTACAAAAAAATTGCCGCTCATCCTGGCACGCGCAAGCTCTATGCGGACAAGCTGGCCACGCAAGGTCTGGGCGAGACGCTGGGTGACGACATGGCAAAGGCTTACCGCGCCGCACTCGACGCAGGTAAGCACACGGAAGACATCACAATCACCAATTTCAAGAGCAAATTCGCTGTGGATTGGGCTCCGTTCCTAGGCAACAAGTGGACTGACACCTGCAACACGGCCATTCCAATGTCGGAGTGGAAACGGATTGCCGAGCGCATCACAACGATTCCAGCAGGCGTGACACCGCATCAATTGGTGAAGACGGTCTATGACAACCGCGCCGCCATGGGACGCGGCGAGCGCGACATCGACTGGGGCATGGGCGAGCACATGGCGTTTGCTAGCCTGGTTGCTAGCGGCTACCCCGTGCGTTTGTCAGGCGAAGACTGCGGACGAGGTACGTTTACGCACCGTCACTCAGTCATTCACGATCAAAGCCGCGAGAAGTGGGACTCGGGCACGTACATTCCGCTGCAAAACGCAGCCGATGGTCAAGCGCCGTTTGTGGTGATTGACTCGCTCTTATCCGAAGAAGCTGTTCTCGGTTTTGAATACGGTTACGCCTCCAACGACCCCAACACACTCGTGATTTGGGAAGCGCAATTTGGCGACTTTGCCAATGGTGCGCAAGTGGTGATTGACCAGTTCATTGCATCGGGCGAAGTGAAGTGGGGCCGTGTGAACGGCATTACGCTCATGCTGCCGCACGGCTACGAAGGTCAAGGCCCTGAGCACAGCTCGGCTCGCTTGGAGCGCTTTATGCAATTGGCCGCAGACACCAATATGCAGATCGTGCAGCCGACAACGGCAAGTCAAATCTTCCACGTGCTGCGCCGCCAAATGATTCGCAATTTGCGCAAGCCGCTGATCATCATGACACCCAAGTCGCTGCTACGTAACAAAGATGCAGCGTCGCCGCTGGCCGAGTTCACCAAAGGCACCTTCCAAACAGTGATTCCTGAGCAAAAGGACATTGATGCCAAGAAGGTGAAGCGCTTGGTCGCTTGTTCGGGCAAGGTCTATTACGACTTAGTCAAAAAACGCGAAGAGCGCGGCAATGACGACACTGCAATCATTCGTGCTGAGCAGCTCTATCCATTCCCGCACAAAGCGTTTGCGGCGGAGATGAAAAAGTACCCGAACCTTGCCGAGGTGGTGTGGTGCCAAGACGAGCCGCAAAACCAAGGTGCGTGGTTCTTTGTGCAGCACAACATTTTTGAAAATATGCTGGATGGTCAAAAGCTGGGCTACTCAGGCCGCGCAGCCAGCGCATCGCCAGCCGCAGGCTATGCGCACTTGCACCAAGAGCAGCAAAAGACGCTGGTCGAAGGCGCATTTGCTCGCCTCAAAGGCTTCATCCTCACCAAATAATCTATTCAAAAATTTAAGGAACACACATCATGGCAAGCGTAGAAATTAAAGTCCCCCAGTTATCGGAATCCGTGGCAGAAGCCACCATGCTGACTTGGAAAAAGAAGGTTGGCGATGTCGTCACGGCTGACGAAATTTTGATCGAAATCGAAACCGACAAAGTTGTGCTCGAAGTCCCCGCACCTGCATCAGGCATTCTGTCTGAGTTGGTGGTGCAGGACGGCGCACTCGTCGTCAGCGATCAAGTCATTGCGAAAATTGACACTGAAGGTAAGGCTGGCGCTTCTTCACCAGCCGCCGCTGTCCAAGCCACATCTGCTGTGGCTTCGCAGCCTGCTGCTGTTGCAAGCTTCGCAGCGTCTGGCTCACAGAGCATGGCAGGTGTAGCCATGCCCGCAGCTGCAAAACTCATGGCAGATAACGGCATGGCTGCAGGCTCGGTTGCAGGTTCTGGCAAAGATGGTCGCGTGACTAAGGGTGATGTGTTGGCTGCAGCCTCGCAGCCCAAGCCAGCCGTGGCTTCCACAGCATCCATTCCTACAGGCGTACCAACAAAATCGTTACCTCAAGTTGCCACAGTGACGCCAGACCTCGGTGAACGCCCAGAACAGCGCGTGCCGATGTCACGTCTACGTGCACGTGTGGCCGAGCGTTTGTTGCAATCGCAATCGACCAACGCCATCCTCACCACGTTTAACGAAATCAACATGGCTCCTGTCATGGAAATGCGTAAACGTATGCAAGTGCGTTTTGAGAAAGAGCACGGTGTGAAGCTCGGCTTTATGAGCTTCTTCGTCAAAGCCGCTGTCCACGCACTCAAGAAATTCCCTGTGCTCAATGCGTCAGTGGATGGCAACGACATCGTGTACCACGGCTACTTTGACATCGGTATTGCAGTCGGCAGCCCACGTGGATTGGTTGTGCCAATTCTGCGTAACGCCGACCAAATGAGTTTTGCCGACATCGAGAAAAAGATTGCCGAGTACGGCGTGAAAGCACGTGACGGCAAGCTCAGCATGGAAGAGATGACAGGCGGCACGTTCTCCATCTCTAACGGCGGCACGTTTGGCTCCATGATGTCCACCCCCATCATTAACCCACCACAAAGCGCGATTTTGGGCGTTCACGCCACCAAAGACCGTGCGATGGTGGAAAACGGCCAAGTAGTGGTTCGCCCCATGAACTACTTCGCCATGAGCTACGACCACCGCATCATCGACGGCCGCGAAGCCGTGTTGGGCTTGGTCGCCATGAAAGAAGCGCTGGAAGATCCCGCTCGTTTGTTGTTTGATATCTAAGGACTACAGACATGTCTAAATCTTTTGATGTCATCGTCATTGGCGGCGGTCCTGGCGGCTATGTGGCGGCTATTCGTGCGGCGCAATTGGGCTTTAGCGTCGCTTGTATCGACGCGGCGCAAAACGTGGTTGGCGCACCTGCGCTAGGCGGTACTTGTACCAACGTGGGCTGCATTCCTTCTAAAGCACTTTTGCAAAGCTCGGAGCATTTCGATCACGCGAATCATCATTTTGCCGAGCATGGCATTAGCGCTGCTGGCGTGAAGATGGATGTCGCTCAAATGCTGGCTCGCAAAGACGGCGTGGTGAAGCAAAACAACGACGGGATTTTGTACTTGCTTAAAAAGAACAAGATCACGTTCTTCCATGGCTTGGCAAGTTTTATTGGCAATGCAGATGGCTTGTATCAATTGTCTGTGAAAGGCAAAGCGGATGAAGCGATTGCCGCTAAGCACGTTGTGATTGCGACTGGCTCAAACGCTCGCGTGTTACCAGGTGCTGAATTTGACGAAGTCAATGTGCTTTCGAATGACGGTGCTCTGCGCGTAGGTAGCGTGCCTAAACGCCTTGGCGTGATTGGCTCTGGCGTGATTGGCCTAGAGATGGGTTCGGTCTGGCGTCGCTTAGGCGCAGAAGTCACTATTCTTGAAGCTATGCCGTCGTTCTTAGGTGCTGCCGACGAAGGTATTGCCAAAGAAGCGCTTAAAGCATTTACTAAGCAAGGCTTGAAGCTGGAGTTTGGCGTCAAGATCTCTGAAGTTAAAAATGGCAAAAAAGGCGTGTCGGTCAACTACGCCAACGCCAAGGGCGAAGCGCAAACGCTGGATGTAGACAAGCTAATCGTCTCGATTGGTCGCGTCCCTAATACCAATGGTTTGAATGCCGCAGCCGTTGGCTTGCAGCTTGATGAACGCGGCGCCATCGTTGTGAACGACAGCTGCCAAACCAATTTGCCAAACGTGTGGGCGGTGGGCGATGTGGTGCGTGGCCCTATGCTGGCGCACAAGGCTGAAGAAGAGGGCGTTGCCGTGGCTGAGCGCATGGCAGGTCAGCACGGGCACGTCAACTTCAATACGATTCCGTGGGTGATTTACACCAGCCCTGAAATTGCCTGGGTTGGCAAAACTGAAGCGCAATTGAAGGCTGATGGCGTTGCCTACAAAGCAGGTCAATTCCCGTTCTTGGCAAACGGCAGAGCCCGTGCGCTGGGCGATACGACAGGTTTTGTCAAAATTTTGGCAGATGCAACAACTGACGAAGTGCTCGGCGCTCACATCATTGGGCCGCAAGCATCCGAGTTGATTGCAGAGCTCGTGATGGCGATGGAATTCCGTGCATCGTCTGAGGATATTGCGCGGATTTGTCATGCACATCCGTCGCTATCCGAATCAACCAAAGAAGCGGCGCTAGCCGTGGACAAGCGGACGCTGAATTTTTAATTTAGCTATCGCATTGTTTCGTGTCTGTCCTTGACATCTACCAAGCCGAGCTAAAGAAGCGCGGCTACACCTCTGATCCTGCGCAGCTGGCGGGGGTTGAGGCGTTGGACGCATGTGCGAGGCATTGGACGATGTATTTGGCTGAGCGTTCATCGGCATTCAAAAAAATCTTTAATCACCCCAACATTCCGCAAGGTGTTTACCTGTATGGTGGTGTAGGACGTGGCAAGAGTTTTTTGATGGATTGCTTTTATTCGGCTGTTCCTATCAAACGCAAAACACGCCTGCATTTCCATGAATTCATGCGCGAAGTACACCGTGAACTGGCTGATTTGCAGGGCACGGTGAATCCGCTTGATGCTTTAGGACTGCGCATTAGCAAGCGTTATCGACTCATCTGTTTTGATGAGTTTCATGTGGCAGACATTACGGATGCCATGATTCTTCACCGCTTGTTGGATGCTTTGTTTAAGTATGGC